>JALYTS010000038.1 GCA_030854185.1 Actinomycetota bacterium | reverse complement strand
GGCTCGTCGGAGGAAATTCCCGTCGCCGATTCCACCGTGGACGCCTGCCTCGCGCAGACCGTCCTGATTCACCTGCCGGACCCGCTGCTGCGCAGCACACTCGCCGAGACCCGGCGGGTACTGTGCCCCGAAGGCCGCTTCGTCACCGCGGACCAGGACGGGGATACCTGGGTGGTGGACCACCCCGATCGGGAGACGACCCGACGGATCGCCGCGTTCAACAGCGACCAGCTCTACGCCGACGGCTGGACCGGCCGTCGGACGGCGCGGTTGCTGGTCGAAGCGGGGTATCACGGCGTCGCGGTCCAGGTAATCACTCATCTGGACGTCGCCGCGGGCTCCTACCTGTTCGGCATGTCGGTGCGCGTGGCCCAGGCTGCTGCGGAAGCGGGAGCCATCGAGGCCGGCCAGGCGCAGGAGTGGATCGCCGCGTTGGAGCAGCGCGCGCAGGGCGGCAGTTTCCTGTCGAGCATCGACTACTTCATCTGCGTGGGCACCCGCTGAGCGGCCCCTGTTGGCGGGCGCAAGCTGAGGAACCTACGGTCAACGGGTTAGGTGAGGCGGCTGAGGTAACGGCCGGCTTTGGCTGCCGCGCTGGGGTTCTGGGTCAGCACGTACTCGTAGAGCGCGATCGGGATCGCGAAGGAGTAGGTGGGATAGGCATGGATGGAGCCGATGATCGCGTCGATGGTGAGGTCGTTGTTCATCGCCAAAGTCAACTCATTGATCATTTCGCCGGCGTTGTGGCCGGCGATGTGGGCGCCGATAAACCGCCGTTTGCCGTCGATGAGGAATTTCATCAGGCCGACGGGCTCGGCGTCGGTTACCGCACGCTCGTTGTGGCTGTAGGGAAAGCGGATGACATCGTAGGCATCGCCCGCCGCTTGTGATTCGGCTTCGGTCCGGCCGACGTGCGCTACCTCCGGGTCGGTGAAGGTCACCCATGGCAGGTGACCGGGGGAGTACGCCGCCTTGATCGGAACGAATGCGTTGCGCACCGCGTGCGCGGCCTGGTGGCCGGCGTAGTGGGTGAACGCCGGCCCGCCGGTCACGTCGCCGGCGGCGTAGATGTGGGACTGGCTGGTCTGGAGCCGGTCGTTGACGGCGATTCCCCGGTCGTCGGCGGCGACTCCGGCGGCGTCGAGCCCGAGCGTTTCCACATTGGGCACTCGGCCGACCGCGCACAGGACCGTGTCCACCCGCAGCTCGTGTGGGTTCAGGCTCAGCACGATGTCCGCGCCCTCGCGGCGCGCGGCGGTGGGCGCAGTGGCGAGCCGTATGTCGATCCCCTCGTCGGCGAACTGGCGCTCCAGCACGTCGATCATGTCGGCGTCGTCGCGGGGGATCAGATGTGGTCGGCGTTGCACGATGGTCACCGTGGAGCCGAGCCGGTGCAACGCCTGCGCGAGCTCCACCCCGATCGGACCGCCACCGATGACCGCGAGCCTGCCCGGCAGCCGACCCAGGTCGAAGACGTCTTCGTTGGTCAGGTAACCGACCTCGGCCAGCCCCTCGATGTCAGGTACCGCCGGTCGGCTACCCGAGGCGATCAGGACGAACTTGGCGGTGATGTCGCGGTCCGCCACGCGCAGAGTGTGCGGGTCGCGGAAGGTGGCGCCGCCGAGCAGCACATCGACACCGAGCTCGGCGAGCACCTGGGCGTCGTCGAGCTTGCCGACCTCGGTGACGGCGTGCCGCACCCGGGCGTTGACTGCGGCGAGGCCGTTGGGCAGGTGCTGCGGGGACAGCCCCCAGCGCTGCGCGGTGGCGACCTCGTGGGCCACCCGGGACGCCTTGATCAACGCTTTGCTCGGGACGCAGCCGTAGTGCAGGCAGTCCCCGCCCAGGCGGCCCTTGTCGATCAGCGCCACGCGCTTGGCGAAGAACCGGGCGAGTCGGGCGGCCGTCAGTCCGGCCGATCCGGCGCCGATGATCGCCAGGTCGTAGTCGAAGGACGCCACGGTGTGCCCCGATCAGCGAGGTTGGTCGTCGTTACCGGCAGTGCGGGGGGTTGGTGGTCCTTGAAGGGCGGCCAGCTTGGCTGCGTGCAGCAGGCGCGTGGGGAGGACTCGGTCGTCGGGTGTGCGGGGCAGCCATCGGTGCACCACGGTGCCGTCGAGTAGCAGCGCGTCGCCACCCATCTGCCGGACGTCCTCTACCGGCCGCGGTAGGTGCTGCCGGTGGGCCGCAGCGGCCGCGTAGCGGGCCAGGGTTCCCGGCGAGTACACCTGCCACAGGTGCGCTCGGCGCATGCCGAGCAACCCGTAGAGGACGCGGTCCTCATCCGCGAGGAACGGGCCCGGCCAGCTGAGGTGGTCGGCGAGCGCGGCGAGCGCGGCCGGAGGACTGAACCCGCAGGCGATGAGGCCGATCGGGCAGCCGGCGGCAAGGTCACGCACCTGCACGAGGTGCTGCTGGCAGGGCAGTCAAAACCGGTGCCGGATCGCGGTGAGCAGGTACCCGCCCGGCAGCGCGCCGAGATCCACGGATCGCCCGGTGCGTGCATCGGGCAACACCACGCCGTGCAGCGAGACGGGAAGGTCGATCTCACGAGGCATGGACGTCGACGATCGGCAGCAACCGCCGCAGCTCGACGTTCTCCACCGGGTCGAGCACGCTGTGCTGAACGCACGCGGGGACGAGCTCACCGGTGTCGGGATGCGCCATCGCGTAGTGGCAGGACGCCAGCCGCTTCTGAGTCGCGGCAATCCGCGGATCGGTGGCTTTCTCGCCCCGTTGCATCAGCTCCCACGCCGGCGCGACGTCCGCGGCGTCCATGAACTGGTGCACCACGAACGAGACCGGGCGCACGCCATGTCGTAGCAGCGCTCGCAGCCCACCGACGCGTCGCACGGTACGGATGACCCACGCAACCGCGACCTTGACGACGACCGGGTGACGCACCGCCGTGCGCACCAGCTTGCCCACCAGGTCCGGCATCTCGACTCCGGTGAAGTTCACCTCACCGAGGTAGCGGAAGAACGCTTCCCTGGTGGCGAGGTCAGCTGGGTCGTCGCCGAACAGGAACGGGTGCCACCGTGGGCCGACGTAGAACCCGTAGGCCGCCCGGTTGCACCGCAGATCACCGTGCTGCACCACGGTGTAGTCCAGCGGGGCGCCGACGCCCTTTTCGATCTCTCGCCAGACCTCGTCCATGCCGACCTGCTCGTAGTCCTCGTGCCAGCGGCGGTCGTCGCCCACGAACGCCGCCGGCTGGAAGGAGAACATGCCGAAACCCATCGCGTGGCAGTCCCGCACCACGCCGGCGACCTGGCCGAGATTCGCCGGGGTGACGGTCATGTTGTGCGCCAGGAAGAAGCGCACGCCATGTTTGGCGCGCAGGCTGGTGAACATGTCCACGAAGCGCTGCCGGTAGGGGTTGAGTTCCTGTTCATTACCCGGCCGGGGGATGCCACGCCGGCCGAACATGAGCATGTCGAAGTGCCCGGCGAAGGACAGTCGTCGCAGCCGCGGCTGGCCGTGAGCGTCCAAGGCGAGCCGCTCCAGGTAATCGGGGTCGAAGTCGCCGTGCGACATGCTCATCGGCTCACGGCCGTAGCGGCGCATCGTCAGCAGTGCGGCCGCGTGGTCGTCCGGGGCCAGCAGCGTCACCTCCCCGCCGATGAGCTGGGCGTGCGCCCGGGGTCCGCGCAGCCGGCGCAGCAGCGCCATCTGCTTGTCGACCTCGGCGATGGTGTGTGACCCGTCCACGCGTACCCGGTTGGCCTCGCGCGAGTGGTAGCAGGGAGTGCAGGCGAGGTTGCAGCGCGGGAACACCCCGTGAGTGCCCTCGCAGCCCACGGCGTGCCTGCCCAGGAACTGACCCGGGGTCTTGACGTGCTCGGGAAGCTGCGCCCACCGGCGGTGCAGGACTGCGGCGAACTCCGGATCGACCGGCCGGGTCCGACGCTCCAGGCGACGCAACGCATGGATCATGCGCGAGTATCCCATCTGCGTCCATTCGCTGATCAGGTCGAACCGGTTCGCCGACCCGGTTAGAACACCACCGTAGCGGTCCCAAATGGGAAGGTGTGTCGATGACGAGGCTGGCCCTGTGACGAGGTTGGCACTGTGCGGTGGGACCTATTCCAACCCGTATGCGTTGCGGGCCTTCATTGACGACGCGCGAGCCCGCGGTGCCGACCGGCTGTGGTGCCTGGGTGACTTCGGCGCCTACGGGGCGGAGCCGGAGGCGATCTGGCCCTTGCTGGTCGACAACGGTATCGAGTGCATCGCCGGCAACTACGAGCTCGCCATCGGTCGGGGTGATCCTGACTGCGGCTGCGGGTACGCCGACGATGACGACAACGCCTTCGCCGCGATCGCCTACGACTACACGTTGGCGCATACCTCCGCGGAGTTCGCGGCCTGGATGCGGACGTTGCCCACCGAACACCGGGAGACCGTCGACAGGATGGACCTGCATTTTGTGCACGGTTCCCCGCTAGCCGTCAACGACTTCTGGTGGGAATCGCTGCCCGACGATGCGCACCGGATGCGGATCGACGCATCCGGTGCCGGCGTGATCTGCTGCACGCACTCCGGGCTGCCGTGGGTCAGGTGTTTGGGGAACACCCTGGTGGTCAACGTCGGGGTCCTCGGCCGGCCGGCCAACGACGGTGGTCACCATGTCTGGTACGCGCTGCTGGACATCGTCGACGGTCACACCACCGCCCAGCTGGTGACGCTGGACTACGACTGGCGCGCGCATGCGGCGTCGATGCGCAAGGCGGGGTTACCGGAGGCGTTCACCCAGGCCGTGGAGACGGGATGGTGGACCACCTGCCTGGAGATCGTGCCGCCGGCAGAACGCTCCCGGGGCCGCTTCCAGCTCTACAAGTCGGCGATGCCGTCCTTCGCCGGGGAGCAGGTCTCCTGGGGTTCCACACCGGAGATCGTGGACGACGGTGTCCCGGTGCTGCCGCTGTTCGGCTCGGCACTGTTCCCGCCCCGGCTGTGGATCTACACCAATTTCCACTGCAACCTGGCCTGCAACTACTGCTCGGTCGCCTCGTCCCCGCAGGCCCGCCGCCGGGCGCTCGGCCTGCCCCGGTTCCGGGAGCTGGTCGACGGGGCGGTCGCGGAGGGCTTCACCGAGCTGTACGTCACCGGCGGCGAGCCCTTCCTCGAACGCGACCTCGTCGAGATGCTGCTCTACGCCACCGAGGCGCTCGACGTGGTGTGCCTGAGCAACGCCATGCTGTATCAGGGCTGGCGGCGCACGCAGCTAGAGCGCCTGGCGGGCCGGCAACGGCTGGTCCTGCAGACCTCGCTGGACGGCGCGCAGCCCCATTTCCATGACGCCAACCGTGGGTCGGGAGCCTGGGCCAAGGCGATGGACGGGCTCGATCTGGCACTGTCGCTGGGCCTACCGGTGCGGGTAGGCATGACCGAGACGCCGCAGAACTCGGCTGAGGTTGAGCCGCTGCGGGCGCTACTGGCCACTAAGGGGATACATGGTGCGGACTTCGCGGTGCGGCCGCTGGTCAAGCGGGGCCATTCCCACGACGGGGTGGCAATCGACACCGACAACACCGTGCCCGAGCTGACCGTCACGACCGACGGCTGGCACTGGCACCCCGCCGGTGCCGACCTGGACACCTCGCCGGACCTGCTGCTCGCCGGCCCTGACGTCAGCATGGCCGAGGCCAAACGCCGCGCCGTGGAACTGTTCCTCCGGCTGCGCCAGCGCGACGGCTCGCTACCCCTGATCTACAACTGCGCCGTGTGAAGACTGCGGTAGGAAAGAAGATCACAAATCATGATCAGCCCTTGGTGAGGCGCGGCGTGTGTAACGGTTGATGGTTCGCGACCGCTACAAGGGGCGTAAGCATTTACACGACGTTGGGCGGGAATCGTGCAAAACCTCAAGATTCTGGGGCGAAGGGTGTATCAGACAGCCCGGAGACCAACTCTCTTGTAGGGCACGGCCTGAACCAAACTTCGGATGGCGAGATGTCATGGAAACCACGATCAATGCCCCGATTGAAGCGGCGGCAGCGGCGCTGGCCACCGCGGCTGCCCTGCCGATGACCGCCACAGACGAGGAAACCCTGACGCTGGTCCGCGACCTGGCGCAAATCGCCCGCCACCTCGGTGAGCTCACTGCAGCCGCCCGGGACCGTTGGTCGGCCTGGGGCACCGTCACACCACACCTGCAACAAGCCGAGGACCTCGCCGCCGACACCACACGTTGCCTCAGCCACGCAGCCGGCATCTACACCTTCAACACCACCCGGCCCGGCCCGACCATCCTCCGGCTAGCCTCCACCGGGACTGCGCGACCCGCGGCCTGAGCACCAAGAGCGTGGCTTGGCGTAGGCGCTGGCTACCTCGTCGACCTGCTCGTAGCCGACGCGCAGCAGGAAGGTGTTGTTGCGCCCGTAGGACTTCACCCCCAGCACGAAGAAGTCCGGCTCCGGCACCCTGAGCACATCCACCCCGAGCGACGCCTGAGCCAGGCAGTCCGCTGGGCCGTCGCCCGCAACGGACAACAGCGCCGCCGAGAGGTTCATCGGGGCGGCGTTGGCGTAGCACTCGTGGACCTGGAGCTGCCGGTACAGCGAAGTGTCACCCACAAAGCCGGTCAAGGCGATGATGAGGTCGACGACGACCTCCTCGACCTCACCGGTGCTGGACCGAAGACAGGCCACCACCCCGCCGCCGGTTGGCCGCAACGCATCGACCACCACGCCGGTGCGCACGTGCACCCCCGGCACCGCACCCGAGCGCAGCCGCTGGGAGGTCTCGACCAGCTCATGGCGCTGGGGCAGGGGGTCGCCGGGAACCTCACCCCAGTCCGGGTCCTCCGCTCGTACCGCCCACACAACGCACGTCCTCGGGCGCGTGGCGACCAGCTCAGCGAGGTCACTCGCCGCGGTCTGGGCCGATTTGCCCGCGCCGACCAGGAGCACTCGCCGGCCTGCCCACTGCTCGACCTCGCGTCCGATATCCGGGATCCGCCGGGTGATCAAGTCGGCCAACTGCAGTTCACCGGGAGCCGGGATCCCGCCGTCGCCGAGAACGTTGGCCTGGCCGTAGCTGCCGGTGCAATCCAGCACCAGATCGGCGTGCTCCACCCGTTCGGCACCGTCCGGGCCGGACAGGAGCAAGCGGAACGGGTGCGAGCAGCGCCGGGCAGTCCCGATTTCCTCATGTTTGAGCAGGCCCTCCCGCGCGACGCCGAGCACCCGGGTGCTACTGCGAATGGTGGCCGCCAGCTCCGGCAGCCGCGCCAACGGCCCCAGCAACTGCTCAACGAACTCACCGCCGGTCGGGCAGTGGTCGGTGGGCCCTGGTGGGGTGATCCCGGCGGCGTACAGGTGGCTGAGCATCCGCTGCGACACGTTCATCGACCAGGGCGTGAACAGCCGGATATGGCTCCACGCGGTCACGTTCGCGGCTATCGAATCAGTCGCCTCATACACGGTTGCGGACCAGCCGTTGTCCAGAAAGGCCAACGCGGCATCAAGGCCGATCGGCCCAGCACCGAGGATCGCGACGTGGCCAGTTCTGCCGGTTACCGCGCTCACGCGTACTCCGTTCCACCCGGGATCTCCTACGATGGGCCGGTGGGCGGCCCACTGGTCTGTTCGAGACTCGGGGGAGTTCGGATCGGGTGAGCAGGCTGGAGGCGGTGTCCATCGTGGTGCCCACCCTCAACGAGGCCGCCCGCATCGAGCCCTGCCTGCAACGGTTTCGCAGCGACTTCCCCGGCTGTGAGCTGGTGGTGGTCGATGGAGGCAGCACCGATGGGACGGTCGAGCTCGCGGCCCGGTACGCCCACATTGTCCGCAGTGCCGCTGGCCGCGCCACCCAGATGAACGCCGGCGCGGCGGTGACCACCGGCGATCTCCTCTGGTTCATTCACGCGGACTGCGAGGTGCCAGCCGACGCGCTCGACTTGCTCCGGCAAGCAGTCCGGGACCCCAGCGTGGTGGGAGGCGGCCTGCAGTTGCGCTTCGACCAACGCGGCCTGGGCCTGGACTACCTCGCGGTCAGCTCCAACCTGCGGGCACGGCGGCTGCACTGGATATTCGGCGATCAGGCGATGTTCGTCCGCCGTGACATTTTCGACTCCGTCGGCGGCTTTCCCCAGATACCTCTCATGGAGGACCTCGAGATGTCCCGCGTCCTGCGGCGGCGTGGCCGGCTCGTGGTACTGCCGACCACCGTCACAGCCTCCGCCCGGCGGTTGGTCGACCAGGGGCCGTGGCGGATGACCCTGCTCATGCAAGTGCTGAAGCTGCAGTACCTGCTCGGCGTCGACCCGGAGCGGATTCGTCGGCGTTACGAAGCCGGCACCCGCCGCGGCCGTCGCCGTCGACCGACGCCCACCCGGTAGGGCGGAAGTGATGGGCGTGCCGCGTCAGCGATTGTCGAGGCCCTGCAGAACCAAGGCGGTGACCGCGCCGTAGGCCAGGTGCGGGATCACGTCGCTGACCCAGTCCTTGACTGCCCAGGTGCGCGGGTCGGCCACGCCTAGCGCCGTCATCGGGCCGTTGCTCCCGATCAGGGCGCCGACTGTGGCGGCGAGGCCGCCCACGATCGGCCCCGGACGCCAGCCAGCCGAGCGGGCCAGCCCCAGACCTGCTCCGACGACTACCCCGGCCACTAGACCGGTAAGGGGTCCCAGTCCGGCGATTCGATTCGCACGGGTCTCATCGTTCCCGGGGATGGCCAGGTGGGTCTTCTCCGACAGTTTCTCGACGGTGTCCTCAGGTGTGCTACTCGTCGGCCTGCCTCGCGACGCCATGTCGAGGTAAGTCACCGCATTGAGCGCTGTGGTGCCGGCGGCGCCAGCTGCCGCGCCGATCAGCAATCCGGCTCCAACGCTGTTCGCCCCTGCTGCCATGGCGATGGAATACCCCGTGCGGCACCACAGCAAACGCCCACGCTGGCCGTCTCAGGTGATCGGGTCACAGATCGAGCAGGGCTTGTTCGAGTACCTCGGTCAGCGCGGGGTGCACGTAGAGGACGTCGCGGGCGAGCTGATCGACGCTCTGGCCGAGCATCATGGCTTGGAGCAGCGGTTGCAGCAGGGTCGCGGCCTGGGGACCGATGATGTGGGCGCCCAGCAGCGTGCGGCTGCGCGGTTCGGCGACGAGTTTGACGAAGCTGGTGGTGTCTTCCAAGGCCCACCCGTAGGCGGTGTCGGCGTACCGGCGCACTGCGATCACGTGGTCGATGCCGCGCTGCCGCACCTGAGCTTCGGTGAGGCCGACGCTGGCGATCTGCGGGTCGGAGAACACCGCGTGGGGGACCAGCCTGCCACCTCCGGAAGCGCCGTGCGGCAGCCGTCGAGGGGTGTCGGGGTGGGTGAGGTTGTGAAGCACGACCCGCTCCTCGGCGTTGGCCATGTGTTTGAGCTGGAAGTGGTTCGCGGCGTCGCCGAATGCCCACACGCCGGGGACTGAGGTCTGGTAGGTGTCGTCGGTCGCGACGTGGCCGTGCTCATCGACGTCGAGACCACCCGCGGCGGCGTCGAGCAGGTCGGTGTTGGGACGTCGCCCGGTCGCGACGAGCAATGTGGCCGCCTCGAGCACCTCGTGCTTCCCGTCCCGTTCGACGGTTACCGACACACTTCCCGAGCGGGGACAGACAGCGGTCACGGTGGTGTCGAGCAGGACACGGAACCGGCGTTTCGCCAGCTCGGTGAACCGGGCCGAGACCTGCTCGTCCTCGGCCATGAGCAACCGGGGTCCCCTCGCCACGATGGTCACCTCGGCGCCGAACGCGCCGAAGACGTGGCTGAGCTCCGCGGCGATGAAACCGCCCCCGATCACCAGCAGAGAGGTGGGTACCTCATCAACCCGCATGATGGTGTCTGAGGTGTGGAACGCGACCGTGTCTAGCCCGGGTATCGGCGGGACGATCGGGCGCGCCCCTACCGCGACGACGATTTGCTGCGCGGTCAGCTGTTCGCCCCCCACATCGAGAACGAGGGGTGCGACGAATCGAGCCGGTGCGGTGTAGACGTCGATCCCGTTGCGACGCCGGTGTTGCACCGCACTGTCGTGCAGCGGATCGAGCCGGCCGAACACCCGGGCGCGGACCGCGGGCCAGTCGACCCGGCCCACGGTCGCGTGCACGCCGAGCCGCTGGGCCTCCGTGACGGCCCGGGCCGCGTCGGCCGCCACGACGAGCATCTTCGACGGGATGCAGCCGCGGTTGAGGCACGTCCCGCCGAATCGATCAGGCTCGATGATCGCCGCTCGCAGGTGGTCGAGCTCGGGACCGAGCAGCATGTTGCCGCTCCCCGCGCCGATCACGATCAGGTCATAGCGCTTCATGCGCGATCCTGAGCGCTGCGCGGCGGAATGTGCCGCGGCTCGCTCATCTGCACCGGTGAGCCGTCCCAGGGCCAGGGAGCCCCGCAGTTGCGCTCCAGTGCGGGACCGGCGGGCCGGGCGGTGCAGCCCAGCAGCCCGGCGCCCACCTCCAGCACCAGGCGTGTTCCGAGCCGGCGGAACGGGTCGTCGTCCAGTGCACTCGGGTGCGTGACCACCCACGGTAGGTATGCAGCAGCAACGGGTCCGGACCGGCCAGCTCCGTCAGCCGCCTGAGGTTACCGTCGCTGTCGGGCAGTGACACGTCCGGGAAACGCTGACCAGGTGCCAGCTCGCGGACGCCGGTCACCGGCCGCGCCGAGCGCTCTCGGGTTCTTGGGTGCGCTGGTCACCGTTTTGTGCACCAGGTGGGGTGTGATCTGGGTTGTGGTGGGTGTAGGCGAGTCGGGTGGCGTAGGTGATGGCGCTGATGATGAACATCGCGGCGGTGAGCAGCAACCAGCGGTTGAGGTAGGGCTCCTGGTTTTGGCCGGTGGCCGCGAGGTAGGTCTGGTGGCCCTGCTGGATGATGCCGGGAAAGAACAGCAGCAACATCAGGCCGGTGCCCAGGATCGGCACCCGCAGGTAGTTCACCGCAGGAACACGCGGTGGAGTTCTGCCCGCCCGCGAACCCGGCCGGAGGCTGCGCAGCCCGGCGGACAGGGAGCGGTCGGCCAGCGCGTAGAGGGGGAGCAGTACCAGGTCGTGGGCGATGACGGCGCCGAGGAACCACAACAAGATGGTGGGCCACGACGGGTCGGAGCTGGTCTGGCGGGCGGCGTAGCCGGCGAGGGCGAAACAGCCCAGCAGAGCCAGTAGCTGCAGGGGGTTCGCGCCGTAGAAACCCCGGATTCGGGCCAGGACGGTGGGTTTGTCAACTGCTCCGTGCTTGTCAACTGCTTCGTGCATGTCAGCTGCTCCGGAAGTCGATGGAGCGTACCCATTTGGTGTTGTGCACACCAGGCAGCGCGGGAACGATGATGCGGGCGGGGTAGCCGTGATCGACCGACAGGTCGGTGCCGTTGACCTGCAGCGCGAGCAGCGAGTCGGGATCGAGAATCTGGTTCGCCGCGAGCGTGGCGTGGTTGAACGCGCCCGCCTTCTCCAGTGACCCGACCATCGCGGACAGGGGTGCCGGCACAGCGGCGAGCGCGGCGAGGTCAGCCAGCCGCACACCCGTCCAGGTCTGGGTGGTGGACCAGCCCTCGACGCAGGCGATGGGCAGGGTCGCGGTGTGTTGCGGCATGGCGGCCAGCGCCGCCCGGTCCAGGGTCACCGGGCGTGGCCCGCCGTGCAGCGAGAGCGTCCAGCCGGCGCCGGTGTCGGCTGGGGTGATCGCTGCCGCGGTGGCGCTGCGGTTGACCTGGAAGTCGTTGGGCCCGTCGCCGTAGGAACGGCCGCGGGGCAGCAGCAGCGCGGCGCCTCGCGCGCTGTCGAAGGTCTGCCCGACGGTCAGTATCGCGACCAGCAGCGAGCCCCCTCCGACCAGCGCCAGCGCGCCGCGGCGGCTCAGTGTCGCCGGGGCCGGGTTGGTGGCGACCAGGCCGTCGGCATCGAGTGGTTCCGGGCGGGTCTCGGCCACGGAGGTGTGCAGCTCGGCGCGCAGCGAACGGGACCGCAAGTTGGTGATCATGCGGGGCAGTTTGAGGGCCACGTGCATGACGAACCCGGCGATGAATACCCAGGCGCCGTAATAGTGCGCGGTGTAGAAGCTGAAACCGAACAGGTAGTCGTACTGGATGTTCAGCACTCCGGTGGCGATCTCGAACAGGATCCCGCCGACCAGCAGCAGCAGCGACAGCCGTTCCAGCACCTGGGCCAACGAGCGGGCCGGCGGCCAGCTGAACAGCTTGGGCGCCACCGACCACAGCTTGGCCAGGACTACCGGGATGATCACCAGCCCGAGGCCGACGTGGAGCCCCTCGGTCAACCGGAACAGCCACGACGGGCGGGTGGGCCAGTCGAACGTCGGCAGGCGAAGCCCGCCGACCTGAGCCGGGAACGCCTGGCCGAACTGTGGGCCATAAGCGATGTAGTCGAGCAGCCCGGTGATGATGACCAGGGGCAGCGCCGCCAGCAGGACAGCACCGAACACCGACGTCAACCAAGGCCCACGCAGTGGACTGCGCCAGGCCCGGAGCCGACCCAGGCCCGGCGGTGGGTTGCGCTCCAGCCCGCGCCACAGCCCGGCGGGAAACCCGTAGGTGGGATCCTCGAGGTCGCTGCCCGGGTCGTCAGACTTGGTGGACCCTGGTGGTCTGATCATCGACGATTCCCTCCTTCAGCGGAGTCCGTTGCGAATGAGTGAGCCCGTCGTGCGCGAGTCGCCACGCAGCGTTGATCAGCCCGACGTGGGAGAACGTCTGCGGGAAGTTGCCCAGCAGCTCGCCGCTGCCGGGATCGGCCTCCTCGGAGAGCAGCCCCAGGTCGTTGGCGTACGCGGTGGCACCGCGGAACCACGAGGTGGCCCGCGCCCTGCAGAACCAGCGAGCTGCGCCGCACCTCATCGGGGAAGCAGCCGTCGTAGCTGGTGTGCAGAGCGGTCCAGGACTCCCATCCCTCGATGGTGTCCTGCAGCGTCGGCTCATCACGTTCGCCGGTCTGGGCGGCCGTGCCGAACGACGGGGAGTAGCTCAGGCGCAGCTCGACGGTGTCGCCGGCGGCGACCGGAAACGTCGCTGTGGCGCCGCCGCCGTCGCACTGCCAGGTCACCGGCCCGGTACAGGACAGCCGCACCGGGCCACCGCGGGCCACCATCGCATCGGTGTGCGCGCGCAGGTGGGGCTGGGTGCGTCCGTACTCCATCCGGGGGATCAGCTCGGTGCGCATCTGCACCAGACCCGAGCGGCCCTCGACCCGACGCAGCAGCACGTGCGGGCTGCGCAGGCCGATCTCGTGCCCTCGGGCGCCGGGTTCCAACGCGAGGGCATCGGTGACCGCTACCTCACCGCCCTCTGTGCGGAACACGGTGCGTAGCACCAGCGTGTCACCGACAAAATGGCGTTCGGTCTGGAACTCCTCGCTGGGATGCAGCGCCCAGTGCCCGGCGGCCGGATCGAGCAGCCTGCCGAACACCGAAGGGGAATCGAAGCGAGGCACGCACCACCAGTCCACTGAACCCCACCGGTCGACGAGCGCCGCGGAGTGACAGTCGGAGAGGAACCCGTAGTCGGCGATCGGCGGACGGCGACGCGTGCGGGTCCCAAGACCGGGCGGCTCCGGACCGGGGTGGGATGTCACGAGGATGAGCGGTTGAGGTAGGACAGTGCCAGCGCGGTCGCGGTGACGTAGACGAGGTGGTGCCCGACATCGATCGCGTCGAGGGGTGCGGTGCTGCCCTTGCGGCCACGCAGCTTGGCTTCGAGCGTGCTGGACGCGGTCATCGCCGCTGTCCCGACCATCCCGGCGAACAGGCCCTTGCCGACCGCAGCCGCCACTTGCCCGATCACGACAACCATCCGAACAAGTCCATCATCAACCCCCGGCACGAAACCACTTAACGTGCGCCACCGGGTCTAGGGCAGCGATCCGGCCTGTTCGGCCGCGCCGCATATGCGGCGCGGCCGGTTGAGAAAATTATATCCACGCCGGGGCAGTGAAGGCGCGGTCAGGATCTGAACAAACGAGAACACTTCCGAACCCCGGTGGGCTACTTCACGCGTGCTTCTGCCTGCCAGTGGGAAGCCTGAAGTAGGTGAGCGCCTGCTGGCGCTCTTTGGACTCATGTCGGTGCGGGTGGGCGGAAAGCTGAGGTAGGTATGACTCATCGTCAAGTAGTGGTGATCACTGGGGCTAGCGCGGGGATTGCCCGCGCGACCGCCCGGCAGTTCGGCGCTCGGGGGGCGCAGGTGGCACTGTTGGCCCGCGGGCAGGCCGGGTTGGACGGCGCGGCCAAGGATGTGGAGAACGCCGGTGGCACCGCTTTGGCCATTCCGACCGATGTCGCGGACTACGACCAGGTCGACGCCGCAGCCAGCGAGGTGGAGGACGCTTTCGGGCCGATCGACGTGTGGATCAACGTGGCGTTCACGTCGGTGTTCGCTCCCTTCCACGAGATCAAGCCTGAGGAGTTCCGCCGGGTCACCGAGGTCAGCTACCTCGGTTACGTCTACGGCACCATGGTCGCGCTGGACCGGATGCGTCCCCGGGACCGGGGCACCATCGTGCAGGTGGGCTCCGCATTGGGTGCGCGCAGCATCCCGTTGCAGTCGGCTTACTGCGGCGCGAAGCACGCGATCAACGGGTTCACCGAGTCGTTGCGCACCGAACTGATGCATGCGGGCAGCAACGTCGCCGTCACGGTGGTTCAGATGCCGGCGGTGAACACCCCACAATTCTCCTGGGTGCTGTCCCGGCTGCCGAATCACCCGCAGCCGGTGCCACCGATCTACCAGCCCGAGGTGGCCGCACGTGGCGTGGTGTTCGCGGCTGATCACCCGCGGCGCAAGCAGTACTGGGTGGGGGCGAGCACGGTGGGCACCCTGGTCGCTCAGAAGATCGCCCCAGCACTGCTGGACCGCTACCTGGCCAAGACCGGCTTCGGGTCGCAGCAGACCGGCGAAAAGGTCGGCCCGGACCGGCCGCACAACCTGTGGGAACCGGTCGACGGCACGGACGGCCACGACCACGGCGCCCATGGGATATTCGACGACAAGGCCCACGATCATGCCCCACAGTTGTGGTTCTCCCACCACGCCCGGCTGGTGTCGACCGCCGCCGCAGTGACGGGCCTGGGCGCGGCAGCGGTGACGTGGCTGCGCCGCCGATGAGCTGGTTTTCCGCCCTGCGTACCGGCTACGGTGCCGTGCTTGTGCTCGCACCAGACCCGGTGATCCGGCTGTTCACCGGCCACCGTTCGGATCGGCCGACCCGGGCAGTGGCTCGGGTGCTCGGCGCCCGGCAGGTTGTGCAGGGACTGCTGTGCGCAGGCGTGCCCGGCCGGGCCGTGCTGGCGTTGGGGGTGGAGGCTGACCTTGTGCATGCCGCCTCGATGGTGGGGCTGGCGGCCGTGGATCGGGCACGTCGGCGCGCCGGGCTGGTTGACGCGCTGTGCGCGGGGTCGTTCGCCGTCGCTGGGCTGGTCTTGGCGTGCCGCCGGTTCCCGCGTAGTGGTGGCACTCCACCGATGGGGGCGGGGTCGGTGAGCGCGGGCGTGGCAGCTCAGCCGGCGTCGCGGCGGGAGGCTGCAGCGTTGGTGCTGGCCCGCTGGGTACTGCCCGCATCGTTGTGCCGGTGGGTGAGCCACCGGTGAGGCCACACCGCCGAACCACCGCCTTACCGACGGTGTCGGAAGCGCTGCCACCCGGTGTGGCGGAAGATCACGGCCAGGATGAGCACGACGACGGCAATGCCGAGGTAGAGCTCGTAGCGGCGGCCTTGCGCATAGAGGGCGGCAACGTGGTTGCCGGCGAAATAGCCCACGGTGGCCCACAGCCCGACCCAGAGTGCGGCGCCGAGGGCGTTGAAGGCGAGGAAGCGTCGCCAGGGCATGGTGGCCAGGCCGGCGACGATGCCGTTGGCTTGGCGTAGCACTTCGATGAACCGGGCGGCGGTGACCACCTTGCCGCCGTGGCGGGTGAAGAAGGCTTCGGCCTTGTTCAGCCGTTTTTCGGTGATGAAGATGTAGCGCCCGAAGCGCAGCACCAGACGATGCCCGCCGAAGTGGCCGATGGCGTAGCCGATGTTGTCTCCGATGACGGCGCCGACGAAAGCGATGATCGCGACGGCGATGATGTTGAGCCGCCCGGCGCCGGCGTAGACCGCGGCCGCCACCAGGATGGTTTCGCCGGGGACGGGCACCCCGAAGTCCTCGGCGAGGACCAGGCCGCCGACGGCGAGGTAGCCGTAACGGTCCAGGAGCGGGGCCAAGGTGGCGAGGATCCCGGGCAACTGTGGGGTCAGGTTAGGTCCCGCCCCTCGGGTTGGCGCTGTCCTTCGGATTCTGAGGCGACTGCGGTGGCGACGTCGCGCGGGTAGGTGCGCCGGGCGATCAGGAGCAGGATCAGTCCGGCCACGGTCAGTGGCAGGAGCATGATCAGGAACGTGTGGTCGAGGCCGGTGGCGTCTGCTGCGGTGGCGTTGGCAGTGGCGATGGGTTGACCGAAGCCGCTGTGGTGGCTGCCGAGGCGGGTGGACAGGTAGCCGAACAGCAGCGGGGCGACCGCCGAGAACGCTGAGCGCAACGCGGTGCGGACACTTTCGGCTCGGCCCCACAGGCGGGAGTGCATGAGGTCCAGGCGGGCGGCGTCCAGCGGTGGGTTGGCGCCGCCGAGCGCGGCTGCGGCGAGGAAGAACAGCCCTGCGGCGATGACCAGGGAATGGGTGAGTAGACCGGGCAGCAGCAGGGCGGCTGTGGCGAGGAAGGCGACGCCGGCGACGACCGGCCGGGCGCTGAGGTAGCGGCGACCGATGAGGCGATCGGCGATCCGCCCGGTGACCAGCACGCCGAGGATGGCGCCGGCGCCCAGGACGACGAGCAGCGTGCTGGCCACGCCTTGGCCGAGCCCGAATCGGCCGCGCATGAAGATCACGGCGAAGGTTTGCAGTCCGGAGAAGAAGAAGTAGCCCAGCACCGAGGAGATGATCAGCAGGCGATTGGTGGGAATGGACAGGACGTAGCCGACCGCGCGCGGCAGTGGCCAGTTGGTGGGATCGTCGCCGATGATGCGCTGGGGGTGCGGGGCGATGTTGTCCTGGGTGATCTGTTGTTGCACCGCACCGGCCTGCTCGGCGGTCGAGTGTTCGGGGTCGGCCTGGGCTGGGTCGCCGTGGCCGGCCAGTTGGTGGGTGGGGCGGATCTGTGGGGCTTCGGGTCGCAGCCGGCGCTGGCCGCCGCGGGCGGGTTCGGGCAGCAGCGTCCGGATGGCGAAGGCCAGCAGGAAACCTGGGATGGCCAGGGCCCAGAAGGAGTATCGCCAGGACAGCGCCGCGGCCACGTCGCCGCTGACCAGGAAGCCGAACGCGGCGCCGATGAGCTCTCCGGACAGGATGTAGCCGTAGATGAGGCCGCGCTCGGCGGCGGGGAACAGGTCACCGGTCAGCGAAGCGACCGCGGGCAACGCGGTGGCCACGACCGCGCCCAGCGCCAGCCGGGTGATCAGCAGCATCGGGTAGGAACTCGCGGCGCCGCTGACGATCATCGCCGCGGACCAGAGCAGCACGCTGATCCAGAGCAGCCGGGTGCGGTTGATCCGGTCAACCCACACCCCGACCGGTAGCGTGGCGAGAGCTCCGACTCCGATGGAAGCGGCCACCAGCAGCCCGATGTCGGTGTTGCCGATGCGCAGGGAGCGTTCCAGTTCGGGGGCGATGGCGCCGACGGTGGCCGCGTCGGCGGCGCTGAGTCCTAGCACCCCGGCCAGCAGCACGATCACCCGCAGCCGCGCCGGACCGCCGACCGCCGACCGCAGCCGCTCCGCGAGATGACCCCGGGACCATCCCCGCTCACGGGGGATTACTACTGGTGTGCTGTGTCCGGTCATGCACTCCCTGCCCCCGCGGCCTTGGAGCTTTTCCGCATCGTGACAACGTGCTTGATACCACTGTTAATGGAGATGGGATGAACACGCATAAATGTCACGCACAGAGCCAGAAATAGGCTGCAATCAGCCGTGACGGCGCTCGGTCGACCCGAGCAGAGACCACAGCGCGCCGGCAATCACTACGATGATGGAGGTTGCTGTTATTCGAGTACCCGGTGGGCAACTGACCAAACACTCCACGCCGAGGGCGCAAGGCCCTTGTGTGACGGTGCATTGATCGCGGGGTTCACCGTGCTGCCGGCCCGGTCTTCGCTGCCTGCCGATCAGGGCAGTGAGTTTGCGGCCCGGGCGTCCGGATCGACGACAGCGAGCCAGTGGTCGACGGCGGCGCGGTGCTCGGGTAGGGCCGCGGAGCGCAGGTCAGCGAGCATGCTCGCCAGCCGCTGCGGGACCTGGGCTGCGTCCGAGCCGTAGCGCCAGATCTCCTCGACCACCACGCGCAGGTAGTCGGCGAACGCGTACTGCGGGACGAGCAGCCTGAGCTGGCCGGTGTGGTCGGTGAGCCAGCCTGAGGGCAGCGGCCGCGTCGCCAGCCGGCGCAGCAGATCGTGCAGCGTGTCGAGGGCCTGGCAGGCGGTGGTCGGGTCGTTCACCGCGGGAGACAGGGCCCGCTCGGCGATGTCGACGAGCTGCCGGAACCCGAAGGCGAGATCCTGTTCGGTGGTCCGCTCCTCGGCGAGGGCCACGTGGTCCCAGAGCCAGTCGGGGGCCTCGTCGACGGCGCCGCGATCCGATCCGTCGGGATGTAACCGCGCCAACGGAGCACCGGCGGGCACGAAGTCTCCGACGCGCACCAGCAGCTCGACCACGCAGCCGCCGTCGGCCGCGTGCCGCACGAGTGCCTCCTCGTTCACCGAAACGAGCACCCCGACGCCGGGTGAGCCCAGCGGCTCGCCGCCCAGCATGAGCCGGGCCACCGGGTAGGGCCTCTGCCGCATCGGGCAGCGCCGCTGTAGCACCTGCCGCGATTCATCGCCGATCACGGCGATGATCGAGGCCACCCTGATCATGTTGGAGACGTGGTCGATGTAGCGGATGAACAGGGCAACACTGAGCAGCACGAAGGCCAACGCGACGCTCACCGCGACGCGCGGCACGAAGCCGTTGCGCTCGGTGGTGCCCAGCACGTCGCGGTCCACCATGATCGCGTAGACGAATGTCGCGACGAAAACCCCGAGCGACCACTGGATGGTGCGGTCGCGCAGGAAGGTGCGCAGCACCCGGGGCGAGAACTGGCTGCTGGTCAGCTGCAGCACCACGATGGTGATCGAGAACACCAGCCCGGTGAATGCGATCATCGCTTGGATGATCGAGGACAGCAGGCCGCGCGCGGCCGCTGGAGGCCCGGGGAACAGGAAGGCGACGCGCAA
Source organism: Actinomycetota bacterium (assembly GCA_030854185.1). Classification (GTDB taxonomy): domain Bacteria; phylum Actinomycetota; class Actinomycetes; order Mycobacteriales; family Pseudonocardiaceae. The sequence continues at coordinate 19,628 of JALYTS010000038.1, read as the reverse complement.
CGATCCGATCGTCTGATCCACGCTGACCAGACCTACGGCCAACATGATGGCCGCGACCACGCACAGCGCCGGGATGAGCCAGAACGCCGAGCGCACCATGTCCTGCAGCCGTTCGGCCGACACGACACCCATGCCGCCCTCCTTCAGCGGGCGCTAGCCACTCGACTCACCGCGGGCCACCCGACTCGCCGCGGGCGAGAGCGGTTTGGTGGGCGAGGGCCTGGAGTCGCTGCGCGGTCGGTTGCCCGCCTAGGTGTGTCCGGGCACGGGTGTGCTGGTCGATCTCCTGGCGGGTGGCGCCGGGGCCGTGGCCGTCGAGCAGTCGCGCTCGGGTCTGCTCGATCGCGGTCTGGATGGCCGGCGGACCAGTGGCAGGGTCCTCGGTGCTGGGCTGTGGGCGGGATGGGGGATTGGTCATCTCAGGCCACCCGGAACCGTTCGGCGTCGCGGTGTTTGAAGGCCAGTCCCAGGCCGGGGCGGGTCCGGTCCGGGCGCAGCACCCCGCCGCGCGGGTCGAGCGCGCCGTCGAAGAGCATGTTCTCGATGCGGTGGTGGTCGTGGAAGTACTCCAGGTGCCGCAGGTTGGGCACTGATGCGGCCACGTGGGCGTGCAGGTTCGGCGCGCAGTGCCCGGACACATCGAGGTTGTGGGCCGCGGCCACCGCCGCGGCACGGACCCATTCGGTGATCCCGCCGCATCGGGTGACGTCGATCTGCAGGCAGTCCACCGCGCCGGCGGTGACCATGCGGGCGAAGTAGGCGAGGTCATAGCCGTACTCACCGGCTGCGGTGTCCGGGCTGGTCTGGTCGCGGACCTCGCGCAGGCCGTCGAGGTCATCGGAGCTGACCGGCTCTTCGAACCAGACCACGTCCGACTCGGCCATGGCGGCCGCGATGCGGATGGCCTGCTTGCGGCGGTAGCCGCCATTGGCGTCGACGTAGAGCTCCACGTCGGAACCGATGACCTTGCGGGCGAAGTCGATGCGCGCGAGGTCCCGCTGCTCACGGGCACCCCAGTACTCCCCGATCTTGATTTTTACCCGGGGGATGTCCCACTCGTCCACCCAGCGGGTCAGCTGGGCGGCGGCGGTGGCGTCGTCGTAGGTGGTGAACCCGCCGCTGCCGTAGATCGGCACGTCCTGGCGGACGGTGCCGAGCAGCCCGCACACCGGCAGTTCGAGCAGCTTGGCTTTGAGGTCCCACAGTGCGGTGTCCACCGCGCTGATCGCACACGACACCAGCCCAGGGCGCCCCAGGTTGCGCACCGCGGTCACCATCGCGTGCGACGACCCGGGCACGTCCAGTGCGGGTCGCCCGGTCACCGCGGTGGTCAGTGGCCCGTCGATCACGGGTTTGCAGCCCGCGCCGGCGTAGGTGTAGCCCAGCCCGGTCGTGCCGCTGCCGGTCGCTTCGACGAGGACCAGGGTGGTGGAGTCCCAGGCGATGGTGCCATCGGCTTCGGGCGCATCGGTCGGGATCTGGTACACCGCCGTGCGCAGGCCCTCGATCCGCACCTCGTCACTGCCCACGGTGGGCGCTCCTTCCCGGTGGGCCGCTGGGTCGGCCGAGCTTGCTGGCGGTTTCGAGCATCAGGGCGTGGACGAAGGCTTGGGGCAGGTTGCCTCGCAATTGGCGCTGGGTGACGTCGTACTCCTCGGAGAACAGGCCCGGCGGTCCGCAGGCGGCGCGGTTGCGTTCAAACCACGTTCGGGCGGCCAGCTCATTGCCCTGTTGGTGATCGGCCAGTGCCATCAGGAACCCGCACAGGGTGAAGGCGCCCTCGGCTTGTCCCAGCGGGCGGGCGTCGTGACGGAACCGGTAGACGTAACCTTCTTCGCCGAGCTCGTCGCGGACCGTGGCCAGGGTGGCCAGGGTCCGCGGGTCGGCGGCGGGCAGCGCGCCGCGGATCGCGGGCAACAGCAGGGCGGCATCGATCCGCGAGTCGTCCGGGGCGCGTTGCCAGCGCCCGGTGGGATGCAGGCAGTCGTGGGCGGTGTCGGCGACGAGGGTGTCGGCCAGAGCGCTCCATTCGGCGGCGTCGGAGGCGGCCACACCGGCGGTGGCGATCGCGCGCAGTCCGGCGGCGCAGATCAGCCGGGAGTGCGCCCAGTGGCGGTCGTCCAGTTCCCAGATCCCGGCGTCGGGTTGCCGCCACCGGGCTTCGATGGCGGCCACGGCAGCGGTGATCGCCTTGTAGTGGTCGGTGTCGAGGTGGTCGTGCCGCGCGGCGGCGGCGAAGAGCAGCAGCGCCTCACCCAGCGCGTCGAGCTGGAACTGGGCGTTGACGTGGTTGCCGAGGATGTCGTGCCCACCGGGGTAGCCGGGCAGCTCCAGACAGCGCTGGCTGGGCACCGGTCCGCCGGTGCTGGTGTAGGCGGGTTTGAGGTTGGGGCCGTCGGCGAGGATGCGTTCGGAGACGAACCGGACCGCGTCGTCGAGCAGTGGGTGCGGGGCGTCGGCGGCGACGGCCTGCCCGGCGTAGCACTGGTCGCGGATCCAGACGTAGCGGTAGTCGTAGTTGCGGCCCTGCTCGGCGCGTTCGGGCAGGCTCATGGTGGCCGCGGCGACCATGCCGCCACCGGAGCTGGTCAACCCGCGCAGCACGGCGTAGGAGTGCCCGGCATCCCGGGGGGCGATGCTCGCGCCGAGCGTTGGCATCGCCTCGCGCCAGGCGGTCTCGGTGCCCGTCCAGAGCCGGGCGGCATCGGGTGGCTCGCCGTCCAGGGCGGTGCCGGACAGTTCCAGGATCAGGTCGTGATGAGCGCCCTCGGGCACGGTCAGGGTGGCGCGTAGCGACCGCGCGCTCTCGCCGTGGACGTGGGCCTCGGCGCCGCCGGTCCACCGCATGCGCAGCTCGCCGACCTGGCCCTCCCACCGTCCGTCGTCGTCGCGGTGCAGCTCACGCAGGTGCGCCCGGCCGAACCCGGCGGCCGGTTCCAGCACCACCTCGACGTGGGCGTCGCCCCGCACAGCGATGATCCGGCGCAGGATGACCGCGCGATGCGGGTCGCCGGGAAACGCCAGCGCCTCACGGCACTCGGTGATCCCGGCCTCGGTGATCCACCGGGAACGCCAGATCAAACTGCCGTCCTCGTAGTAGCCACCCCACACGAACCGCCCGGTGGGGGTGACCGCATAGACGCCCTCGCCACCGATCAGGGAGGACAGCACCGGGTCGGAGTCCCAACGCGGCGCGCACATCCACACGTAGTCGCCGCGCGGGCCGACCAGGATGCCACGTTCCCCGTCGGCCAGCAGCGCGTATTCCCGCAGCACCTGCGGCGGGAACGTCGCCGTGGTGTCGGTGCCGGTGTTTGTGCTGGTCATGGTGGTGCCTTTCGGCTCGACGGGGGTTAGATGCCAGCGGCGTTTGCGTAGTACTGCTGGTCTTCGCGCCAGCCGCCCTGGCCCATGCCGATGTCGGCGATCTCGGCGACGAACTCGATCGCGGTGATCCATTTGACCATCTTGAAGCCGAGTTGGGTCTCGATTCGCAGCCGGACCGGGGCACCGTGCTCGATGGGCAGCGGGGCGCCGTTCATCTCCAACGCGAGGATGGTCTGCGGCTTACTCGCCAGGTACAGCGGGATCGAGCCGTAGAAGAACCCGTAGCGGCCCTCGCCCTCGGTCAGGCCCTTGTCATCCATTGCGTAGAACACCACGTGGCGCGCCTCTGGGGTTGGGTGCACGAGGTCCAGCACGGTGTTCAAGGGGACGCCGGCCCACTCGGCGATGGCGGTCCAACCCTGGATGCAGTTGTGCTTGACGATCTGACTCTGCTGCCCCAGCGCGCGCAGCTGCTCCAGCGACAACGACACCGGACTCGCCACCAAACCCCCCACGCTGAGCCGGTAGTCGGCGAAACCGCCGGTGGCCAGCTGCTCGTAGTCCTGTCCGGTGGGGGGAAAGCCGTTGACCCGGTGATACGACGAGATGTCGGCGCGGGTGAAGTGCTGCCGGGAGCGAAACGTCCGGGAGATCACCCGCTCGAAGGGGTTGATCATGAACCCGAGCAGGTGTTGGGTCTTGCGCCGGTACCGAAGCGAGAACCAGCTGATGACCACGTGGAACAGGAGGATGCCGAAGATCCCGAGCAGCCCGACCGCCAGCGCCAGCGTGCGGTCACCGGAGGGATCAGCCAGCACGATCTTGGCGAACTCGTCAGGCACCCCATGGATGATCACCATGAAGGTGTGCAGCGCGGTGAACGCGGCGAACGCGCACAGCCCCAGGAAGTGCAGGCTGCGCGCGCCCTGCTTGCCGCCGAAAAGCTTGCCGTGGCGGGGGAAGCGGGCCAGCACCGACGGTGACATCGCCGCACCGGTCGCGATCTGCAATGGCGCCAGCACGAAGATAACCAGGAAGTAGGACAGCTTCTGCGCCGGCTCGAAGGGCTGGCCGGGGATCTTGCTGGGGAGATGGAAGTGCAGGTAGGTGCCCACCGCTTTGATCGAGTCCGGGAACAGTGACCAGTGGGTGGGGATGAGGTAGCGCCAGTAGCCGGTGGCGAAGACCAGCGCGAGGTAGACGGCTCCGGTGAGGATCCAGAACTGGACGCTCATGAAGCGCCAGTGCCGCCCCAGCCCGAGGTTCTTGCGGCCGGGCAGGGCGATCACCGGGCTCCACGCCTCCTCCTCGTCCAGCGAGGACCACATCCGGCGCGAGTCGGCACCGTGCATCGTCTTGGAGAACCGGGCCCACTCGCGCCCCGGTGGGCAGTCGTCGCGCCAGTACAGCTTCGGGAACGCGGAGAGCACCTCCAGCCCGGAGCGGGCCAGCAGCAGGAGGAGGAAGACGTTGAGGAAATGGGTGACCACGACCCACAGTGGGAAGAAGGGTGGCATCGGTTCAACTCCCGGGGAGTTGGCCGAGGGTGACCATGACGGTGCGGGTCTGGCCTTGCTGATCGGTGATGGTGACCGGGATCGTTTGGTCGGGGTTGAGGTCGGCGAGTGCCGCCGCCAGCTCCGACGTGTTGCGCACGGGGGTGTTGTTCACCGCGGTGATGACCTCGCCGGCCTGCAGCCCGGCGGCCGCGGCGGGACCGCCCGGAACGACGGTTTCGATGCCGACACCGGTGGGCGCTCCGTTCGGGTCGAGCACGGTCGCTACCTGCACGCCGAGCTCGGCGCGGTGGCTGTTGGTGACATGTCCGGTGGCGACCAGCTGCCTGGCGACGTCGGTGACGAGATTGCTGGAGATCGCGAAGCCGATGCCCGGCGCCGCTGACCCGCCGCTGCCGCCGATCTGCCGGTCGATGGCGGCCAGGGTCGGGATACCGATCACATCACCGGCGAGGTCCACCAACGCGCCACCGCTGTTGCCGGGGTTGATCGCCGCGCTGGTCTGGATCGCGTCGGGCAGCGTCGCCCCCGGGGAGCCGTCGCTCTGGGGTTCGGTGACCGTGCGCCCGGGTCCGGAGACGATGCCGTTGGTGACGCTGCCGGTCAGGCCCAGTGGGTTGCCCATCGCCAGCACGATCTCGCCGATGGCCAGCTTGGCGGAGTCACCGAAGTGCGCGGGGCGCAGCCCGCTCGGCGGGGAGTCCAGGTGGACCACCGCGAGGTCATCCGGCGGGTAGGAGCCCACCAGGCTGGCCGGGTAGGTGGCCGCGCTGCCGGCTAGCCGAACCTGGAACTTGGTGGCGGAGCCGACGACGTGGGCGTTGGTGACGATGTCACCCTTGCCGTCGAGGACCACCCCGGAACCGAGGTCGTGATCGGTAGTGATCTGCACGACCGAGGGCAGCACCCGCGCCACCACGCTGACGTAAGCCTGCTCCAGCGAGGGTGCGTTTGCGGGCAGCGGCGCCCCGCCTCCGGCGGAGGCCCCGCCTCCGGCCGCGGTGCAGCCGGCGAGGGTGAGGGTCGCCGCTGCGAGCACAGCGGTCGCCGGGATGGGTCGGGGCGGCTTCATCGTCGGCTCCCCCCACCCACCGGGGTGGTGGGCCGGCGGGCCCAGCGGACGGAGCTGGGGGTGCGGCCCGCGCGGACCGCGGGGTCGTCGTCCATGGCGGTGCCGCTGGCCATGCCGGCGGCGAGTCGGGAGGCTAGCGCCATGATTGTCAGGGCGGGGTTGGCGCTGCCCTGGGTGGGACACACCGAGCCGTCGGACAGGAACAGGTTGGGCACTGCCCAGGTCCGCTGCTGGGCGTCGACCACGGACACCTCCGGGGCCGAGCCCATCCGGGCGCCGCCGATGAGGTGGGCGTAGCGGTGGATGGTCAGCACGTCCTGGGCATCCCCGGCGTGCAGGATGTCGGTGATCACCTTGGTGGAGTAGGCGATGTTGGCCTTGTCGTTGTCCGACAGGGTGTAGTCCATCCGGGCGACCGGCTGGCCGTAGGGGTCGGTCTCGGGTGCGAGGGTGATCCGGTTGTCGGGGTGGCATAGCAGCTCGTTGAGTACACCGATGACGCCCCAGTGGTTGTAGTCGCGCATGTACTCGCGTAGTGCCCGACCCCAGTGCCCGTCGGCCAGCACGTGTTCGGCCCAGCCGATCGGCAGCGGGGAGACGGTCTGGATGGAGAATCCGCGGGCGAAACCCCGGCTGCGGTCGGTTTCGTAGAACTGCTCCGACGACACCTCCGGTGGAGGTGCCTTGTACATCCGCAGCTCCTCGGGCCAGCGACCCGCGGTCTGGCTGGCCCCTTGGACCATGACGTAGCGCCCGACCTGGTCGTGGTCGTTGCACAGCCCGTCGGGGAAGCGGCGGCTGGCCGACGCGAGCAGCAACCGGGGGGTCTCGATGGAGTAGCCGGCTACCGCGACGAACCGGGCCCGTTGCATCCGGTGCGCCGCCTGGCCCTCGGCGACAAATGTCACGCCGCTGGCCAACCCACTGGTCTCGTCGAGTTCCACCCGCAGCGCCATGCAGTTGCTTCGGACCTCGACCCCGTGGGCCAGGGCGTCGGGCAGGTGGGTGACGTACGGGCTGGCCTTGGCGTTGACCTTGCAGCCTTGCAGGCAGTAGCCGCGGTAGATGCAGTGCGGCCGGTTGCCGAACGTGCCGTTGACGATCCCGACCGGGCCGACCCGCATCTCGATGCCCAGCGCGTGCGCGCCGTGCATGAGCTTGTCGGCCGATGCGGAGATCGGGTGCGGGGAGAACGGGTAGCGGTGCGGGTAGCCCCACGGCCAGTCCTGCCCGGCGACCGGCAGCTCGGCCTCCACCCGCTCGTAGTGTGAGAGCACGTCGGCATAGTCGATGGGCCAGTCCGCGCCGACCCCATCGTCGGTGTAGGTGCTGAAGTCGCTGGGGTGAAACCGCGGGGTGTAACCGGCGTAGTGCACCATCGATCCGCCGACGCCGCGCCCGGAGTTGTTCTTGCCCAGCTCGATCGGGTCAGCCCCACCGATGATCCGTTTCTGGGTCCAGTACAGATGATGGGAGCCGGCCTCATCGGAGACCCAGTCCTCATCGGGGTGCCAGAACGGGCCGGCCTCCAGCACCACGATCCGCCACCCCCGGCGAGCCAGCCGCTGGGCGAGTACCGAGCCGCCGGCACCGGCGCCCACGATCACCAGGTCGACCTCGTCACTGTCGGGGTAACGGCGCATGGTCTTCTCCCCGGGCAGGTCCCGGGAGTGCACATCGAGCAGGTAGCGGGAGTCGTTGTCGGCCGGGCCGAGCGAGCCTTTGAGGATCCCGCGCCAGAATGTCCCCATTACAGCTGCTCCTCGTCCACGCGTACCGGGTCCTCATCGGTCGCCCCGGGGGTTTCGAAGGGCTCGCGAACGCCGACGCCGCCGCGGCGCATGAATCCCCGGGGGTAGGCCGGGCCACCGAAGCCGATCTCGTTCCAGGCCCACGGGTGGGAGTAGAACGCCGCGAGCGTCGCACGCATCACCACCGACCACGCGCGGGTGACGTTGAGCTGCTCCCACGAACCGCCGAGCAGCCGGCCCTTGGCGAACTCACCGATGATCGCCTCCCGCCGCTGCGGATCGCCGGCGGCGAAACCGGTCAACGCGTAGCCCGTGGTGGCGGTATGGTCCAGCCCGGCCAGCACCAGGTGCCAGGTGTCGCGGTCATCGGGCATGTCGGCGTACTGGTAACCATCCAGGCGCCCGGCCGCAAGTTTCTCGTCGACCATCTCCGCGACCGGTACCCGTGGCTCGGTGTCCTGGGCCAGCACGGTGTCGCAGAACGCCCGCAACGTCGGCTCCTCCTGGGGGGTGAAAAACCGCAGCGGCCCGGGCGGCTTCAACCGGGCCAGCACGACCTTGCGCGTCGCCTCGTCCCAGGTGTCCGCTGTGGACAGCACGTCGTAGTCGGGGTAGCGGCCGATCATCTGCGGGGTCACCCCAGCCCGCTGGCGGGGTAGCCAGCGCGGGTGCGGCGGTGTGCCGTCGGGACGGTTGTGGGGTAGGTGGTCGGGTTTGCGCAGGTCCGGCATCGCCGCGGGCCTACTTCTCGCGCCGGATCAGCGCCGCGAGCAGGCCCATCCCACCGACCATCGTCATCAGACCGGGTGCGGTGATCGGTGGGCCCATCGGCAGGTTGTAGGAGTACCCCCGCCAACCGCCCGGCTTGCGGGACACCCCACGCGCGTGGAAGTACTCACCCAACAACCCGTTGGCGGCATAGAGCGCGGCGGTGATCGGCAGCGCCGTCTTGGCCCACCGCTTGGAGAACACCCCGCCGATACCGGCCGCGACCAGCGGGGGAGTCAACACGATCGGGCTCCACATCCACTTGTTGCCGAAACTGGCCTTGTAGTGCTCCAGGTAGATCTCCGCTCCGGTCACTACCGCCGCCACCGCCGTCAGACCCGACAGGGAACGCTCGAACCGGCCGTGCTCGATGTTCGAAACCATCCGGTCGAGGACATGCTCGCTCGCCGCGACCGCGTCGCGCTGTGAGACTGCTGATGACATATCCGAACTTCCTTGTCTCGTGAGTCGACCGGCACAGCCGGCAGGTCTAGCGGCCGGGGAGGAACTCTTCGGCGAACTCACGGACAGCTGAGATCGCGCCGGGCAGGCCTTCCTTGGGGGCTGCGGCGAAGGCTTTGGTCATTGCCTCCATTTGTTTGAAGCTGACGTGTGGGGGGATCGGCGGCTCTTCCGGGTCGCTCATCGCGTCGATGATCACCGGCCGGTCCGCGGAGAGGGCTTCGGCCCAGGCGCCCTCGATCTGGGCGGCGCGATCCACCTTGATGCCCTTCAGGCCGATCATCTCGGCGTAGGCGTGATAGGGCACGTAAGGGATGTCTTGGGAGGCGTGGAACTTCGGGTCCCCGGCCATCGCGCGCTGCTCCCACGTCACCTGGTTGAGGTCTTCGTTGTTGAGCACCAACACGACCAGCCGGGGATCAGCCCAGGTCTTGTAGTACTTGGCGGCGGTGAGCATCTCGGCCATGCCACCCATCTGCATCGCCCCATCACCGACCATCGCCACCGATACCCGGTCGGGGAAGGCGAACTTCGCCGCGATCGCATACGGCACTCCGGGCACCATGGTCGCCAGGTTCCCCGACAGTGACGCCTTCATCCCGGCCCGGATCTTCACCTGGCGGGCGAACCAGTTCGCCGCAGACCCCGAGTCGCTGGACAGGATCGCGTTGTCGGGCAGTTGCCGGGACAGCTCGGCGAACAGAGCCTGCGGGCGCACCCGGGGCCGTTTGCCGTCGCGGTCGACGTCGGCCGGCTCGGCGCGGTCAGCCATCAACCGCCACCACTCCTCGACGCCCTTGGTGATGCCGTCTTGCCAGGAGCGGTCGGTCTTGCGGTGCAGCAGCGGCAACAGCTCGGCCAGGGTCTGCTTGCTGTCGCCGACCAGGGCGAGGTCCATCGGGTAGCGGATCGAGAGCATCCTGCCCAGCAGGTCGATCTGCACTCCCTTGACTGCGCCCTCCTTCGGCAAGAACTCCGAGTAGGGGAAGCTGGACCCGACCATCAACAGGGTGTCGGCGCCTTGCATCATGTCCCAGCTCGGCTTGGTGCCCAACAGGCCGATCGACCCGGTGCAGAACGGCACATCATCAGGCACGGCGGCCTTGCCCAGCAACGCCTTCGCCACTCCCGCACCCAGCGTGTCCGCGACCGCGACCACCTCATCAGTGGCGTGCAGCGCGCCTTGGCCGACCAGCATCGCGACCTTCTCACCAGCGTTGAGAATGTCTGCGGCGGCCTGCAGATCGCGCTGGGCGGGGATCACCCGCCCTGGCCAGTAGCCGACGCCGGAGTGCATGGTGTGGGTCAGGTGCGGCTGCTTTTCCACCGCGTCCATCTCCTGCACATCCGCCGGGATGATCACACAGGTGACGGTCTTCTCGACCTGCGCGATCCGCATCGCCCGGTCCAGGATGTGGCGGATACTGCCTGGTTCGTTGACCTGCTCGCAGTAGGCCGAGGCGACGTCGGAGTACAGCTGCAGCAGCTTGACCTCCTGCTGGAAATGCCCGCCCAAGGCGCGAACGAAGGTCTGTCCCACGATCGCCACCACCGGCTGGTGGTCCAGTTTCGCGTCATAGAGTCCGTTGAGCAGGTGGATCGCCCCGGGCCCCGAGGTGGCCATGCACACCCCGACCTGCCCGGTGAACTTGGCATGCCCACAGGCCATGAACGAGGCCATCTCCTCATGCCGGGTCTGGATGAACCGCAGCTGGTCCTGATACCGCCGCAACGCGCCCAAGATGCCGTTGATCCCGTCGCCGGGGAACCCGTAGATGGTGTCGACGCCCCACTCCAGCAGGCGCTCACACAAGTAATCCCCGGCGTTGTTACCCATCTGCGATTCACACTCTCCATCACCGGGCGGCACCGCTACGCGGGACGACGCGCTCTGCCGCCGGTGTCACGGCGCCGCCCGGGTAGTGAGTAGCCCCGTGCCTGCGGAGTGAAACCCGCCGGTATCGGGAGGCGCACCGGCGCCCCAGAGCTGGGCCGTCAGGCCCTGCCCGACACTCCCGGACGCTCCGTCGTCCAGCCCAGCGACCATGCCCGGCTGGGCGGGATCTCTCCGGCGGCTTCCGCGAAGGCCAGCATCGCAGGTGAAAGGTCGTTACGGAGCTGAGGCGGCATCGTGGCGAGGACGTTCGCGATGGCGGTGCGCCGATGCTCGATCATGTTCTGCACGAGCTGTTGACCGGAGGCAGTGAGCTGCAGGACCAGGTTGCGGCGATCGGCGGGGTCATCGCTTCGGTGTAGGAGGCCGGCGGTGACGAGTTTGTCGCAGGTGCGGGTCGCGTTGGAGGCGTGCACGCCCAGTCCCTGGGCGACAGATGCGAGATTCTGCGGGCCGCGGCTGGCGATCACCACCAGAATCCGAAGCTGCGGCAGCGTCACCCGGTCCTCCACACTCGCCACCGACTGTGCGGAGACCGCGACAAGTACCCGAGCCGCGAGCATGACCGCGTCGATCTGCTCGGGGGTGGGACGAGTCGCATCCCCGACGGGTTGCGTGGCGTTCATCCGCGAAGCGTCCTCCGATAGCTGCGTTTACGCAAACATTGCGTCCTGACCAGGCTGGGTTCGTCGACGCCTGCTGGGGTTCGCCCACGCACCTACCGGCGCTAGGCCTAAAGTGTGTACATCACAGCAATGAATGTACCTACGCAACGATTGCGGTACGCTTGGCGCTCAGGCTGTTCAGGGCCGTCGGCCCGCCAGCCCGCTGACCGACAGATGGGCGAGGGGCGTCTGATGACTGTAGGGGCCGTTGCGACAGCCGTGACCTCGTCGGTGTCCTCGGTCGGACCCGAACAAGGTGAGTACGCGGATCTGGTTGAGCTGCAGCGCCGGTACGCCGAGCTCGCTCCCGACAACCCCGAGCGGCGGTGGCTGCGCGGGCAGCTGATCAGCGGCTACCTGCCGGTGGCCCACCACATCGCTCGCCGGTTCGCCGGCCGCGGCGAGCCGCTGGATGACCTGACCCAGGTCGCCATCGTGGGACTGATCCATGCCGTCGACCGTTTCGAACCCGCCCGCGGCTCGCACTTCTTGTCCTTCGCAGTACCGACCATCACCGGTGAGGTACGCCGGTACTTCCGCGACCACAGCTGGTCGACTCGGGTACCGCGGCGGCTGAAAACGCTACACGTGGCCATCAGGGCCACGCTGCCGGACCTGTCCCAACAGCTCGGCCGTGCTCCCCGACCCAGTGAGATCGCGCAGCGGTTGGGATTGCCGACCTCGGTGGTGATCGAAGGGCTACACGCGGGACAGGCATACCGAACCTCATCTCTGGATGAGATTCTCAGCGCCGGAGACGACGCTCCAGGAGGGTTCATCGAGGACCCGGGGGCCGAACTGGCGCTCATCGATGAGCGCGAGGCGCTGCGCCCATTGCTGGCTGAGCTTGCGCCCCGGGAACGGACGATCATCGCCCTGCGCTTCGTCCGCCAACTCAGCCAGACCCAGATCAGCGAGCAGGTCGGCGTCTCGCAGATGCACGTCTCGCGGCTACTCCGCCAGACACTGGACTTCCTGCACGAGCGTATGGCCGGCCCGGATTGATCGCCCTTCCCGGCACCGGTCCCGCGGTCATCTGGACGCTTGACGGGGTGGACGGCTGATCGCGCGGCGCTGCGTGGCCGTCCGAATTGGTCCTCACCGAACTGGTGCCGGTTGTTGTGCTGACCCTTTCGCTGACCGCTACATCGGCCATGGCCACGGGGCGGCACCCAGTAGGACCGCGCCCGCGAGCAGCCCGCAGGCGACGCCCACATGCGCTCGTCGGTTGCGGGCAGGAAGCCGACGAGTGGCGCCACGAGCACCGAGTTCGATCACGACAACCTTCCGGATCAGTCCATCATCAACCCCCGGCGCGAAATCACTTGACGTGCGCTGTCGGGGTCTAGGGCAGCGGTCCGGCATGTTCGTTGCCGCAAACTGCGGTTCGGCCGGTTGAGAAAATCATATCCAGGCTGGAGGGAAGGGCGTGCTCGGCAAGGTGGCCGCCGCCTTCAAGCCCTGACAACCGGGAATCACGACCACCCGCCGGACTGATGACCTGACCGGGCCACTTACGCCACTCGTGAGACGCGCCCCCTACACAATCGCAGTAGGGGGCGCAGCGAGGGCGTTTCGATCACACTCACTCCGGTTGCCTACCTGCCGAATGGTATTCGTCCGGCGGGGGTCGGGCTGTCAGCTGGCCAAGGTGCTCAGGGCATGGTCAAGGGTTGGGTAGGTCGCGAACATCGGCAACAGGCCGGTCGCTTGCAACGGCAACACGACGGCCCGCTGCTCGACGCCTGCCAGGTGCAGCACCACCCCCATGGTCAGAGCTCGCTCGCGGACCGTGACCAGCGTGTTCAGGCCGCTGCAACCCAGGAACCGCACGGCTTGCATGTCAATCACCAGATGTGATGGTGCGTTTGCCAGCTGCTCGTCCAGGCACCCGGTGAGCATCGGTGCGGTGAGCATGTCCAGTTCCCCGCCGACCCCCACCACGCATACGCCGGGCGCGGGGTCGGTCACCGACAGGTCGAGCAGCGGCTTCCGGGCGGCGAAATCCTCAACCTGGTCCGCGACGGAATTCGCTCCGCGGATGTCTTTGATGACGCCGGCGGCCGCACCTTCGATGATCGTCACTTGCCGCGCTCCTCAGGCAAACGTCGTGGTCACGGCGCGACGGAAAGGAACAAGACTCCAGGCCCAGGAGCGGCCCTCCGCTTGACGCCGCGAAAACACCGACGGGGTCTGGGCCGGGCAACTCGGTACGAGCGGCGAACTGGGGCCGCTGCCCACTTAATGGTAGACCTGGACACCGCCAGCTCCAACCCCCCGCCGCGATGTAAGAATTGCGTAAGGGTACTCACATATACGTGATGGACGGGCACTCAATGTAACGTAAGCGGCGCCTACCCTTAACGAAGTGGGAACAATCAACACGTTGCGTGCTCTCGTTGTTTGTTAAAGAGGCGAGCCTCGGGCCGCCGAGCCGGGGGTCACCTTGATCGGTAATGCGGTGAATCTGACGTGGCCGAGCCCCTCAACGCGCCTGACCGGATCATGATCGCTGTTTGGGAAGCGTGAGCCGCGCGCAGCGCGGGTAATTCTTCCGAAACGACGATCATGGACGGCCCGCTCACTTATGATCCATTTCCCGCTCGGCTTCGTGGAGTGCTTGTGCGGCGTTGACCAGTCCGAGGTGGCTGAACGCCTGGGGGAAGTTGCCCAGCAGCTCACCGGTGGCGGTGTCGACCTGCTCGGAGAACAGACCTAACTCGGTGGCGAACCCGGCTGCGCGGAGCAGGATCTCCCGGGACCGCAGTACTTGACCTGTGATCGCCAAGGCGTGAGCCAGCCAGAACGTACACAGCAGGAAGGTGCCTTCGGGCCCCTCGAAGCCGTCGCCGCCGCGGTAGCGGTAGATCAACCCACGGTCATCGCTCAAGGTGCGTTCGACGGCGTCGATGGTCGCCAACTGGCGCGGATCCTCAGGTGGGAGGAAGCCCACGATGGGCATGAGCAGCGCCGAGGCATCGAGGGCGTCGGAGCCGTAGTACTGGGTGTAGGCGCCGGCCCGATCGTTCCAGCCATGCTCGAGGATGGAGGCGCGGAGCTCATCGCGCGCCGCTGTCCACGCCCCAGCCCGATCCTCGGAGCGGAGCATGTCTACCAGCGCCAGGCCCCGGTCGAGTGCCACCCAGCACATCAGCTTGCTGTGTAGATACGGCCGGGCCTCACCGCGGATCTCCCAGATGCCCTGATCGTCGTCGCGCCACCGGGAAGCGGCCGCCTCTACGACTGCCACCAGGAAGACCCGGGTGTTCTCGTCGAGTTGGCCCAACTGCTCGCGCAGCGTGTACGCCGCGTCGATCAGGGAGCCGTACACGTCGAGCTGGCGCTGCGCCCACGCTCCGTTACCCGCCCGGACAGGCCCACTGCCGCGCCAGCCCGAGAGATGCCCGATCTCGCGTTCGGACAGATCCCGCTCGCCACCGATCCCGAACATGATCTGCAGATCCACGCCGCGGTCGAGTTGGGTAGCGCCGGCGCGGGCCAGGAACGCGAAAAACCGGCCGGCCTCATCCGGGCACGCGGCGATGAACAGACCCTGCAGTGTCATCGACGCATCGCGAACCCAGGTGAAACGGTAATCCCACGTCCGACCGCTTCCCACCCCCTCGGGCAGGCTAGTGGTGGGCGCGGCGACCACCGCCCCGCTGCGGGCGTAGGTCAGGCCACGCAGCACCACACCGCTGTGATGAACGAGGTCCCGCAGCGGCCCGTCGTAGCGTTGGTGCAGCTGCGACCAGCTCTTCCAGGATGCCTCGGTGCCCTTGATGCGGCGACGGATCTGCCGGGGCGTCCACACTGTCGGCTCGGGCCCCCACGCGTCGAAGCACTGCAGCGCGAACACCCATTCCTGACCTTCCTCCAGGACCTGGGTGGCCGAGGCCCGGGCTCCGGCGAGGTCCAGCTCCACGTTGGTGCTGAGCACCAGGACGCTCGCCCCGCCGTTAGAGATCACTGCGCCGGGCGTCGCAATCAGGTGGGGATGCACCAGCCCGAACTCCGGGCGTGGGACGAAGTCCACTCCCACCGGTACCGACCCACGGCTACATCGGGCCTGCCGCAGCAGCACTCCCGGGGACGTGTGACCCAGCTCGTGCCCACGCTCATGGTGACCCAGCGCCATCGCATCGACTACGACGAGCTCACCGTCTGGGCCGGACCATGTCGTCTCCAGCACCAGCCCGGGCGGCCGGTAGCGCCACTTCGCCGACCAGGTGCCGGCCGGCGGGGCGATCAGGAAATGGCCGGCGGCATCGTCGAGAAGGCGCCCCAGCACCGGCGGGCTGTCGAAACGCGGCACGCACAACCAGTCCACCGAACCGGCCGCAGTCACCAGCGCCGCCGAGCCGCAGTCCGACAGCAGCGCATGCCGACCCAGCGCCACATCGCTCACCGGTTCACCGCCGGCGGGCGCGTGCGGCGGCGCAGTCGCCAGGCGGTCGTGAGCACGACGACCGCGGCGAGGGCGGCGAGCAGCGCGGTGTCGGGGACTCGCGCGCTGAGCCGGGTGATCGCGTTCTGGGCGGCCAGTTGGGTATCAGCGCTGGCGGTCAGGCCCAGGACGTCGCTCAGCCCGGCGGTGCCATCGAAGACCAGGAACAGCACTCCGATGCCGACGAACAACAGTCCGGAAATGGTGCTGGTGGTGTGGAGGTGCAGCGGGCCGAGGCGCAACGCGCGTCCGCGCAGCCAGCGCCGCCGGCCGAGTTCGAAGCGTTGCCACAGAGCGGCCAGCAGGAACATCGGCGCGGCCATGCCCAGGGCGTAGACCGCGAGCAGGGCGCCTCCGCGCGCCGGCTGCCCGCCGACGGCGGCGATAGTCAGCACCGCGCCGAGGATCGGTCCGGAGCAGAACCCGGCCAGCCCGTAGGCCGCGCCCAAGCCGAACACCGCGATCCAGTCGCCGCGTCCCGCCATCCGCTGCTGCAGGCGCACCGCCGGACCGAAGGTGAACCCGCGACCGAAGATCTGCGCGACGCCCAGGCCGATGATGACCCAACCCGCGATGAGGATCAGGGCCTCGCGGTGGCCGTAGAACAGACCGCTGGCGGCGGAGGATGCGACTCCGAGGGGAACCAGGGTGGCGGCCAGCCCGAGGTAGAACACCGTCGTACGGGCCAGCAGCTCGCCGCGGCTGGAGAAGGCGTAGGCGAAAAATGACGGCAGCAGCAGCGCGCTGCACGGGCTGAGCAGCGCGAGCACACCGCCGAGAAGCGCGGCGAGATAACCGATGTCGCTCACCGTGCGGCGCCTGCAGCCCCGGCACCCACCGGGAGAAGCAGGAGCTTGCCGGTGGTGCGGCGGCCCTGCAGGTCCTGGTGGGCGCGGCCGGCCTCGGCGAGCGGGTAGCGGCCACCGATGGTGATCCGCAGCGACCCGTCCAGGATCGCGTCGAAGACCTTACCTGCACGCCAGGTGAGCTCCTCGCGGGTCGCCACGTAGTGCGCCAGCGTCGGGCGGGTGAGGAATACCGAGCCGGCTGAGTTCAGTCGCTGCGGATCCACCGGGGGCACCGGCCCGCTGGCCGCGCCGAACAACGCGAGCATCCCGCGCCGGCGCAGCGAGGCGAGGCTGGCGTCGAACGTCGACGCGCCCACCCCGTCGTAGACGGCGGCGACGCCCGCACCGCCGGTCAGCCGGCGGACCTCGGCCGCCACGTCGTCGACCTCGGTGTAGCGGATCACCTCCACCGCTCCGGCCTCCCGGGCCAGCCGCTCCTTCTGGGGAGTGGATACCGTCCCGATCACCCGACCACCTCGCGCGGTGGCCAGCTGGGTGAGCAGCAGCCCCATCCCGCCCGCCGCGGCGTGCACCAGCACGGTCTCGCCGGGCTGCACAGCGTGCACCGACACCGCGAGGTAGTGCGCGGTCATGCCCTGCAGCAGGCAGCCTGCGGCGATCTCGATATCCACTTCATGGGGCACCGGCACGGCTTGGTCGGCGGGCACCACAGCAATCTCGGCGTAGCTGCCGGGGCTCATCGCCCACGCCACCCGGTCCCCGACCGCCGCATCGCCGACGTCGGGGCCGACCGCGGTGACGGTGCCGGCACCCTCCGAGCCGGGGATGAACGGCAGCGGCATGGGGTACGCACCGCTGCGGTAGTACGTGTCGATGTAATTGACCCCGGCCGCGGCGAGCTCGACCAGTAATTGGCCAGGTCCAGGCGCCGGATCGGGCAGCTCGGCCAGACGCAGGACGTCCGGGCCGCCGGTCTCGGTGATCTGAATCGCCCGCATGGCGCCAGCCTACGAGTCGCCGGCCAGGGCACGCCTGGCCAGGCCGAGAGGCAGGCAGCCGGAACCGGCCAGGGTGTTGTGGAAATCCCGTAGCTCGCCTGGCCACTGGGCGCGCAGTTGCTCGATCTCCAGGCAGCCGGTCAGGTAGGACGGCGCTTGGGTCGGCCACGCGCAGTACCGGTCGACCTCGGCTTTGACGGTGCCGGGCGACAGCGACGCATGGGTGGCCATGAACTCCTCGGCCTGGGTCGGATCCATGTCCCCGCAGTGCAGCGCGGTGTCCACGACAATCCGGGCCGCCCGGAAGATCCGGGCGTCGAGGTGCGCCAGCTCGTGCGCCGGATCGGTGAAGTACCCCTGCTCGCGCATCATGCCCTCGGCGTAGAGCGCCCACCCTTCCGCGAAATAGCTGCTCCGGTGCACCGCCCGCACTGCTGGCGAGGCACCGGCCGCCCAGGACAGCTGCCAGTGGTGCCCCGGGTAGGCCTCATGAACGGCGATCGTGGGCAACTGAGCGCGGGCGTTGGTGCGCAGCCGCTGCATGATCTGCTCCTCGGTGGCCCCGTCCGGGGTATAGGGCACGAAGAAGTGGCCGATGCGCGATCGGGTCAACGCAGGGGGTACCAGGTAGGACGCCACCGCCAAGATCGGGCGTTGGAAGGCCGGGGCGGGCACCACTCGGCACTTCTCTCCCTCGGCGAAGGTCACCAGCTCGTGCTCGGCGAGAAAGGCCCGCGCCCGCGCGGTCTCGGCCTCGTACTCCGCGCGCATCGCCTGCAACGTAGGCGGGTGGTCGTCCTGCAGCGTTGCCATGGTGGCCCGCCAGTCGGCGCTGCCGCCAGGCACCCGAGGCGCCAGCTCCTGCATCTGTGCGTCGAGCTCATCCCAGGCGGCGATGCCCCTACGGTGCAGCTCGCCGGCCCCGTAGCTGAGTAGCTCACGCTGGGTCAGCAGCCCCGAGTAAAGCGTCTCGCCCACCCGCCAGTCACCGGTGGCCCGCTCGGCGAAGTCGGTGAGGAACTTCACGGTCTCCTCGAACGCCTGCACGGCTGGCACCGTCGCGTCCACCAGCATCGCCCGTAGCGCCGGATCATGGACCTCGGCGGGCAGCGAGTCGCGCAAGAACGCCGGGCCGGCCGCGGCCTGCCTGAGCGCACGACGGACCAGGCGTGGAGCGGACAAAGCGGGGTCCAGGTTGGTTCGGCACGAGGCGAGCACCTCGGGCACCTCCGCCAACCGCGCCAACGCCCCGTCGACCAGCTCCGGCTCGGGGCGCAGCTGGTGGAGGAATGGCAACAGCAAGCCGGCGAACACCGGGCTGAGATACACCGACGGGTCGCGCCGCCAGGCCGGCCAGCCGGCCATCAGCAGGGCACCGCGCAGGGCCGAGACGACGAGGTCTCGGTCGATCCCGGCCGGCTCGGCCTCGAACCGGGCCAGCCAGCCAGCGGCGTCCCGATCTCGGCTGTCGAAGGCCGCGGCGCTGAAGTCGCCGAGGCGGTCACCGTGCCCGGGCGCGCCGAGCCCGTCGGCGTGCACCGGGTGCTGATCGAAGTACCAGTCAAGGTAGGCGGTGATCTGGTCGGATGCGGGGTCGTGGCTCACGACTCCCGAAACTATCCCAACCCGATCAGCCGGGCAGTCGCCCGACCGGACCCGGGTGTAAGACCCGGGACAACCCGGCTGTTCACACCGCATGATGTAGCTATGACCAGCGAGGCGCCTGGTCGCACCCGGCGCAGCACGGTGGCCGCGTTCGCCCTGTTCGGGCTGGCGGTCGCCGAGGTACTGACTGCGGTGATCGGCGCGCCCGAAACGCGGTCGGCTGGCTGCTGCTGGCGGCAGGTTGCTTCCAGGCGGCCACCGCGGCGGCCGTGCCGCTGGTCAGCGGCGGCATCGCGCAGGGTTGGCCGGAGCC
>JALYTS010000117.1 GCA_030854185.1 Actinomycetota bacterium | reverse complement strand
CGCCGAGCGGATCCTCGGCGGAAACCCCGAGTCCTGGACCGTGCACGTCGCCGGCCATCCGCCCGGTGCGTTGCTCGTGTTCGTCGGCCTGGACCGGATCGGGCTGCCCGGCGGGGTGCCGGCGGCTTTGTTGTGCGTGCTGGTCGGGTCGTCGGCCGCGGTCGCGGTGGCGATCACGTTGCGGGCGTTGGGCGCCGAGGCCACCGCCCGGGCCGCGCTGCCGTTCGGGGTGCTGTTCCCCGGCGCGATCTGGATAGGGGTGTCCGCCGACGGCCTGTTCGCCGGAGTGCTGGCCTGGGGGGTGGCGCTGCTGGCCCTCGGCGCCGCCCGGCCCCGGCTCGACCTCCGTGCTTTCGCCGCGTCCGCGGCCGGCGGGTTGCTGCTCGGCGCGACCCTGTTCCTGTCCTACGGGCTGGTGCTGGCGGCGCTGCTCCCGGTGGCCGTCGTCGTGGCCGCACGCCGGGTAGCCCCGCTGCTGGTGGCCGGCGCCGGGGTGGCCGCGGTGATGGCCGCCTTCGCCGTCGCCGGCTTCTGGTGGCTCGACGGCTACCGGCAGGTCACGATCCGGTACTACCAGCCGGGGGAGTACGGCCTGGTGCGCCCGTACGGCTACTGGGTGTGGGCCGACCTGGCATGCCTAGCAGTGGTCCTCGGCCCCGCCGGTGCGGCGGGGCTGCGCCGGGTGCTCAGCTCTATCGTTCCCGAACTCAACAGCAGAGCTGTCCGGGGTCGACAGAACAGCTCTGCTGTTGAGCTCGGGGGGCGGAGTGCACCGTCGGGGAGGAGCGGGCTGGTGCTGCTGTGTGCGGCGGCGGGGGTGGCGGTGTTGGTCGCTGATCTGTCCGGGTTGAGCAAGGCTGAGGTGGAGCGCATCTGGCTGCCGTTCGCGGTCTGGCTGGTCGCCGCGGCCGGACTGCTCCCGGGGCGGCAGGCCCGCTGGTGGTTGGCCGGTCAGGCGGTGGTCGCGCTGATCGTCAACCACCTGCTGCTCACGACATGGTGACCGGCTCGCGCAGCGGGTCGGTGGCGAACCGGCTGACGCCCTCAGCGAAAGACACCTGCGCCCGGTAATCGAGCAACTCGGTGGCCCGCGAGGGGTCGGCCGTGATATGCCGCACGTCGCCGGGCCGGGCGCCACCGACGATCTCCGGTGCCGGCCCACCCATCGCCCGAGCCAGCTCGACGGCCAGGTCGCCGACGGTGTGCGGGTGCCCGGAGCAGACGTTGACCGGCTCGCACCGCCCAACCGGCGGTTCGGCGACCAGCGCGAGGGCGTTGGCGCGGGCGACGTCGGACACGTGCACGAAGTCCCGGCGCTGCCGCCCGTCCTCCATCACCCGCGGCGGCGCACCGCGCGCCAACGACGACCGGAAAATCGACGCCACTCCGGCATACGGGGTGTCCCGGGGCATCCGGGAGCCGTAGACGTTGTGGTAGCGCAGCGCCCACACCCCCCCACCGGTCTGCCGGGCCCACGCAGCCGCGAGGTGCTCCTGGGACAGCTTCGTGGCGGCGTAGGTACTGCGCGGATCCAGCGGTGCGTCCTCGCCCACCAGCAGCGGCTCCAGATCGGCGTCGCAGTGCGGGCAGCGCACCTCATAGCGGCCGGCGGCGATGTCCTCGGCTCGCCGGGGCGGGGCCGGCACGACACCGTGCGACGGGCAGGCGTAGCGACCCTCCCCGTAGACCACCATCGAGCTGGCCAGCACCAGCCGGTGCACTCCCGCTTTGTGCATCGCCGCCAGCAGCACGGCGGTGCCGACGTCGTTGTTGGCGGTGTAGTCCGGGGCGTCGGAGGGATCCAGGCCGTGGCCGACCATCGCCGCCTGGTGGCACACCGCGTCCACCCCGGGCAGCAGTCGGCCCAGCAGCTCGGCATCCCGGACGTCGCCGTGGATCAGCTCATGGTCAGCGACCCATTGTGGCGGCGCACCGCGACCGTGCGCCTGCGGCAGGAACGCATCCAGTAGCAACACGGAGTGCCCGTCGGCAGCGAGCAGATCGGCGACGTGCGAGCCGATGAAACCCGCGCCGCCAGTGATCAGGATTCGCACGCCGCGCAGGCTACGTCACGGCTCAATGATCTCCAGCACCCCCTCGTCGGTCCCGGTCACGAACAGCCGGCCGGTGGCGCTGTCCACGGCGACGGTGTTCGGTTGGCGGACCGTGGGCAGTGGGGTAGCCAGGACTGGTGTGTTGGCGTTGAGATTGAGCCCGATCACCTCGTTGAGCGCGGTCAGGGTCACCCACAGCCGGTCGCG
The DNA here is from genome assembly GCA_030854185.1 of Actinomycetota bacterium. Lineage (GTDB taxonomy): Bacteria > Actinomycetota > Actinomycetes > Mycobacteriales > Pseudonocardiaceae. Next base: position 12,150 of record JALYTS010000117.1, on the reverse strand, counting down.
GACCGGGTCGTAGGCGATCCCGTAGGGCGTGCCGGGCAGCTCCACCCGACCGATCTGCCGGGGTGTCGGGCTCAGCTCGTAGAGCAGCACGGCGTTGCCCCGGGTGTCGGTGACCGCCAGATGGCCGCGTTTGTCAGCGACGACATGGGTGGGCCCGGCCCCCGCCGGCAGCTCAGCCACCCGCTGCAGGCGCTGGGCGTCGTAGATGGTGAGGGTGTTCTCCCGGACGTCGACGAGGCCGACGAGGTCGCCGACGGCTGCCAACCCCGCTGGCTGGGTGACGTCGGTGAAGGTGTGCACGACCTGATCGCCGCGCACCGCGACCACGGTGTGCCCGAGCTCGTTGGCCACGAACACGGTGCCGTTGGCGGCCTGGGTGGCATCATGCGGGACCGTGCCGGTGACCACGCGCGAGATTATCTCGCCACCGGGCAGAGCCACCCGCAGCAGTTGGTTCGAGCTCTCGTCCGGGACCAGCACCGGGCCGCCCGGTGCGGCCAGCTGCAGGTGCCGCAGCGTGCCGGGCAGCGGCACCTTGCGCAGCACCGCGCCGGTTGTGGCGTCCAGCAGGGTCAGCGCGGCCGGGTCGCGCACCCCCACGGCCACGATGTGGGTCTGCGGGTCGACCACCACCCCTTCGGGGGCGGAGCCGACCGGCACCGTCCGCCCGGCCGGTGGTGCGTTGGGCACCGGAGCGGGGGCCGGCTCGGCCGCGGGGGGCAGCTGTGCTGCCGGGGGCGCTCCAGCCGGGGAAGCGGAGCCACACCCCGCGATCACGGCAGCAGCGAGGACGGTTACGGAGATCCAGCGAGGGCGCACGCGGGGTGATTCTTCAGCGCCCGGTACGACGCTGCTCCGGCGGCCCGTAAACATAAGGCGCGCGGAGGTGCTCGAACATGGGAAAGTGCCGTACGTTGGTCGTCACCAGGTCGGCGCCCACCACGGATACGGTGCCGGCAAGCAGGTAGTCGACGACCCCGATCCCCGAATGGCTGCGCCGGTAAGAGCGCGCATACTCGCCAGCGCGGCGCGTCACGTCTTCGGTCACCGGGACCCAGTCGAGCACGGAGAAGAAGTTCTCGAGGCGATCGTGCTCGTCGGGACGGGCGCCCGCCAGTAGCTCGAAGCGGGTGAGCTCACTGGCCACGACCGACTCGTGGGAACGAACAAGATCTTCGAGCAGTGCTGTCGCTGGGCCACGCAGATGGTCGACGGCCACCGAGGTGTCGAGCAGCTTCACTGCAGGCCGACCTGCTCCAAGCGCTCGCCGAGATCGCTACGCAGCTCCTCGATGTAATCGGCGCCGGTGCCGGACCGATCACTCCAGGAACCGGCCGACGCGTGCAGCACGGCAAGACGGCGCTCCGCAGTATCGGCCCCGTACTGGCTGCGGACACGACATCATCATGCATCACGCGACGTCACATGTGTCCACCCGTCAGCGCCACGACGCTCCCATGGGTCAGGCGAGGTGTCGGTAGTCGTCGGCAACTCGAGTGAACACCTGTGCTGCCTGGTCGGCGAATACCGCGACTTGCTCAAGCTCGGCGAATCGGCGGTCGTAGGCGGCTACCTCTGCCGAGTCGGTGATGAAGGCCGTGCCCGATTCGGTGCCAACGATCACGGTATGGGTGTCGTAGAGATGGAAGGCGTGCCGGGCGTGCATGGTGAGCGGCCGGTCCCAGGGGATGACCCCGAGCCGCAGATTCGGGTGGCGGGTGAGTTCGGCTAGATGGTCGAGCTGGTCGGCCATGATGGTGGCGCTGCCGATGTGCCAGCGCAGCGCGCCCTCAGCGTGCAGCAGCGTGAAGCGCCGTCCGGTGTCCAGGATGGCCTGGCGTTCCTGACGGGACTCGGCGAGTTTGTGCAGCGTCGGCCCGCTCACCCTGCCGGACATCATCGCCCGCGCGTAGTCGACGGTTTGGACCAAGCCGATGACCATGGCCGGCTGGAAGCCGCGGATCAGTGCGGAGGACTGCTCGATACGTCCGATCCGTTCCTGCATCTCCCGTGGCCGCTGGAGCACGATCCGGGCAGAGGTGGTGCCTTCTTGCAGGTCTCGGGCGGTCGCTTGCAGCGCGGCGCGCACGTCGGCGGGAGCTCGATATGCCTTGCAGAGGGCGGTCACTTCCCTGACGGTGGGTGCGCGACGCCCGGTCTCCAGCCGCGACACGGTTGATTGGGACAGGTTGGCCCGCCGGGCGGCTTCGAAACCGGACAGGCCAGCGTCGTGCCGGAGGCGGCGCAGGGTCGTCGCGAGTTCGGGATGGGTGTCGCTGCTGCTCAAGCTGGTCCGCAGTGTCGTCAGGCCGCTCGGTGCGCCGAGCGGTGGTGCTGTGGATGGCCGTTCCACCAGGTGGCGAAGTCTATGCCCAACTCCCATGAGATCCTCGCCCCGGAGCGGTGCTCGGCAATCTGATCAGGGTCGAGGACCTCCGCGGCGCGGAACTGGCCGTCGGGCTGGTAGTGCATTGCCACGACCTCGCGGCCGTCGATGAGCCAGAAGTCCCCAGCTATGCGAGTCAGTTCCCGGGGCAACGATGTGTGGGCGAGGTCTATGACTCGGATGATCTCCCCGGCCTGGGAGTTGAGTGCGTAACCCCATTCGCAGGCGTATCGCTCATAGTCGGTGATCGGGTCGTGGATGATCCGCACCCGGCGGCGGGGCCTGCCTTGGTCGGCCCATTCACGCAGGGTGTCCAGCCAGGGCTGCTTGCGTTCGAGTGTGGGTGCGTCGGCGCCGTCGAGGTAGCGGCGGTAGTCCGATCCGTCCGAGGCCACCTCGTATGCGGGGAGGGTTTCCCAGCGGAACAGATCATCGGTGGTGGTCTCGAGTACTTGCCTGAGTTGGGACAAGTCGAGGAGGGTCACGCTGGTACCTCCTGCGTGATCGGGTTCGCGGGCTGGCAGAGATGGATCTCGACGGCGGTCTCTCCGATTGGCAGCCGGAGTGTGGCCAGCGCCTCCGGGTCGGTGACCGCAGTTCCACGGACCACGACGGTGCCGTGCTCTGTGGAACATAGGGTTGGGCCGCTGATGGCGAGACCCGCGCACAGAGCAAAGGGGACTTCAACCGCGGTTACCCCGGGGGCCATGGTGTGTACGCCCAGTGCCTCCGGGTCGGTGACCAGGTAGCCCTGGACTACAGCCGTGCCGCGATCGGTCGAGTAAAGAGTCGGGCAGCTTTCGGTGTCGGGGCAGTCCCGCCATTGCCGGGTCAGTCGCATCGACAGGGCCTCCTCGGTGTATTGGATGCTCGCTCCCAGTGTGGTCTGACCCAAACCGGTAGTCAATCCATCCGGGAATATCGAGGTAGAATCCATCTCAACAGACCACTTGTGGTATTCCCAAGATACTTGCATAGTAGGCTGTGCTGATCGACCGGCCGAGGGAGGTCGTGCTCACCGTCGCGTGGGATCACCTCCCTGCCTTCGTCGGGTCCAGTTCAGTGCCACGAAAGTTTTGCCGGTCGTCCGTCTTGCCCATGGCGTGGCGGCCGGTACCACCAACGGAGACGAGAGGTCGCAGTGACACAGCTGCCTGAACAAGACGGGCCGCACCGCTTGCCCTACGGCGAGCAGGAACGATGCACGGTAGAAGGGCGCCGCATCGACGGCAGCGGCCAGTGCACCTTGATCGCCATCCGCGATCGGAAGCGGCGTGGTTGGGTGCTGTACCCGCACGGAGTGGCCGGTTTCGGGGTGCTCATCGACGACGATGCGGCCTACACACTCGCCGGCCGCATCGGTGGCCCGGCATGACTCAGCAGGACACGACGGGAGCGTCGCAACGCAAATGCCCGACCGCACAGCGTGATCACGTCGTGATCAATCCAGTAACAAGGAGGTACCTGTTCATGTCCGGCGCCGATGCCCACCTGGCCACGACTGATCTGCCGACTGATCCATCGTTCGATGCTGACCCGATCGCACCGCACTCCGCGCAGTTCCCCCTGGGTCGTGTCGGCGGGCCGCCCGCTCACAGCAGGCCATCTGAATCCAGTGTGCGCCCGTGGGGGCTACGAGGGATGCGACCGACTCGCCACCAGGGCGACCCCATTCGCGAAGTGTTCGGCTACGACCACAACGCGCAGGTGGCCGTGGACGCCGATGGACGGTGCCTGCTCGCCGCAGATCCCTCGGCGAACAAGGTCTCCAGCAACGACGGGGACGAGGGGCCGTCAGAGGACTTCACCTACGACTTCTGCCCCGACTCGCCCCACCCGGTCTAGATGTCGGTCCTGATCCTGGCCGAGGACGTCGATGCGACCGCCGACCAGGTGGTTCGCGCGCTCACCGACCGGGAGGGTCAACCACCCCGCGCGGCTGGCCGACGCGGCCTACAAGCCGGTCCAGCTCGTCACCGCCCACCGCTGCGGACTCGCCGTCCCCGACTCCGTAATCACCAACGACGCTGACACGGTGCGCGCGTTCGCCGCCAGCGGGAAGACCATCACCAAGATCCTCGGCGCCAACACGATTCTGGAGGACGGTGTCCGCAAGGTCTGCTTCACCCGTGTCATCGGCGATACCGACCTCGCCGACCTGCAGGGCATCCATGTCACCACGCACTTCTTCCAGCGGTGGGTACCCAAGGCGTACGAGGCGCGGATGATCGTCATCGGTGACCACATCACCACCGCGGCCATCCGCGTCGGCAGCGCCGAGGGCTACATCGACTGGCGGGCCGACTACGAGGGCTTGTCCTATGACCTCGTTGACCCGCCCACCGATGTACTGGCCGGGGTGCGCGAACTCATGCGCGCGCTGGGCCTGCGGTACGGGGCACTGGATTTCGTCATCACCCCCGACGGCGAATGGACCTTCCTTGAAGTCAACGCGGGAGGCCAGTACGGCTGGATCGAAGACGCCACCGGAGCCCCCTTGACCGAGCAACTTGCCGATCTCCTCGCGAAAGGCACCCCGTGACCGACACCGGCACCCGGACGGACGCCGCGTGGACGGCCCGCGCCGAACGACTCGCCGCCCTGCTCACCGAACACGGCGACCTCAGCGATGATGCATGGCGGGCCGCGGTCGCCGCCGTGCCCCGCCACCTGCTCGTGCCCACCGCCTACCGGCAGGACACCACCACCGGAGCCTGGCGGCGGATCGACACCAGCTCCGACGAGGGCCTGGACCTCGCGTACTCACCGGAAACCCTCGTCACCGCCCTGGACGGCCGCAGCGGGTACCAGGTGGCGGTCTCATCCAGCACCAAACCCGACCTCATGGTGCGGATGCTCCAGATTCTCGACATCCATGACGGACACCGGGTCCTGGAGATCGGCACCGGCACCGGCTACAACGCCGCCCTGCTCACCCACCGCCTCGGCCACGCCAATGTGTTCAGTGTCGACATCGACGCCGAACTCATCGACACCGCACGAGGCCGGTTGGCCCGCATCGGCTACCACCCGACACTGGTCGCCGTCGACGGAGTGAGCGGCTTGCCAGATCGCGCCCCCTACGACCGCATCATCGCGACCTGCTCGGTGCCGACAGTGCCGTGGGAATGGGCTGAGCAACTCGCACCCGACGGGCACCTGCTGCTCGATCTCAAGATCGGCAACGCGGCCGGCAACCTGGTCGACCTGCGACGCCTCCCCGACCGCTCCGCCCGCGTGGAAGGCCGGTTCACCGCTCGGTGGGCCACCTTCATGACCATGCGCCACGACCTACCCCACGACCACCGCACCCCACTCCAGAACCGGTCCCGCGCCACCGATCCGACCGAACGCACCACGACGACCCCGCCGCAACCCTGGTCGAATCAGCGCATCGTGTGGTTCCTCGCCCAATTCGGTCTCCCGCACGGCGTACAGATCGGGATGCGTCTTGACCCCGACACCCGCCGGCCCACCGCCGTCACTCTCTCCGCCCCCGACGGGTCGTGGACCACCATCGAACTCGACGAGCACCAGGGCGCCTACCGCGTCACCGAGGCCGGACCCACCCCCCTGTGGGCCGCCGTCGAACAGGCCCACCACCAATGGATCACCTTCGGCGAACCCGACTGGCCACGATTCGGCGTCACCGCCACCTCCGGCCGACAATGGATCTGGCTAGACGAAGCAGAAAACCCGATCGCCACACTGTCCCGCTGAGCGCTCACGGGGCCACCCCTCGCGAGTTCTATGTCATACCCTGACGATTGCCAGCCCGGCGACGCCTTCCAGGATGTCGAGGTCGTTGTCCTGCGTGATCACGGGCAGGTTGTGCGCCGCTGCGGACGCGGCGATCCACAGGTCGTTGACGCCTACTCGGCGACCGGTCTCGGCCAGATGCACCCGCATTCGCGCCCAGGTCACCGCGGCGTCGGCGTCCACCGGGATCAATTGGATGTCCGATAACGCGTCGAGGGTCGTCATCCGTATTGCGCGCGTCTCGGTGTCTCGGGCCGCGAGCACCCCGGTGTGCAGCTCGGCCAGCGTGACGACAGAAATCGCGGACTCCGCCGGCAGCCCCTCTTCCTTCAGCGATCGGCCGTTTTCGGCGGCGATGAAGACGCTGGTGTCGAGCAGTCCGCGGGATGGCCCGGTCAACGGATGGGCCCAAGATCGGTGGTCTCGCCAGCGAGCCTGGCGAGATCGTCACGCAGCCCCGGATCGGCCTGCGCCATCCGAAGCCGGTGGACCAGCTCTGACCGCGGTAGCCAGCGACGGCGAGTTTGTTGCAGCGGCACGAGCTGGGCGACCGGCTTCCCGTTGACTGTCACCATGACCTCCTCGCCAGCTTGGACGCGGCGCAGCACACCTGCTGTGTCGTTGCGTAGTTCCCGGGACGCGACTTCGGACATGCGACGATCGTAGCAGTCATGTAGCAGTCGACCGATGGGGTGGCGGGTGGGCCGGTTCTGTCGGTGCCGCATGCCAACATGCGGCGTGGCACATCGAAGCTTCACCTCCTTCGTCCAGAAGGCCCGCGGCGCGCGGCCGTACCGCTACCAGTCTCGCCTGGCTGACCACGGGCTGCCGGACGTGCTGCGGGTGCCGACCGGGACGGGAAAGACGCTGGCCGCGACCCTGCCGTGGCTCTACCGCCGCGTCGAGCACCCAGATCCGGTGGTTCGACGGGCGACCCCCCGCTGGCTGGTGATCGTGTTGCCGCAGCGCGCACTGGTGGAGCAGACCGTCAGGGTGGTCGAGGGGTGGTTGGGCAAGCTGGGGCTCGAGGTTCCCGTGCACGTGCTGATGGGCGGCGAGGATCGGGGTGATGGCGAATGGAAGGCGCACCCCGAGCGGGAGCGGATCTTCGTCGGCACCCTGGACATGGTGCTGTCGCGGCTGCTCATGCGGGGATTCGCGGAGTTCCGCAGCGCCTGGCCGATGAGCTTCGGCCTGCTGCACGCCGGGGTGCAGTTCGTGTTCGACGAGGTGCAGCTGATGGGACCGGGGCTGCCGACGGCCCTGCAGCTCCAGGGTTTGCGGGAGGCGATGGGCACCGCGCTGGAGTGCCGGTCGATGTGGATGTCGGCGACCCTGGATCCGGCGGCACTGTCCACCATGGACTTTCGGCGCGAGCTGTCCATCGTGGAGCTTGATGAGCAGGACCGGGCCGGACCGTTGCGTGTCCGCCTCGCAGCGCCCCGCACGGTGCGGCGGCTCGACCTGGGTGACGTCGATGCACGCCGGTACCCGCGTGCGCTCGCTGAGCGCATCGTCGCTCACCATCGGCCCGGAACCCGGACCCTGGTGGTGCTCAACACGGTGCAGCGGGCGACCACCGTCTTCGACGAGGTCGCCGAGCTTGCGCCGGAAGCGGATCCGCTGCTGCTGCATTCCCGCTTCCGCCCCAGCGACCGCCAGCGACAGGCTCGACGTGTGGAGGAGGCGCCGGGTGACGCCGGAAGCATCGTGGTCGCCACCCAGGTGCTGGAGGCCGGCGTCGACCTCACCTCCGAAACGCTGATCACTGAGGTGGCGCCGTGGTCGTCGATCGTGCAACGGGCCGGTCGCTGCAACCGGGACGGCCTGGCGAGCGACGCGAGACTGCTCTGGTGTGTACCGCCCGCAGCTCTGCCTTACGAGGCCGCGGAGCTCGACCACACCGTGAGCGTGCTGGCAGGGCGCAACGGCCAGGTCGTGACCAGCACGGAGTTGGCGGCCGCGGCCACCGAACTGACCCGGCCGATGCACCCGGTGCTGCGCCGCCGCGACCTGCTCGGCCTGTTCGACACCGCGCCCGATCTGTCGGGTAACGACATCGACGTCAGTCCCTTCATTCGGGACGCCGCCGACCACACCGTATTCGTGGCCTGGCGGGAGCTACCGGACGATCAGGTGGAAGGTGGCGCACCAGGAAGGGCGGAACTGTGTCCCGCTCCGATCGGCGACGTCAGGGAAATGATCAAAGAGGGTTTCACGAGGGCTCGGGTGTTCGATCAGAGGTCGGGTAGGTGGGAGCCCGCGCGTCCCGACGACGTCCGCCCGACGGCGGTGATCGTACTCGACGCCGCGCGGGGCGGTTACCTGCCGGATCGCGGATTCGCACCGCGCAGCACCGCACCGGTCGAGCCGGTTGCACCGCCCGACCAGGTCCCCGACGCTGTCGACACCGATCCACACTCGGTGCTGCCGAACGGCCGCTGGGTGCCGCTGCCCGAGCATCTCGCCGATGTGGAACGGGAATGCCGGGCGCTGCTGCACGCCCTCGACCCGCAGCTGTCACCCGGCCAGCGCGAGGCAGTCGCGCTGGCGGGCCGCTACCACGACCTCGGCAAGGCGCATCCGACGTTCGTCGAGTCGCTGGCGCGGGCGGACGACTCCGCACCCGAGGAGGGCGGGCCATGGGCGAAGTCTCCAGGCCGGACCCCGCTGCGGCACAGTCCGCCGCACTTCCGGCACGAGCTGGTCAGCGCGTTGCTGCTGCTCGACGACACGACTGGCCTGCTCGACGGGGTGGCTGAACCCGACCTGGTCATCTACCTGGCTCTTGCGCACCACGGCAAGGTGCGGTTGACGGTCCGGGCGCGCCCGGATGAGCCCCAGGGCACCATCCTCGGTGTCGTTGACAAGTCCTCCACGGTGAATACCGCGCTGCCGGTCACTGGCCTGCTGACCGCCCGGCCGGTATCGCTGCGGGCCACCCGGTTCGGTCAGGGGTCGCTGACCAGCCGGGCGCTGCGGCTGCGCGACCGCGCGGACCTGGGTCCGTTCCGGTTGGCGTTCTGCGAGGCGGTAGTACGCAGCGCCGACTGGCGGGCCAGCGCGAGCTACGAGGGGACCACGTCGTGACCGGACTGACCCTGCCCGGATGTCGCACCACACCGCTGGGCGGCTACCTGACCGCGCTCGGGCTGCTGCGTACCGTCACCCGGTTGCTCGACAGCGAGGTCACGGGACGTTGGGAGCGGCAGAGCTTCGTGCTCACCAGCCGGTGTGAAACCCTCGATGAGCTGGTGGACGAGCTGTTGACGCGGTTCGAGCCGGAGGCCATCGTCTCGCCGTGGAATGCCGGATCCGGTTTCGCCGGCAACGGCAAGAACGTCACCGCTGAGCGGGCCCTGCAGGCCGTCCGGCAGTCCGACGATCCTCGGCTCGCGTGCCTTCGCGAGGCGGTCGCCGCAGGTGACCGAGTTGTGGCGGTCGGCCGGGAATTGGGCTGGGGCGGCAAAGGCGACGACCTGTGGGACAAGGCCCACAAGCGAGACGTGCTCGGGTTGTGCCGTAACGAGTTCCCCGACCATGCGCTGCCCTGGCTCGACGCTTCAGTAGCCCTCGGCCAGGATGGCGACCCCGCCTACAGCCGGCTGCTCGGCACCGGAGGTAACTTCGGTCGCCAGGATCTCTCAGCCACCTACTTGGCGCGGGTCCAGTCGATCCTCACCGACGGCCGCTCCCGGGGGTGGCTGCACTCGCTACTCAGTGGCCAGGAATCGAGCACTTACCTGCGGGACGCGGTAGGGCAGTTCGACCCTGGCCGGGCCGGCGGTATCCAGTCCTCGCCGCTGGAGAAGGCCGATGACAAGGGATTCGTCAACCCCTGGGCTTTCCTGCTCACCGTGGAGGGCGCGTTGCTGTTCGCTACCGCCATGGTGCGGCGTCATGGGGCCGCATACGCGCGGGCCGCACTCCCGTTCCAGGTTCACGGCTCGACGGCCGGGCACCCGACCCAGGCGCCGGGCGAGAAGGTACTCGGCGAGCTGTGGGCCCCGGAATGGTCCGTCCCGGCCCAGCTCGACGAGGTCACGCATCTGCTCGCCGAGGGCCGGGCCGAATGGAACCACCGCCCGGCCGGCTCCGGGCTCGACTTCGTCAGGGCGGTCGCCACTCTCGGGGTTGACCACGGTATCGACGCCTTCGAACGCCACCTGTTCATCGATCGACACGGCCAGAACCCGCTTGCCTTACCCGCTGGACGGATCGTGGTCAGGCCTAGGCCAGGGGTGGGGTTGCTCGCGGAGCTCGACCGGTGGTTGGAGCGGTTGCGCCGAGCCGAGCTGCCGTCGCAGGTTGCGGCTCGGCTACGGGCGGTCGAGCAGGCTCTGTTCACCCACGCACGTTCCGGCGAAGCTGACCTGCTGGCTGAGGTGATCGCCGCTGTCGGGCGTTGCCACGAGGCGGTGGCTCGTTCCGGCTCGGTGCGTCAGTCGGTCGGCCCCCTGGTGATGTCGGGCGGTGCCGCGCTGTTCGACGAGCTGCGCAGGGCGGCCGGAGGCGACGCCGAACTGCGGATCGCGCTTGCCTTCGCCACAGCCCGCGATGGGGCGTCGAAGCTCCCGCTACGCACACTGCTGTCCCCGGTCACCGTGGAACGCTTCACGGCGTGGACCAATCGACCGGCGCTCGCGTCGCTGAGCAGCGGGCTGACTACGGCGCTGGCCGAGGCGGCGCGCCGGCGCGCGTTCCCCGGCGCGATCGACGAGGTGAAGACCGATCTCGTGCCCGCGGTCAAGGGTGTGCGGATCGGCTACGAGTGGGGCGTGCGCGTCGGCGTCGAGACGGTGCAGTCGTTCGTTGCCGGGGAACTCGACGACGATCGTGTCGCTGATCTGCTGGCCGGGCTGCTGACCGTCGACTGGGTCGACATACCGGCGGGAATCGTGCTTCGGGGTGACGAGCAGCCACTGGATCCGGAGCTGGCTCTGCTGCTGCCGTTCACCGGCACCACCCCGATCCGGCTGACCGAGAAGGAGGCACTGCTGCGTCCCGGCTCCGAATGGCCGGTGCTGCTCAGCGCCGGTCGTACCGCGGAAGTGCTCGCCGACGCGGCTCGCCGGCTCCGGATCGCGGGTCTGCGTGACGTCATCACCCCGGAGAGCGCCCGGCGCGACGGCGACCGGCTCGCGGCCGTGCTGCTACTGCGAGTTCCCGATGGCGATCGCCGCGCCGCGCTGCGTCGCGTCGCGGTCCTTCCCCAGCCCACCAGCGAACAGAACCAGGAGATCTCCGCATGCCCCCCCGCCTGAGTTTCGACGTCGAGCTCGCCCCGCTGCTCGGTAGCACCTTCCAACCGACCGGTTTCCCTGACGTTGGCGCGGCAACCTTCACCCGGTTCGAGAACGGCGAGAGGGTTCCTGCGCTGCTCGTGGAATCGGTGCAGTCCATGGCCAACCGGCTGGAAGCGACGGCCTGGGATGCCGCCAACGACGAGCCGGTCACCGAGGTCACCGGTCTGCCGTACGTGCGGGTCGTGCGGTCCGGCACTGATGAGTTCCTGACATCCAGCCGGCTGGAGGCGCACCGGCTCGCATCCCCCTACGTGCATGCCGCCAAGCTGGGGGGCAAGCCGATGTTCGACGAGATCCGCGATCGCCTCGGCGTGGCCAAGGACACCCCGCTCAACCGCAGACGGATGGCTCGGGCTGTCGCTGGGCTGGATCCGTTCTGCTTATTGCACGGGGTCTTCTTCAGCCACAAAGAGTGGTGGGGTCAGCCCAAGTTCGAGCGCGCGATCTCTGCGGTCATCGAGGCTCACGACGTGCAGCGGGTGGTCAGTGGCGGACGCAAGTCCGACCGGGTACGCCACGAGGTCAAGGAGGACGCTCGCGCGACCGCGGAGGGGTACGGTTCGGTGCCGTTTCACCGCACGGAGTGGACCGCGAAGAGGATCGTCGCCTCGTTCGTGGTTGACGCGGAGCTGCTGCGCTCCTACGGACTTCCGCAGCCGGCTACCGAGCTGCTACAGACCCTGGCCCTGTGGGAGGTTC
>JALYTS010000116.1 GCA_030854185.1 Actinomycetota bacterium | reverse complement strand
ACCCCACTAAAATCAAACTCACCGACCAGCAGAAAGAATCGATACCCCTCGCCCGGCACGAGTTCCATGGCGACTGGAATTACGCCATCGAGCCACAGCTTGAATAGGTTAATTCATTCCGGCTCCTTAGGCTTGGCACCACCGTTCCCGGTCGGCCAGAACCCAGGACTTGGGCCGCTGATCCAGCTGGGCTTACTGGGAGCGGCAACGACCTTATTGACGTGCTGGGCCGGGTGCCCAGGACTGCGTCAAAGTCACGTGATCATGGTTGGGTGGTGTGGAGACACGCCGAGACTGGCGTTTTCGCGGTCGGGCTGGTAGTTGTAGTGGGTGGCTGGGGCGGGTGTGACGGATGTGGTGGTCAGGCCGATCTTCGTGGATGAGGTTGGTCGTTTCAACGCTGTCTTGAGGGAGCATCACTGGCTCGGGCACCGGTTGACCGGTCAGGTCTTGCGTTATGTCGCGGTGCTCGACGGTGAGTGGGTCGCGGTGGCCGGGTTCGGGTCCGCGGTGTTGTCGTGCCGGGTGCGGGATGAGTTTGTGGGGTGGTCGCGTGAGCAGCAGTACGCGCGGTTGAGGCATGTCGCGAACAATCAGCGGTTCTGTGTGCTGCCCGCGGGACGGCGGCCCAACTTCGCATCCGCGGTGCTCTCGCGGGTGCTGGCCCGTCTGAGTACCGATTACCTGGCCGCCTATGGGCACCGGGTGCTCGCGGTGGAGACGTTCACCGATCCCGCCCGGCACACCGGCGCCTGCTATGCGGCCGCGAACTTTCAGCAGGTCGGGTCCACGCTCGGGTACTCCCGCTCCGCGGGCGCCTATCACCATCACGGAAACCCCAAGCGGGTGTGGATGTACCCCCTGCACCGGGACGCGAGCGGCATCTTGTCCGCCACGTTTCCCCACCCGCTGCTGATCGGTAAGGACGATCACGTGGCTGATGTAAACACCCTGGAACTGGGCGGGCAGAGCGGGCTGCTCGACGCGCTGCGCGAACTGAGCGATCCGCGCAGCAAGCGAGGCATCCGCCACCAGATCGCGTCCACTCTGACGATGGTCGCCGCCGCGACGATCAGCGGCGCCCGCAGCTTCCGGTCGGTCGCGGACTATGTCGCTGACCTGCCCCCCGATGCGCTGGCCCGGTTAGGCGCCCGGCGCCACCCGGTCACCGGACGCCCGGTACCGCCCAGCGAGGCCACGATCCGGCGCACCGTCAAAGACATCGATGCCGACGAGGCGGACACCATCGTCGGGACCTGGCTGCACGCGAAAGTGCGGGCCGGACTCGTGACCCCGAAGGCATGGCGGGGCTTGGCGCTGGATGGCAAGACACTCAAGGGCGCCTGGGAACAGGTCGACACCGGGGCGGGCAAGGTCCGCTTGTTCTCCGCGCTCACCCACGCTGAGGGGGTCGTGGTCGGCCAGCGGAAAATCCCCGAGAACACCGGGGAACAAGCCCAGATGATCCCCCTACTCGACCAGGTCGCAGGTGCCCAACCAGGCGGCCAACCCCCGGGTGAGCCGGGTGACCTCTCGGGGGTCGTGGTCACCGCCGACGCGTTGCACGTCCACCGGCGCAACGTGGAGCAGATCCTCGAGCGAAACGGGGAGTACGTCCTGACCGTGAAACGCAACCAACCGATCCTGCGCAACACCATCAAAGCCCTCTTCGCCGACGCGAACGGGCCTTTCCCCCCCTGCCCACATCACGTTTGACCGCGGCCACGGCCGCCAGGAGATCCGCTCGATCACCACCACCGCACACGTCGCAAACCTGAACTTCCCCGGCGTCTACCAGGCCTGGGCGATCACCCGCGAGGTGTTCGACCTCCACGGCAACCCACTGCGCAAACGCAACGAGACCGTGTACGGCATCACCAGCCTCACCACCTGCCAAGCCAACCCCGCCGACGTCCTCGCCTTCAACCGCGGCCATTGGGCAATAGAGAACCGCGAGCACCATGTCCGCGACGTCACCTTCGACGAAGACCGATCCCAAATCCGGACCGGCTCATCCCCGCAAATCATGGCAGCCATGAGAAACATCGCGATCAGCCTCCTCCGACTCGCCGGCTGGACCAACATCAAACAAGCCACCGAGAAGATGAGCCGCCGCCTAGACCAAGTCCTCACACTCCTGGGCGTCTGACCAGCGAGCAAGGAAGGAGGTGATCACCACGACACGACTTTGACGATGACCCTGGCCGGGTGCCGACCGGGCGGCTGATTGTTCTTGGAAACCGGGGTGCAGGCAAGACCATGCTGCTTGTGCGTCTGATGCTGGATCTGCTTATACGCCGCCGATCTGGAGAAATCGTACCCGTCTTGCTTCCACTGGCCTCATGGAACCCTGCGAACGAGGACCTGCGCAGCTGGATCCCACGATCGTTGATCACTGGGACCCAAGCTGGGATCGGAGTGACCCGGGCACGGGCGCTTCTGGACGCCGGTCTGATATTGCCGGTGTTGGACGGACTGGATGAGATCCCCGAGGAGGTCAGAGGTTTTGCAATAGCTCGGATCAACGAAGCGATGCGACCAGGGCAGCCACTGATCTTGGCTTCTCGCGAAGTCGAATACCGGGCAGCGGTGCGTCCATCCTCCGGGGTGGAGGTACGGCTGACAGGCGCCGTAGGTATCACGCTTTACCCGTTAGACGTCAGTGACGTTTCTGACTATCTAAGAGCTTCACCCGGTGGATCTGAAGCTCGATGGGACGAGGTTCTTGCAACTTTCATGGGAGAGCGCCCGCCCCCGGTCGCGGAGGTTCTGACTACCCCGCTCATGGTCGGGCTCGCGCGGGCTATCTACAATGCACCGCCTCAGGAACCCCCGGCCGTCATTCCTCACCCTGTCGAACTACTTGACTTTCGAACCGTCGAGGAAGTTAAGGAGCACCTGTTTGACAAGTTCATACAGGCCGCGTATCGACAGCAGCTAGACCCGTTACGGCCGTGTAAATGGTCCGTAGGTCAAGGTAAATGGTCGGCAGCCCAAGCCAAAAGATGGCTAGTGTTCCTCGCCTGCGACTTAGGAGACCGCCAGACGACCCAATTCGCCTGGTGGAAGTTATCGGGTGCCGCACCGCGACCGCTTGCTGGGATGAGTGTCGGACTTGTCGCAGGCCTTGCCGGCGCACTCGGATTCCCTTTCCAGGTGGACATCGGATTTGGCCTTATATCAACACTCCTAGTCGGATTCCTAGTCCGCAGATTCATTCGATTCGGCCCAACAAGCCTGACAAGCGGACTCATAGGCGGCCTCTTGGGAGGACTGATCGGCGGTCTCGGAGCTCTGGCCACGTTCGGAGCTGGTGTCGGAAATACCTTTGTCGGCAGCTTTCTAGCGAGTGGACTCGCGTTCGGTATCGCGGTTGCGCCTCTGAAAAAATTCGTCGCTGGACTGGTCGGCGCGTCCGTGGGCGAGTTTGTTGCGGCATTTTTACACCATGCTGAAACTGCACATGAAATTGGGGCAAGTGTTGGCCCGGTAGCGCACCTTATGAACGGTCTTGGTGTTGGGCTCGGCGCCGGACTGGCAGCTGGACTGGCGGACCGCGACGACCCGGCACGCGGACTGCGTTGGTCACAAGTCGGATTCGTGTGCGGTCTGGCTAGCGGATTTTTGATTGGATTCCTCGTATGGATTCAGGTTGGATCCCCAGGTGGCCTTGTTGTCGGGCTTGCTTCCATGATTGTGGGCGGGTACGCAGGCGGCCTCTTCGAAGTATCACCAGCGGAGCCGAAGAAAGCTACAAGCCCAAGAGCGTTGCTGGTACGCGACCGAGCCACTTTTCGTTCGAGCTGCGTCGGTGCCGGGCTCGCGATAGGACTTAGCACTGGACTTGCGATCACATTTAGTCCCAACCTTACTGGTGAAGCTCCAAATGGGTTGCAAGTCGGGCTGGGTCTCGGGCTCGCGAACTTAATCGCCGTGGGGCTTGCTTTTGGCTTCTTGCAGGCGTCCTGGGGGGCGTTCACCTTAGCTCGATTGTGGTTGGCGGCGAAAGGCCGCCTACCGTGGCGATTGATGATGTTCCTTGCTGACGCCCACAGACGAGATGTCCTACGACAAGACGGAGCATATTACCAGTTCCGCCATGTCGAGTTGCAACGCCACCTCGCCAGTAATAAGTGATCACCACTACTTCAGAATCCTGCCATCGTCCGAGACCTCTTCGTCCCGAACTGCGGGCAGGCCGGTCGATAGGCGTTGTTCCGCTGGTCGCTGGCCAGTAGTGGACGTTGTGGGCCGGAGTTGGTCGGCGGCGTTGCTGTATCCCGCTGCTGTACAGCTAAGGGCCGCGCACAGAGAGGGACTAGGCGGCCGCAGACGGTGTGGACTAGGCGCCGGACCTGGTCTCGTGCGGGATAAGCAAGTGAGATCAGAGGGCGCATCCGCCCGCTGATGAGGCGGCCGAGGGCTGGTGTTGCGAGCACTTGCCTACGGCCTTGATCGCCAACCCTGATAGGAGGGGTGGAGCCCCGATGCCAAACCCTACGCAGTTCGACCCGGACCAGATCCGGGTGGTTCTTGATCACAGTGAAGTCGTTGAGTTCGATGGCGGCACGCTCGTCTTGGACGGCGAGGAATCCCCAGAGTGTGGTACTTCGACTCGCGCCGTGGCGTGCTAGGTCGGTGACCCCGGGTGTCGCAGGAGTGGTCGTCAGTGTCGCGGATCTTTTACCATTCGACTCGGCCGCACCTGGACGAGTTGGATCTGTCGCGGACACTGGAATTGGCCGCCGCTGTGCTCGGTGACGGCGATGAGCCGATCGTGCGGTCACCTCGCGGCTCGCGTGTCGTCCCTAACCGGCAACGGTTGGCCGCCGCGGCAAGTCCTGGATGAGCGTGAGGCGCACCTCTCTGCGGTGCAGCGCCTGGCCCTGGTCGATGCCGCCGCGTGGGTGGCTCTCGGATCCGAACGCCGGAGAGGAACCTTGCATATGCTTTGCTTACCTCGGCCTGTTTAGCGGAGGTGACTACAAAACACGTCTACCTTGCCCTGATCACTCCAACCGACGAACCAGGCGATTACGGTGAGGGCCCTTCCTCGTAGTTATCGGTCCATGGATCAAGCGCGCACCGAGCCACAAGCTCCCCTCCGTGCACAGGTGTGAGGTGGCACCGTTCGAGGAAACGGTCTGTGCGCTCATTGCGGCCCGGAATTTTGGTGAGGCCGCCGCCACCGGTCGTCGAACAAGCGCTGCCTGACCAGCTGCCGCCGCCAGGCCCTGCGGCCAAGTGCTTAGCCGTGTGCCAACGCCATCAGGCAGTAGGACACCTTCGCTGGCAAGCCTCACTTGCTGTACCAGGACACCGTGGCTGTTCTGGCACGGCCGAACCGGACGAAACGAGCGGCGTCGGTTAGTTGTGCGGCTCGTGGCGCTGCTTCGACCGGAGCTGCTCGTTCGTCTGCGGCTGTCCGTCCTGCTCCGGCTCCTCTGGTAGCGGGGAGCTTCGCGAGAGCTCCTCCTGTCGAGGTGGCTCCATGTCGAGCGCGGGTCCGTCCTGCATGTCTTCGCCCGGCTCGGAGATGTCCGCCGGTTCCTTGTTGGTCGTGGGTGCATCAAAGTGCCGCCGGATCTCGTGAGCCTCATCGGGCTTCCCGGTCTTTTCGAGCACCCGCGCGACGAGGTGAGTGAAATGGGCGCGCCGTTCGTCGTTAAAGTCGTCCAGCGTGTCCAACACCGCGGCCCAGCGGTTCGCGAACAGCCGTACGTCCGGGAACGGCTCTCCCGAATGATCGGCCCGAGGGAGCCCGGCGGCCTGGAGGCTCGCATCGTGAACGGAGCCGTTCGGAAACTGCGAGGCGCCATCTTGTGACGCGAAGGCACGCTGACCCGGCGCAGCTGCGGTGGGGACTAGGTGACGGAACAGCTCAGGTACCTCCGTGTTGTTGGCTGCGGCGGAAAGCTGAGCCAACGCGCCGATGAGGCGCACGGTGTCCTCCACATCGTGGTCTTTCCGGGCCAGCCACCAGGTAACCGCGCTGCCCGTGCTCTTCAACACCTCGCCGCTGAGATAGTCGCGCTTGCGGCGTTCGTAGTTGTGTTCGTATTCCCAGACATCCGTATCCTTACGCATGTCCGAATGCTTGCGCAGCCGTTCCTGGTCGGCTTCGGGCAGCGTGAGCTGGACATGGTCGGCCCATGTCTCCACACCACTGGCTTCGTCCCGTTGTACATCGCCCAGCGCACTCGCTAACCGATGCAGGACGACCTCAACATTGTCCGGCTGTTCCACTTCGGTGATCGTCTGTGCACGGCCGAGGATTGCATTAGCCGCCAGTGCGGCAGGGTTCGCGTGCTGCGTCCTCGACCCCCGCGCGAGTCGCCAGTACGCTGTAGCGGAGAAGCGGAAGTTGTAGTCGGCGACCGCGCTCGGCAGCGCGGTGTCGGGCACCGGGGTGTGCAGGGCTTGGTCCTGCTGTTCGACGTGGCCGGAGGATACGACATGCGGCTGCCAGGGCCGTTCCAACAGCACCCGTTGCTGGATGTTGCGGGCCACTAGCCCCAGCGCAGCCAGCATCGGGACTGCGAGTAGCAGCCACGACCACGTCGGCCAGTCGAGCACAGCGCCGAGTGCGACCGGCACCAGCACCGCGACAAGCGTGAGCATAGCCAGCAAGGTCTTTTCTTCGGTGGTCATGGAGCGGTCCCCTCGACGCGATTTCCCAGATCTAGCTCGGTGAAGTCGATCCCCTGCGCGTAATCGATCTTGTTGTTTAGGTGGTCGGCGATCTCGGCTCGTTCCGCGTGGCGGTCGCCGGGTGCGTGCGCCCAGTCGCGGGCGATGACGTATAGGCGGCTGAGCAGGTCGTCCCGCCTGTGGCACGCTTCGACCAGCACATCGAGCAGACTCTCGCGCTCGTGATCATCCTTGTGGGCCAGCCAGGTCTGCACGCGCCGGGCGCAGCGCAGTGAGGATGGCCTGTCCAGCACGGCATTCCAGCCGCTGGCGAGCTGACCCCGCACGGTCTTGTCCGCGATGAGCGGCTGCGTTCGCCGTTGGAAATCGGTGAGCTGCGCGGGATTTGCCAAGTCGAGGAACAGAGCCAGATCAGCGGCCTCGTCATGGGCTCTCGGTCCGATCGTCACCCGGTCGAGCAGACGGCGGTACAGGCGGCGGTCGCGGTCGATGAGAACCAGCAGAGCGTCGCGCGCCGCCTCGCCGGTCGCCCCTGAGTGTCGTCGGACGATGTGGTGCAGGCGGACCAATGCCTGTCCGGGGTGGGTCGGCGCGAGCACCTCCGAGCACATCTGGACGACCACCTGAGCAAGGTCGCCCCCCAGGCCGGGCTCCCGCGACCAGATGTAGAGCTGGCGTCGGAAGAAGGGGCCGTAGCGCTCGTCGCTCAGACCAAGCTCCACAGCCCTGGAGGCCTGTCGCAGCAAGGGTGACGGCCATCTGACGTCAGTACGCCTCGCCCAGTGTTCGCCCAAGTGCCGCAGGTCGTCAGGCCGGTCGGTGCGCAATGCTTGCTCGGCGAACCGGGAAACAACCTTATCTTGATCCTCGCTGGTGAGCGTCGGGTGCCCGAGCGCGGTTCTCACCCAGTTGCGAAAAACCTCGCGCAGATCTGGGAAGTTTGTCCAGAAATGGGTGCACACGGCTCGGTCATAGGCGAGCAGCGTGAAGCGAACCCGTCCGGCATGGCCTGTTTCCGCCCCGATTTCAGTGAGCTGCTCAGCGAAGCCCTCTTGCTGCAGCCGGGGCCGGTCGTCCGTGGTATGCCCGACGAGTTCGCACAGCATGGAGGTGGACGCGAAGATCGCATCGGCATGCATTTCACTGAACATTGCTGTGGCCAGCAACAGTGCGCACCGCTGACCTGGCTGCTGACCTGAGCGAAGGTCCTTCACCTTCTCGGTGACCTGGCCGCTGCGCTGGGTCAGCGCCGCGAGTGCTTCATCCAGCCAGTGCGGAAACTCCTTCTTTGGTTCTGACTCCTTGGCGAGCCACACCAACCCTGCCAGCTCGGCTATGTGCTGCATCGGCTCGGACTGCAACAACGTCGTCAGCTCATCGACATCGAGTTGCGCGCTGCGAGCAACACCATCGCAGCGCAAGTATCGCCGGAAGACCTCCCTACCCTGTGGTCGGACAATATCCACAACGGATGATCCGAATTCCGAACCGAGGTAGTGCTTGCGGCTGTGTGGGAGGACAACGACCAAATGCGCGCCACGATCCCGCACTACGTCGCGGTACGACGGCAGCAGCCCCAGCACCATGGCGCAGTACGGTTCGTCTCTGGTGGACAGATCCAGTAGCAGGTGCTGCCCGGCTCCGACCGCACTGGTATCCAGCACCGGCTCGCCTGACGGGTCCCCTGGGTCGGCATCCGGCAGTTCACGGATCTGGACGCTGTTGGGGTCGAGCCGGTAAAGGAGCATCTGCGCTGTGGAGCGCCGACCGCTGCCCGGCGCGCCTGTGAGCAGGACACTGCCGCTGTCCGCGAGCAGCTCCCATGCCCTGCTGTAGGGATCCGGTTCGACGAACCTCTGATTCAGCCAGTGCAGGTGCTCGCGCGCGACAACCCGTCGATTGCGCTCCACACGCTGAAAGGAGTCGAGGAAGAACGCAGGGCCATTGAACTGGTATCCGGTGCCGGTGTGCACTGGCCCGTGGGGGCCGACGAGAAATGATTCCGCATCGGCACTCATCGCTTGTCGTCCGGCTGCTCGCGTGTGGAGTCGAACTTCTGGCGGATTCCCCCACTGTTGCCGCCCATCACGTAGTTCACGCCGTCGCCGGTGAACTGGTGCCCGCTGCTGGTGTTCACCGGCCCGCGGGCATCGTTGACCACGGTGTTGGTGCCGCCGACTTGTTGACGGGCATGGTCGCCTGCTCGCAATGCGGCCGATATCGGTCCGTCGGCGACGTCCGGTTCTGATACCTCCCCGGGCTGATCGTTTTCGACGAGTGAGGGGACAAGCGCGGCGAGTCTATCGCCCAACGCGCGAAGGTCGACCTTAGCGCTGTGGTGGTCCAGCCGGTGGGACTGGCAGTTAGCCAACCTGGTCAGCTCCGGAGGAAGGTCGGATGGACGTAGCCTCGGCTGGGTCCGGCCAACCAGGATAGGAATGACCCGCACCCCGTGCTCGAAGGCCTCCAGAATCTCTCTGCGGATCCAGTCGTTCTCGTCACGCAAGCGGTTACGGCCTCGTTCATCGACCGCTGTGAGCCAGCGGGATCCGATGACGGCGAGCAGCACCTGACTGTTACGGACGGCGTCGAGTAACTCGGGTATGTAGTCCTCTCCAAGTGAGATCGACCTGCTGGCACGGAAAATCTGATCGGAGCCGAACCGACGCGTCAGCTCCTGATCGATCACTGTTGCGGTGGCCTCTTCGTCGCCGTTGCGATAGTTGATGAAAATGTCAGGCACGCGGAGCTCTCCTTCCTGGATCAGGCGGCGGGGCCGGGCAGGGCTGCGGCGAGCTGCGGGGACAGTTCACGCACGGCTCTGGTGGTGCGGAAGCGGGACAGCGTCCTGGCGAGGCGGCGCATGTCGGTGCGAATCGTGGCCGAGCCGACCAGCGCGACCCCACCCAGCAACAACTCGGTGATCTCACAGGAATGCTCGATCTCGCCGGCCGCGGCGTGCGCCATAGCCCGCCGGATGCCGTACCGGGTGCGCGAGCGCAGCGCGTTAGGCGGCAACCGGGCGATTTCGCGGTCGAGGATCTCGCCGGCCTCCTCCGGCCGACCGAGGTCATACAGGCACCAGCCGGTGATCATGGCGACCGGGTCAGCCAGATTTGTCGACCCGAGCATTGGTGCTGCTGGGTCTGACGGCGCCGACGCGATCAGCCGGCGGGCGGTGTCTAGGCAGCGCAGGCAGGCGTCACGATCACCGGCGAGGGCGTGTCCCTGGGCCTCACGCTGCGCAGCCAGCCCGCGGATACGAGGTAGGACGGAGCCCAGCTGCGCACTGCGGCTCAGTCTGACGGTCTCGGCGGCGTCGTTGCGGTACAAGGCCATCAGCGCGCGGCGCACCAGGGCGTAGCTCGCCAGTTCACGATCGCCGCCGGCGGCCGCCAGCTTCACTGCACGGTCGGTCCACCATATCGCCGCCTCGTCGTTGCCCGCCTCCTGGCACATCCAGCCGACATACTCGGCGTACCGCGCAGCCAACGTCAGCGCATGACCTTGCATGCGGGCATCGGACTCGGCAGCGATGCCCCGCACGGTCTGCGTCTGTGCAATCAGCGCAGGCAGCACCACCGCAGGACTCGCAGTCTGACCGAGCTGACGGAACTGATCGAACAGTGCACGGAAACCATCCAGTGACGCGGTCTGCCGGGCTGCCCCGGACACGTCGCGGTCGTTGAATCCGAGGCCCAGCACCGACGTGGTGCCTGCCGCCAGGAACTGTCTGCGGTCCAACAACCGACACCAGCTCGTACCGTCTGGAGCCACGTTCATCGACCACACCTCGCCGTCGTCGATTGCACGCCTCGCCATCGCTTCCCTAGCTACGCATCTGGAGGACGGGACGGGCACCAGTGCGGCGAGCACGCCCTGCGCGCCGAGGAGGGCGTCGCAGCGCTGGGCGAGTTCGGGTGTGGGCCGCTTGAGACCCGTCTCGACCTTGCTGACGTGGCCCTTGCTGTAGTGCAGCAATCCGGCCAACCGAGTGAGGGATAGGTCAGCTGCTACCCGTAATCTCCGGAGCTCCGGACCGAATGACATCCACTGCTGGGTCACCCTCCCTCCATAACACTTGCGAGAAAAGTGTGCCACCCGAACGGCCCGTTGCGGGCAGCCACTGGTTTACTGAGAGTCATCAGTATCGCGCATTCGCTGGTCGCCTCGTGGTCTCCGCCGCATCATCGTCGTCCAAGGAACGACGCTCCTCGGAAGTTCACCTCCAATCATGGCAAAGAATCAACCTGGGCTACGGGCCTTCACTCTGTTTCCCGTTTCCTCTTCGAGGAACATGCTTGAAACCTAATAGTCGTCAGTGCCCCTGGCAGGGCGACCGTGCTGGGCTGAATTTCGGCGCACCGGCACCACCAGCCC
Source organism: Actinomycetota bacterium (assembly GCA_030854185.1). Lineage (GTDB taxonomy): Bacteria > Actinomycetota > Actinomycetes > Mycobacteriales > Pseudonocardiaceae. Next base: position 3,388 of record JALYTS010000116.1, on the reverse strand, counting down.
CAACCGCCCCTATTTCCGAGTCGGCTACGCACGGCACCTGATGGTTTCCCCTTGAAACCCGGGTCTGGACTCCGCTCCACAGACTGTGGGCTTCGGTGCCGTGCCCTCGTGGACGCGGAGCGACTCGGTCTCTACGAGGAGAGGCCATGCTCGTAACCCGAGCTGTCCACACAGTGGCGTTAACGGACGTGGGCCATCCGCTGGTGGCCGGGGTTTGCTGCCTGGGCGGTTCAAGGGTGTTGTGGGACGCTGATCACGTGCCGGGTGAGGGTCGGCTGGTCGAGGAGCTGTGGGAGCAGCAGTCGGTGTGGTCTCAGACCGCCAACCGGATGAAGACCTCCATCGGTCGTGCCCGCTCGGCGGCGTTGGGGCTGACCATCGGGAGCGCGGTGTTGGCCACGCTGGCTGCACGACTGCCCGTAGTGCAGGAGGCTGCCAGTGCGGTGCTGGCAGTTGCCGCTGCAGTGGGGGTGGGCTTTGTGCCGGTGTTGCGGTCCCGTTACGGCGGGCGGGTGCTGCGGGATTGGACGCGGGCTCGCTCGGTGTCCGAAGCGCTCAAAAGTGAGGTCTACCTGTACCTGGCCAGGTCCGGGGACTACCGGGGTGAGGACCGTGACCGGCGGCTGAAGGTGTGCACCGACCGGATCCGCCGGCAGGCCGCGGATCTGCTGCGGCATACCGTTGATAACCAACCGGCGCGGCGCCCGCTGCCCGATGTGTGTGATTCCGGGTCGTATTTGCGGGTGCGGGTTGATGGCCAGATCGAGGGGTATTACCGGCCGAGGGCCCAGCACCTGCAGGCGCGGTTGAGTCAGTTTCATCGCGTCGAGTTGGTGTTGGCGGTGGCCGGCGTGGGGCTGGGTGCCTGCGCGGTCAGCGTGCCCCAGTGGGATTTGGCCGCCTGGATCGCGGTGGTGACCACGATCAGTGCCGCGGCCGCGGCCCATGTCGGTGCGACCCGCTATGAGTACCAACTGATTGAGTACATCCGCACCGCCGAAGAACTGAGCCAGCTGCGCCACGATGCCACCGCAACCATCTCACCAGCTGAACTCGACCACCTCGTGGCGCAGTGTGAGCGGATCATCTCCATCCAGAACGAGGGCTGGATGGCCAAACTGTCCTCTACACCGCAAGAAGAGCCGAAGAGCTGATGGTGATCAATCGTGAAGGTCGGCGCGGGCAGCTTCGCACGGAGATGACGCACGGTCCGCAGTGTGAACGCCGATTGCCCGTGCATCCGCGTGCCGAGGAGTATCGTTATGTGGCGCTAAGTTGCACCGGCGCGCCGGTGACGATCGCCCCATGCAGACTCGTCGCGTTGCGTCCGCTGACGGCGTGCAGACGATGATCTGGGCCCCTTCGCCCCAGGAGGTCGGGTAGCCAACGAGTACTTAACGTTATCGCCTCTGTCGACCATTCACTACTCTGACCCGAATCCGCGAGTTAGGGGCGCGATACGGTTGCGTGGATGACGATAGGTGTCCTCTGACTTGGGATGATGACGGTTACCACACCATGATCATCTCGCACTGAGAGGACACCTATCGGGTGGACAGGTTACGCGGTATCCGCCGGTGACGGCGGCTGGTGGGAATCGACGCGCCGGACCCGTTGCTGACGGCGGTGTCGGAGATGGTGGTGGTGGTGGTGGTGGTGGTGGTGCCGAGTTCGTCACTCACCTCGTCTTGGGAACCCTCAGCCTGGACTGTTCGGGTTGATCATTAGCTGAGTGCCCAGTCGAGGTTTAAGAAAACGGAGCTGGTTAGTTCTCCACTAGCAGAGTCGCGCTCGCGAAAAGAAAATCTCCTAGAGCTCGCGAAGCTTTTCTGCGAGTCCAGGTACAGGGCTCCATACGTATGTTTGGCCGACACGACGCTTGGCGAGTAGACCCTTGCGCTCAAGGTCAGTGAGGTCCAGGCGCGCCGTCTCGGGGCTGACGTTGTGGCTACCAGAATGAGACTGGTTTGTGTAGCTGGCCCCAGGAGACTTTACGGCGTGCTCCAATATGGCAAGCTGGCGATGGTTAAACTGGCCTGGCATAAGGGCGACTGATTGCTGGAAGTCGCGAACCTCTTGCATCTTGCGTGCTAAATATTGGTGCAACTGATCAATGGCTCGTTGTATTACAGATAGGTGATACGTGTGGAAGTAGGTCAAATCGTTATCGTCTTGCTCGGCGTAGATAAAGCTGCGAGCATATTTGCTAGGCGCAGATTTCAAGATTTTAGAAATTGCTAGGAACTCAATTAGCCAGTATCCCTGGTTTAGCATGGACCAGTAGAATATGGCCCGGGCAGTGCGCCCGTTTCCGTCTTCAAATGGATGCTCGTACCCGATCATGAAGTGGAGAGTGATGGCTCGCAGAATTGGTGGTAGGTACGCCTTGTCGTTCCCACCGTTCGCAAAATTACAAAGACTTTCAATCCGCGATGGTAACAATTCGGCTATTGGTGGAGTATGTAACATTTGATTGTCGAAACTATACACCCCGACTCTCTTTTCTGATGGAAGCTGAAAGCGTCCAGACGCGTCTGGGTTATCAAGGGTGCCGTCAGTGACGATCCGGTGTATCTCACAGATCATCTCCGGTGTCAATTTCTCGTCACGCAACTCGATAGTTCGGCGCATTGCATTGTAATTGTTTAGGATCATCTGCTCGTCACGAGTTCTAGCTCGACGACCACTCCGCAACATTTCCTTTGCAACATGATGCGTTGTCGAAGCACCTTCAAGTTGACTCGATGTGATTGCTTCCTCGATTAGAGAGCTAACGATATACCTGTCGCGTGTTGCTGGATTAGTTACTTCCTCGCTAATCGCTATACTTCCACTTGCTTCCCGGTTGATAGTCTCAATCCCTCTAAGTATTTCGTCGGGAAGCGCGTACGTGAAATTCTCTCCTGAAGGATCGCTAAGAGGTAACTCTCGTTGCATACTTCTGCGTGCAAATTTGACGGCAAACCACCACTCTTCGTGGGTTACTCCTTCTGGCGATGTCCGGTATCGGAGCTTGTCCCACGGCATGTAGGGTCCAGTGGCTTGCTGGCCAGATGATATAAGAGAAAATAGATCAACGAGCTTACCGGGGTTGGTGGCTGCGAGGTCCTCAAAAATTTTCCTTGTGTCAGGGGGAGGCATTGGTATCTTCATGATCTATCCATCTCATTACTTCTGCGTCGACGACGCGGTACCAGCTGGGCAGTCGCTATCTCAGGGTCGTATCTCGTTTGGAGCAAGCGTAGCGGTCAAACTCTCAGTTGCTCCAAGCTGGACCAAATTTTGGAGCCGGGTTGCTGGTCTGAGGGGTGGCGGGTGGTGGCGTCTGGCTGAGGGCGGCTAGCTCCAAATTAGCTCCAAGCTGGACCAAATTTTGGAGCTGGGTTGC
>JALYTS010000115.1 GCA_030854185.1 Actinomycetota bacterium | reverse complement strand
GCGGTCGGCTGCGGAGCGGTCGGCTGCGGAGCGGTCGGCTGCGGAGCGGTCGGCTGCGGAGCGGTCGGCTGCGGAGCGGTCGGCTGCGGAGCGGTCGGCTGCGCGATCTGGGCTGGGCAGCGGCGGTGATCGGTGGGGTGGCGCTGGCCACCACGGTGGCGATCGGGCTGGGCACCGGGCTCGGTTTTGGCTGGATCGGTGCGCTGGGCACGCCCAACGTGGTGCGCAGCTGGATGTCGGTGGTGACCGAACTCGGCCTGCTGGCCGGGTTGATCGGCAGCGTCCTCGGGCTCGGGGACCACACCGCCTCGGTGCTCGCGCTGGCCCGGGCCATCGGGCTGGCCACGGCTGGCGGAGTCTGCCTGCTGTTGCTGTGGCGGTGCTGGCGAGGACGGATCGAGCCGCTGGCTGCGCTGGGGGCAGCGCTGGGGGCCGTCGTGCTGTTGGGGCCGGTCGTGCACCCCTGGTACCTGCTGTGGGCGGTGATCCCGTTGGCGGCGTCCGCGACTCATCCGGCCTTCCGCCTGACTGCCACCGCGGCCTCAGCGGTGCTCGCAGTCGTGGTGGCGCCTACCGGCTCGGACTTTCTCTTCCGGGCTTGGGTGGTGCCCTCGGCGGTCGCGGCGGCGGCGATCACCCTGATTGTGCCGATGCTGCTGATTCGCGGGCGCACTCCCCCGCTGTCGGGGGCGCTGCAATGGGCCGCGCCGCATGTCGTGGCCAGGTCACAGCCCAGCCAAAACTGAGGCAGGAATGGTCGGCGGGCAAGAATTCAACTGTTGAACGCTGCGCGATAATGCGCCAGCTCGGCGTAGGTCGCGTGTTCGATGTTTTTAGGTCGGCTCAGTCCATGACCCTCGTCCGGGTAAACCACGAGCGATACCCGCTCACCGAGCATCGCGACAAGTTGCTGGACTTGGCGAAGTGGCGTGACCGCGTCCCGTTCACCGTGAAAGGCGAGGATGGGACAGTGGGCAGTGGTACCGGGACGGAGTAACGATCGGTTCCGCCATGTGCTGGTTGGACCCAGGAGAAGGTCAGCATGGTGCGACTGGAACTTTGGTGCGGCTGTACGCCATGCGGCGGGGTCGACGATGCCAGACCGTATGGTGGCCGCCCGGAACTTCTTCGTATTCGTCGCGGCCCGCAACGAGGTGTAGCCGCCCGCGCTCGCGCCGCTGATGGCTACGCGGGCCAGATCAACAGAGCCGTCTCGTCCGACTGCCTCGACTGCCTCAACGCAGTCAGACACGTCCAGCACACCCCATTGGCCCCGTAGCGCGTTGCGGTAGGCGCGACCGTAGCCGGTACTACCTCGGTAGTCCACGTCGAGCACCGCGAACCCGTGGCCGACAAAGAACTGAACCCACGGGTCGAGGCGCAACGGAGCGTTCGAGGTGGGCCCTGGGTGCGCACGGACTACCACTGGCGGCGCAGCACCCTCTGACCGTGGCCGGTACAACGTCGCATACACCCGGCCGCCGTCTCGAGCGGGAATATCGACAACCTCGGGATTCGGCGCCGGCCATCCGGGCTCTACTCTCACCGCCGCTGTCAACTCGCGGGACTCGCCACTGGCGATGTCAGCCACGACGACAGCGGGCATCCGATCCGGAGCCGACCCGATCATTGCGACCAGTCCAGCGTGCGCTCCCAAATACGGCTTTATCGACGTATAGGGCAACTCCACGACGCGGACCTCGGGCCGGCGAGGATCCCAGATGTTGAGCTGCGTGGAGCCGCCCCGGTGCGCGAGGAGAGCGATCTGGTTGTGGTCCAGGAAAGCGTAGGTGGAGTACCCGAACTCCCATTGCACCGTTCCCAGTTCTGCTGACTCAAGATGAACTACCGAGACGATGGCACCGTCCGGCGGGCAGGCGTACAGGTCCCACCAACCGGTGCGATCAGACACGAAGTGCAGGACCCCGCCAGGACTCCATTCCGGCTGGAACACCGATTCCTCCGGGCCGCCGGCGATATGCCAAGCAGGGCCGAGTGTGCCGTCCTGCCGGATCTCGGCCGTCCACAGCCACGTGCCGTCCCAGGGCATCAGCGGGTGCCGCCAGGTCGTCCAGGCCAGCGTGTTCCCGTCGGGACTCGGCCGTGGGAAGGAGTAGAAGTCCCAGCCCTGCGCCACCGGCCACGGGGCAGCCGACCCGTCGGCCGGAAGCATCACCAACTCGTTGGTCACACCACCGTTGTCATGGCGCTCCCGCACGGCGACGAGAAGCCCAGGTGCACAAAGGCGAAGGTCGGCGTAACGGTCCTCACCATGCGGTGGCGCCGCAGTGACCGCGTACAGCCCGGCCCGGGTGGCCCGCCAGATCTGCTGGTCATCAGCCCGAACGAACCAGACGGCGTCATCGGTGGCCAGGTAGGCGCCGCCACCGTATTCATGGACATGCGACGCTACCGCCACGCCAGGCGGCAGGACATCCTCCACACCGCCCGACCCGCATGACCGGACCAGAACATCGCCACCCGCCCGCCCCTCGAGCCAGTACACCTGCTCCCCGACGAACTGCACGGCATCAACCGACGCAACGCCCGGCCCGGCTGCGGGTTTAGTCACACCGGTACAGCCCCCAATGCCCGCGCCCGGGTTCACACTCTACTGCTGCGCCCCCAAGACCGCACCGAATGCGCGGGTCGCCTGCTACGAGTGGGACCAGTACGCCTGCGTCGATCTGCTGACCATCCGAGACTTCGATCGGGTCACCACGGCACGAGCGCCGAAAAACGGGACACGGTGATATCTTCGCACCCGGGGTCGTGGTCTGGACCTATGAGGGTCCGCCACACGAGGCGCTGAGGATCCTGCTGGGCCTGATGCATCCAGCACATCCCGATGCCCCATCGCACCGTATCCGGCACCAGCAAGCCTGCACGTTCCCCGCGCCCAGCAACCCCCCAATGACGATCCAGCCCCCGTCACAGCACGGCACCGCGTTAATCCTTGGGGGGTTCGTTCTGCCATGTGGTCGGGTCGTTGTGGTAGCGGCCGCGGGCGCGGCCGAGCGGCTTGTTCGGGGTGCCGGTCAGGGTTGCTGTGGGCGGGAGTGTGTCGTGGTAGCCATCGACGCCGGCCTGGCAGAGGGCGAATGCTCATTGATCAGCCAGGCCGAGGTAGCGCAGCCGGCCCTGTCACTGGTTCGCCCCACATCATGATCACTGCGGCCGGTAGGCCTGCCACTATGCCGACGTGCCGCTGCAGTGTGATCAACAGGGATGCATTCGCCCCCAAGCCCCGGCCGGTACACCGGGATCAGGGGTCTGGACTTAGGCTCTGTGATCGTGACCCCGCTCGCTCGACCGGCTGCTGTCGAGGTCCGCGGCCTGGTCCGGAGCTTCGGCGCGGTCCGGGCGGTGGACGGGCTCGACCTGCAGGTGCAGCCGGCCACGGTGCTGGCGCTGCTGGGACCCAACGGGGCCGGAAAGACCACCACAGTCGAGGTGTGTGAGGGGTTCCTGCGGCCGGATGCCGGGGTGGTCCGGATCCTGGGGCTGGATCCGATCGCCGACAGCGCCGCCCTGCGTCCGCGAGTCGGGGTGATGCCGCAGGGCGGCGGGGCGTACCCGGGTGTGCGGGCCGCCGAGATGCTCAGTCTGGTCGCGGCCTGCGCGGCGCGGCCGTTGGACGTCGGTTGGCTGCTTGACGTGCTCGGGCTCAACGCCGTCGCGCGGGTCCCCTACAAGCGACTGTCGGGCGGCCAGCAGCAGCGGCTCGCATTGGCCTGCGCGCTGGTCGGGCGGCCGGAGGTGGTATTCCTCGATGAGCCCACTGCCGGTATGGACCCGCAGGCCCGACGGCTGGTCTGGGACATCATCAGCAGGTTGCGCGCAGACGGCGTCAGCGTGCTGTTCACCACTCACCTGATGGAGGAGGCCGAGGCGCTTGCCGACCAAGTGGTGATCATCGACCACGGCCGGGTGGTGGCCCAGGGCAGCCCCGCTGAACTCACCTCCGATGGCACGGAGCGGCAGCTGCGGTTCGGCGCCCGGGCCGGCTTGGACCTCGGCACGCTGTGCAGCGCATTGCCCGCTGGTTGCCGGGCCGGCGAACCGCGCCCCGGTGGGTACCTCGTCGAGGGCTTGATCGACCCGCAGGTGATGGCCACCGTGACAGCGTGGTGCGCCCAGCAGGGGGTGTTCGCTGAGGACCTGCGGGTATCCAGGCGCAGCCTGGAAGACGTGTTCCTCGAACTCACCGGACGGGAGCTGCGGCCGTGACCAGCTTCTCCCCCGGCACCTTCGCGCCCGCACCAGGCCGTGGCCGGCTGTCGCGGATGCTGCTCACCCAGGCGCGCACCGAATTCGTCCTCACCCTGCGCAACGGGGAGCAGGTCCTGCTCACCCTTCTCATCCCGCTGGGCATATTGGTCGGATTCACCCTGCTCAGGGTGCTTCCGGTACCCAACCCGCGAGTGGACAACATCACCCCGCGGGTTCTGGCGCTGGCGGTGATGTCCACTGCGTTCACCGGGCAGGCCATCGCGCTGGGCTTCGACCGCCGCTACGGGGTGCTCAAACGGCTGGCTGCCACCGCGCTGCCGCGCTGGTCCCTGGTTGCCGGGCGAATGCTCGCTGTTCTCGGGGTGGTGCTGGTGCAGTTGGTCGTGCTCGGTTCAGTGGCCGCTGCGTTGAGCTGGCACCCGCAACCTGCGGGTCTGGCACCCGCAGCGCTGCTGATTCTCGCCGGAACGGCGGCCTTCGGCGCGCTCGGCGTGCTGCTCGGGGGCGCGCTCCGGGCCGAGGTGGTGCTCGCGGTGGCGAACATGGTCTGGCTGCTGTTGGTCGTAGCGGGGGGCATCGTGCTGTCCGTCCAGGCCTTGCCCGGTCCGCTCGCCACGATCGCCGCGGTGCTGCCTTCCGGCGCGCTGGCCGAAGGCCTGCACACGGCACTGGTGCAAGGCGCCACACCATGGGGCGCGCTGGGCGTTCTGCTGGCCTGGGCTGCCGCCGCCGCCCTGCTGGCCGCCCGCACCCTCCACCTGTCCTGAGCGGTGTGCCGGTCAGGTGTTGACGGTGTCCCCGTCGTCCCATCGCCGGCCACCTGCGGGTCAGTGATGACGAACCGCACAGCCCATCGTCGCTGAGCAGCGTCATCATGCCGGCGGTGTACCCGTCGTCGCTGTAGCTGCCGCCCGCGCCGGGTCGCCGGTCCGGCGCGGGCCGAGGCGTGGTCGCCAGCCAGTACGAGGTTGGCCGCCGGCCAGCTCGCCCCCCGCACGTTACGACTCTCCCGATCCCACTCGCTGCAGCAGGCTGCGGCCTTCGGCCGGTCCCGAATTCATCCGCGACCCACAGCACGCGGAGTCGGCGACGCGTTGCGCGGCCGGACAAGTCGCCCAGTGCGGGTAGGTCAGTGTTTTCTTCGGCCGAGGGTGTACCTGTCGCGTGCGGATATCTGCGATCATCACGTCATGGAGCTGCGTCCAGGCCTGCAAGTCGCCGATTCAGCGCTCGAGGCATTCGCCCGCACGTACGGCATCGCGCGGCTGGCGCTCTTCGGCTCGGTGCTGCGGGGCGATTTCAATGAGAACAGTGACGTAGACATACTCGTGGAATTTGAGGCTGGCCGCACTCCAGGACTCTTCGCCCTTGCCAGGATGGAGCGCGAGCTGGCGGCAGCGATTGGCCGGACAGTCGACCTGCGGACATACCACGACCTAAGCCGTTACTTCAGAGACGATGTCGTGGCCAGCGCACGAGTAGTCTATGCCGCCTGAAGACACTGCTCGACTTGCGCATATACGCGATGCGACCGAGCAGGCGCTGACCTTCGTGGCAGGTCGTCCTCGACCAGACCTCGACTCCGACCCGATGCTCTCGCTGGCGTTGACCAAGTTGGTGGAGATCATTGGTGAGGCCGCCAAGCAGGTGAGCCCCGAGACTCGCGCCAGATTTCCGGGCATCCCATGGTCCGACGCCGCAAGGACCCGGGACAGGTTGATCCACCACTACTTCGACATCGATCTCGACGTACTGTGGCAGACCGTGACCGTCGATCTTCCCCTGCTTCTGACAGCTCTAGATTCCGCCGAGAGCCAGAACTAACGCTCCCGTAGCTGTGCCCGCCGGTTGGCATTCACGACGGCTGCCTACTATCAGTTGTGTGTCTGCTGCACCTGACTCGAAGCGCTCGCTAGTGACCGTGTCCCGGGCTACGGCGATCGCCGCGGTGATCACCCAGGGTGGCATCGCAGTAACCGGGTCGGTGGTGCGAGTCACCGGTTCGGGCCTGGGTTGCCCTACCTGGCCGCAGTGCTTCCCGGGAAGCCTCGTGCCGCAGCCGCATCCCGAGGTCGCCACGCTCCACCAGTGGATCGAGTTCGGCAACCGCATGCTCACCGGCCTGGTCGGGCTGGTCGGGCTGGCCTGCTTGGTGGTCGCACTGTTGGTCCGGCCGAGGCGCCGACGGCTGGTGCTGCTGGCCGCAACGATGCCGCTGGGGGTGGTGGCCCAGGCCGTCCTCGGGGGCATCACAGTCCTGACCGGACTGGCGTGGTGGACCGTCGCTGTGCACTTCCTCGTCTCGATGGTGCTGGTGTGGCTGGCGGTACTACTGGTTGCCGCGTTCGCGGAAGGCGACGACCCGGCACGCTGGCACCTACCCGGGCCGCTGCGCGGCTTGCTGGGCACCGCAACCACGGTGCTGGCGGCACTATTGATCGCCGGCACGCTGGTGACCTCGGCCGGGCCGCACGCCGGAAGCACCGCCACTCCCCGACTCGCGATCGGGGTCCCGGCGTTGGCGCAACTGCATGCCGACCTGCTCGTCGGCTTCCTCGGGTTGCTCGCCGGCCTGGGGTTCGCGCTGCGCGCGGTAGGGGTGCCCCCCCGTGTCTGGCGGCGCTTCACAGTGCTGGTTTGCGTGGTGGTCGCGCAGGGCACGCTGGGCGTCGTGCAATACCTCACTGGGGTACCGGAGGTGCTCGTCTCACTACATGTGCTGGGCGCCGCCTCGGTGGTGGTGGCGATGGCCGCGTTCTGGACGAGCTGCCGGGCCCGTGATCACGAAATCGCCATTAATGTAGGTACTTCGCGCCCGCTGACCAGCGCACGCACGACCTGACCGGGTCGACCGCGGGAATCACAGGCCCGGGAAAGGGTCGGTCAATAACTGCAGCACGTGGTCGGCCTGCGCCGCGCTGAGCTCGTCGACACCGTAGTGGCCGCTGGCGACGCCGATCGTGGTAGCTCCAGCAGCGCGACCGGCCGCGACTCGCGCGGTGTGTCCCCGACGACATACACCTGTTCTGGGGAGAGGTCCTGCCCGTGCAGCCTGGCGGCCTTGGCTATCGCCAGCCGGGTGACTTCGGTCCGATCCGGGAGTCCGACCTGTAGGAACCGAAAACGAAGTATCGGTTGAGCTTGCCCGGTTCCATCTTGGTGCGCGCGGCGCCCTCCATGGCTCCGGAGACCACCCCGAGGATGATCCCGGCATCGGTGTCGCCACCGATCATCAGGCAGTGCCCACGGTCCAGGCCCCAACGCGCTCAGCCAGCCCGTAACCGGGCGCCCCAACGGGTCGTGACCGCCTCGCCCGGTGCGAGCCGGCGAACTCCCTGCCCGGACTGGAAGGCATTCGGCGGGCAGGTCATCGGCTCGGCGCCCAGCCCGAGGCGGCGACGGTCCGGGCTGAGCGTGTCGCCGGTGTAGAGCTCGACGATCGGGTAGGTGCCGTCCACCCACAGCTCGGCACGCCGGCCGTCTGGTCCCTCCAGCCGGACCCACGCCCGCCCCATCTCGTCCCGGGCGAGGTCGGTGAAGGCGTAGTCGATCCGCAAATCACCTAGGGGGCGCGACTCGGAGAAATCGAACCGCCCGCCAGCCACCGGCTCGACCCCGGTCGGCAGCTGACGGATCGGGTCGGTGACGATCCGGCCGCCGGCCGTGAAGCTCAGCACGGCATCGTCGATCACACCGCTGCCGGGTGAGAGGTATGGATGCTGCCCAGCGCCATAGGGGCAATTCCGCTCGCCCCGGTTGGTCGCCGTAGTGGTGACCGTCAAGCCGTCGTCATCGAGGAGGTAGTCCACCTCGACGTCGAGCAGGAACGGATAGCCGGTCAGGGGATGCAGCCGGGTGCCCATGGTGACCCGGTTGGGTTCTTGGCGCACTGCGTCCCAGGATCGCCAGCGCAGGAAGCCGTGGATCGCGTTGCCCTTGTCCGGTTCGGTGATCGCCACCTGATACTCGACACCATCGAACCGGTACCGCCCGTCGGCCAGCCGATTGGGCCAGGGCACCAGCGGAGAACCGTGCGCACCGTCGCACATCGCGTCCGGCGGGAAGGGGTCGAGCACGGGCCGGTCGCCGACCCGATACTCCCGTACCCCGCCGCCGACCTCCACCACCACGGCGACCTGTTCGCCATGCCGGATCGTGTATTGGCGCCCGGACGGGGGAATGCTCGTAGGGTTCACGTCAGCCTCAGGTATTCATGGCAGTGATGTGATCATGGGTTTGGGGGGTGTCGACACGAGGAAAGGTGTCCGTGACCTGGGACAATGCGGATTGTCGAGATCTGCATGAACCCGGGAAGGGGACACTTTCAGGTGAAGGGTACAGGTGGTCGCGGACAGGTGGCGGATCCCGCGCTGGGATGGACGAGCAGTCTCACGGTCGGGGTCGGTGGGCGGGGACGGTGGCGGCGGCCGGGGTGGCGGGGCCGCGGCTGCTGGCTGATCGGTTTGGCCTGACCGGTGAGTTGGCAGCGGTAGTGGCGCGGGCGGGGTTGTCCCCTTGCGACATCGTGGTCGGGCGCTGGTGGACCTGACCTGCGCGCTGGCCGCGGGCGCGACGTGTCTGTCCGACGTGGAGGCGATGACCGCGCAGGAGGCGCTGTTCGCCCAGTGGTGGCGCGTCGGATTCCACGCTGCTGCGGGTGTTGGGCGAGTTCGCCGACCGGCTCGGTCGCGACAGGTTGCCGGGGCGTCGGCTGTCCCGGGCGATGGCGCGGGTGCGGGCCGTGGCCTGGGCGGCGATCGTGGCCCGCGGCGCACGGCAGGGCGTGGCCGGCGGGTGGAGTACTCGATCGGCTGGCCGGTCAACGAGCGGACCATGGCCGGGATCGAGCAGCTGCGCGAGCGCGACTGGAGCGCCGCGCTAGACACCGACGGCGCGCTCGACCCGCAGGCCCAGGTCGCGGACCTGACCGGGCTGCTGCGGCACGGCCCCAGCAGGCGACCTTTTCCCACTGCGGCCGGCATTTCGCGCGCTTGGGCGATCGTGGCGCCCGGTTGACATGAACCGCGCTCAACCGTCGAAGTAAACTTCGAGCTCGCTGATCGAGGTGAAGTGCGCGTTGCCGCCCGGGCTGCCGACGATGCGGACCCCGTCGCCGGAGGTGTTGGCGAAGGTCAGCGTGAACCGTCGGGAGGGACCCGCGTTGGCGTCGTAGGGGTAGGCGGGGTTGACCGCGAGGTCGGTGACGGTTGTCCAGACGAAGGTGTTTCTGACCTGGACGGTCAACCCGCTGGCGAACCAGCCTCCGTCGGGGAACATCGCTCCGGTCGTGTAGCCGACCCGGTCTAGGTTGTACGGCTTTGACCAGGTGATACCCCAGCGGTCGGCATCCTTGGGCGAGCCATCCCAGCTGTCCTCACTGGTCGACGGATTGCCGTCGTTGAGATAGGCCAGTTTCCCGTAGTGGGAGGTCTTGTCGATCGGTACCGCGTCGCCGGCTTGTGCCAGGCTCACCGATGGGTTTGCCGGGTTACTCGGAGTGCCCGCTTGATAGGGGCTGACCGTCAGCGGACGCAGCGAGAACCTGTAGTTGTCGCTTCCTCCGCCGAGTCCGGTGAACCAGTTGCACTGCATCCACATCTGCCGGCCGTCGGCGCTGATGAACTTCGACGGCAGGGTGGTGGCGTACCCGCCGTTCTTGGGCCCAATGGTCGAGCCATCGCCCCACCATGGATATGGCCCGAAGTCCTTGTGCAAGAACAGCTTCCACGGCCCCCACGGATTCGGTGCCTCGTAGAACTCGTGGGTGAACTCGGTCCAGGACGTGTAAAGGTAGCGGCGCAGCGGGGCGTTGTAGACGACACCGCCCTGCGAGAGGACCGAACAACCGTCCGAGGTTACCGTGCCCGGATACTCCCGGCGCTCGTCATGCAACACCGCGACCCTGCGGCCGATGTCGCTGCTCCAGGTGGGGGCCCCGGAGCCGTCGGCGCCGGTGAAGAACTGCCAGCTCGCGCGGTTCTGAATGGAGCCTTTCGGTACTCGTGCCAGGTAGAGGTTCTGCGGATCCGCAACCGTGTTGCTGTACGAGTCGCGCCAGTTGTTGTCCAGTCCATAGGCGTACACGTAGGCCGCGCCACCCGCGCCGAGCACCGAAGCGTTGCGGTTGCTCTGGCCGAAGTCCAGGAAGAATATCGTGGTGAAGACGTAGCTGGTGAACATCGGCGCAGTGGTCATCCGCCAAGTTCTGCCGTAGTCGGTGGAGACCGACACGCTCGCGGCCGGGGCGTCGTTGAACGTGAGGTTACCCGGTCCGGTGCAGAGGTCCTGTACGGCCAGGTACAGCTCGTCACGGCCGTCTCCATTGCCGTCAACGGCGACCATTCCCGTGGGCTTGCGGTTGTAGTTGCCGGCGGTCCAGATCTTTGCCACCTGGGCCCCACCGCTGAGCCGGACGCCGCTGAGGCCGGTCGGTGGCGTACCGGTGATCCTGTTCACCACGATGTCGGCGAAGTCCTTCGCGTTCGCTGAGAAGCCGCGGCCATCCCCGTTGGCCGCATACAGCGCGCCATCGTTAGCCCAGCAGCTCACCCAGAGGTCGCCGTTACTGACGGTGTTGACGGTAGCCCGATACGGAATATCGGCCGTAGCGAAGAACTGGCTGGTGGGTTCGACTAATGCGGCGGAACTCTGTGCTGACGCGAGTTCGCTGGTGAAGTCGAATTCGCCGTCGGCGGCTCCGGCGAGGAAGGCCGACCACTCCTCGGCGTCGAAGAGCAGCGCGACTGTGGAATGGAGTGACTTCACGAGGGTGTCGGTGCCGATCTTGGTGATGGCGACGACGCCGTTCGTGTTCGCTACACCCTCGCGAGCGCCGTGGACAAACGCTCTCCATGCGGGGCCGGGGAAGGTGATCGTGCCGGCGGCGGGGTGCGTGCTGTGTCGCATCACCACGCCGTCTGCTGCCGGGGCCACCTCAACACCGTGCTCGCCGTTACCGCTGCGGCTGGAGATCCGCCACGCGAGCGGGTCGGCGGTGGTCATCTCAGTCCTCCGAACTCGTCTTCAAGGTCTCGACGCAGCGTACGCCCCGACCTGATCTTGATCCTGGATGTAGATGGCACCTGATCAGGGCGGGGATTGACCGGTCTCACCGCGCGCGCCCAGCCCGGAGCCCACCAGGTCCTGCGGGGCGCGTATCGGGCCCGCTGGTGCGGCGAATTCGGGTCCGCCGAGCTCGTGAAACAGTGACTGTAAGTAAGTTGTCAACTGAACACGGTACTTCTGCTCGAAGCCCCGCAGATCATCGATAGTGTTCTCCAGCAGACTCTTGTCCTGATGAAGGGCGTCCAGGATCTCAGCGCGTTGGCGGGCCGCATCCTGCTCCAGCGACGCCGCCTTGTCCTCGGACTGCCGTTGCAGGGTCTCGGCGGCGGTACGAGCGTCCGAGACCATGGTCTCGACCCGGGTCCGGGCCTCGTTAACCATGTCCTCGGCCGTCACGCGCGCCTCGGAGAGCAACTTCGCGCAGTAGTTCCGGGCCTGGCTGAGCATCCTGTCCACCGTGGCGTGGGCTTGCTCGCTGAGCTGGTCAGCCATTTTCTGGGCAAGAGCGAGCATCTTCGCGGCCCGCAGATCGTGATCAGCACCGGGCGAGATCCCTTCGCTGACCGGTGGCCGCAGCGGCGGCATCACCGGCCCCGAACACGGCGGCGGCCCCGGGTTGCGCCCGGAGTCAACGGGTACGGCGCGCAGCTGCTGATCGAGCTGCTCCATACGCCTGCGCAACTCGTTGTTCTCCTCCATCAAGCGGGCCAGCTCGGCGTGAACACGGTCAAGGAGCTCATCCACCTCGTCTCGGTGGTAGCCGGGCTCCCCGACCGGCGGCGTACCGAAGCTAACGTCACGAACCTCGGCCAGGGTCAACGGCATCGGATCACCTCAAGTCCTCCTAGGCGGCTGTCGTGGCTGGTGTCTCGGCCCCGACGCCCGGGAGAAATCCTGCCTACAACACACCACAGCTTGTCTGCTAACGAGCCAGTGACGGGATCCTCACGGCGCAAACCACGAAAACACAGTTTCGAACACTGCCGCGGGGCATGGCTCAGTGCGCTGCTCCGGAGGTATCGGAGCTTTCGCTTGTTGACGGATCAGCCGCCGCTAGCGGCAAATATGCTCACCGATGGTTCCTTGGCCATCGCCATCATCAATCCCAGCAGTCGCCGTGACAGCGCCAGCCGCCGCGCCAGTCATCGCAGTAGTAGCCCCAACCGTCCCCATAACAGCGCCAGTCGTGGTGGCGCCAGCCATCGCAATCCCAGCAGTCCGCCGGGTGACTGGAGCTGAGTGCAGCCGCCTGCGGAGCTGGGGTGAGCGTGCTGGCCGACGCCGCGCCCACTCCGAGCGTCAGAGCGCTAGCGGCACAGAGCGCTAGGACACTCCCGCGAAGTGCTGTCCGACCTAGGTGCATAGTAAATCCTCCTCGATCGAGAGACCATCTTCCCGAGCCCCGGCGCGGGATGGGGGTTGCGCTAGAGCTCTCGGTACGCTCTGTCGCTAGCCGGTTTCGGAGCGTTACAAGGACGTTCAGGTCGTAGCAGCAGCAGCGGCCCCGTCCTCACCGCACCTGCACCCACGCTGAACGCGGCTACCTCGCCAGCTCGACGCCCGTCACCGCACCCAGGCGCATGTGGAGGACCGGGTCAGCAGCTCAAGGCCTGTGGTGCACGCAACCTGCCCTCGATCGACTACGACCGCAACGCCGCCGGCTGCAACTGGCCGCGCTGGCGACCTCGCTGACCCGACTGGCTGCGCCAACTGGCCCTGGACGGTGACCTGGCCAAGGCCGGCACCAATCACGACCCAACAGGCTGGCGATCATGAAAATGTGGATCAGCGTGAATGATCTAGGTCAGTGGCCATTGCCGGGCCGGCGGTACCGGCGCATCGCGTCGGGGTAGCCGACGATAGCTGCGTCATAGGCCGGGATCCCCAGTTCGGCTGCCAGCTTACGGGCAACCGCGGGAGAGCCCACCCGGCGGCGGATCCACTCGCCATCGGAGGCAACGGCCACCGCCGTGGTATCGGTCGCGGCCGTTTCCGGCTCGACATAGAACTCGACACCACGCCTGCTGGTCACAAAGCGACGCAGGTCAGCGAGGTCATCCACGGTAGCTTCTCGATCAAGCATGCTCTGGTAGCCGCCACGCCGAACGCGAATCGCTCGTTGACTGGAAAGGCCGCCGATGCCACGCCGGAAAACCCGTCCCAGGTAGTCCCTCAGCCCCACTCCTCACCCCTGTCTGGCCACTCCTGTCTGGCCGCCGCCGTCAGGTTCGTCATCCTCGCCGCGTCAACCCGAGGTTGGCCCGGTCACTGCAGCCTAATCAGCCGACCCCAGTGGCAGCCGGGCCCAGACCAGTCCCCCGCCGCCGTCGGCCGGTCCGGCACGCCACTGCCCGCCCAGCTCGGCCGCCCGCTCCCCGATCGAGGACAACCCGACTCCGGCCGCCCAGCTCCCCGCGTCGCTGCGGCCGTCGTCGCTGACCGCGATCTCCAGTGCCCCGTTGACCTCCAGCCGCAGGTCCACCCGCGCCGCACCGGCGTGCCGGACGGCATTGTTCAGCGCCTCCACCGCGATCCGGTAGGCGGCGACCTCGACAGCGGCCGGCAGCGCCGGCAGCGACTCGGGAACGTCCACCCGGATTGCCGGCTCGCGACCGCCTGCGCCGAGCTGCTCGGCCCGCCGACGCAACGCTCCCACCAAACCCAGCTCATCCAGCGCCGGGGGGCGTAGCGCGTAGACCAACCGCCGGACATCACCGATCGCCTCCGTGGCGCTGATGCGCAAAGCAGTGATCAGCTCCGCAGCCCGATCCGGCTCAGTGCGCAACAGATTGCCGATGGCATCGGCCTGGAAGGCCATCCCGGTAAGCGCGGGCCCGAGGCCATCGTGCAGGTCGCGACGCAGCCGGCGGCGTTCCTCCTCGCGGGCGGCGATGATGTGCTGCCGGGAGCGCTGCACCGCTGCGGACAGCGCTGTCGCGTGCACCGCCACGGCCAGCGGGGCAGCCAATAACTCCAGGGCGGCCCGGTCGGCGGAATCGAGCCGCTGCTGCCCGGAGCGAGCCCCGACCAGCGGCAGCGGCAGGCACAGCCCGATCGACCATGGCCAGGAGTAAGCCGCGACCGTGGCCACGGTGCGCGCTGCGGGCTCCGGCCAACCCTGCGCG
>JALYTS010000037.1 GCA_030854185.1 Actinomycetota bacterium | reverse complement strand
CACTCTTTAGGTCATACACCATGAGAAGATCGAATGCGCTTCGACACGCCGGATCCACGCAGGTCAAACCCACATACACGTCAAGATCAAATCATCAAGATCCAACTAGCCCGGAAACTGGGGCTAGGGACTTCGGGCCGCCACGCCTTCGTCGGAGCGTTCGGGGGCTACGCGCTGGACTCTTACGACTACCAGGTGCTGCCCTTGGGACTGGTCGCGATCGCAGCGTCCCTGCGGATCTCCACGGGTGAGGCCGGGTTGCTGACCACGGTCACCTTGGTGCTCTCCGCGGTGGGTGGCGTTGTCGCCGGCATCCTGATCGACCGGATCGGTCGGGTCCGGACACTGCTGTTCACGATCATCACCTATGCGGTGTTCACCGTGCTGTGTGGGTTCGCGCCCAACTTCGAGTCCCTGCTGGTCTTGCGGGCGCTGCAGGGACTCGGCTTCGGTGGCGAGTGGGCGGCGGGCGCGATTCTGGTCGCCGAGTACTGCTCGCCGCGCTACCGAGGCCGGACGGTGGGATTCATCCAGAGTTCCTGGGCCGTGGGCTGGGCACTGTCAGTGGTCGTCGCCACCGCCGTGTTCAGCCTGGCCAGCCCGCAGATCGCGTGGCGGCTACTGTTCTGGACCGGCGCGCTGCCCGCGCTACTCGTGTTCTACCTGCGCAGGCAGGTCACCGATGCGCCGATCGTGGTGCAGCAGGCGGAACCCGGCCAGCACCGCGGCTCGTTCGGCGCGATCTTCGGGCGACACCTGGGGCGGACCACCTTCTTTGCAGCGCTGCTCACCACCGGAGTTCAGGGCGGTTACTACACGCTGTTCGGCTGGCTACCGTCCTATTTGACGACGCAGCGGCACCTGACCGTCGTTGGCACCGAGGGCTACCTGATGTTGCTCATCTCTGGGGCGTTTGTCGGCTATATCACCGGCAGCTACCTCACCGACCTGCTCGGACGGAAGCTGACCATAGCCTTGTTCGCCACCCTGTCCGCGGTTCTGATCTTCCTGTACACCCACGTCCCCACCGGTGCGAACACCATCGTCCTGATCCTCGGCTTCCCCCTCGGCTGGTGCACCTCAGCGATCTTCAGCGGGTTCGGATCGTTCCTCGCCGAGCTGTACCCGACCGCACAGCGCGGAACCGGGCAGGGGTTCACCTACAACGTCGGCCGGGCCCTCGGGGCGGTGTTCCCCACCTTGGTCGGGTTCCTCGCCGGCAGCTGGGGCTTAGGCGGCGCGATGGTGCTCGGCGCCCTCGCCTACGGGCTCGCTGCGCTCGCTCTGCTCGGCCTGCCCGAGACCCGCGGGCGCGACCTCCTCTAGTCCGTTTTCCCTCGTCCATGGAGCCGACACCATGACCACGATCGACGATCCAGCGACTCTGAGCCCAGCCCAGGCGCGTGCCCTGTTCGCGGCCGGTGCCGTCGCGCCGACGTCCGGTTGGGCGGCTGGGCACACCCAGACCAATCTCCTCGTGGTCCCAGCGGACTGGGCCTACGACGTCCTACTGTTCGCCCAACGCAACCCCCAGCCGTGTCCGGTCCTGGATGTCACCGACACCGGCACGGCGGCGACGGTCCTCGCGCCTACCGCGGACCTGCGCACCGATCTGCCGCGCTACCGGATCTGGGAACACGGCCGGCTCGTTGACGAGCCGACTGACGTCACCGACCGATGGCCCAAGGACCTGGTTGCCTTCCTCATCGGGTGCAGCTTCACCTTCGAGACCGCACTCGCCAAGGCCGGAGTCCCGCTGCGGCACGTCGAACAGGCGCGCAACGTCGCCATGTTCGTGACAAACCGGGAGTGCCGGCCGGCCGGGCGCCTCCACGGGCAGCTCGTCGTCTCCCTGCGCCCAATCCCCGCCCGACAGGTCGACACCGCGATACGAGTGAGCGGGCTCATGCCAGCCGCGCACGGCGCCCCGGTCCACACCGGTAACCCAGCCGCGCTCGGTATCACCGACCTCGATCGTCCGGACTTCGGTGACCCCCTCGACAGCGCGCCCGGGGACGTGCCGGTGTTCTGGGCCTGCGGGGTCACCACCCAGGCCGCGCTGATGGCCTCACAACCACCCTTCGCGATCACCCACGCCCCCGGACACATGTTCATCACCGACATACCTGACACCCAGTACCGCGTGACGAACTGTTGATCCACACCACCCGCAACCCGCACCACAGATAACAGAAAGGGCAGCGATCATGTCAACTCACCGGAGCGCGACTACATGCCTCCCCTGGGTCCGGCCCACGGGCCGTTCCCCGGGAGTGCCCCGTCGCGGCGGGACGCACCGCACAGCACCCTGATGCGGCAGGTAATGGGCGTGGTGCTGCTGGGCTCGGTCCTACTGATCGGCCTCGGGCTGCTGCTCGGAGCGACTTGGACCACCCAGGCCCTACAGCCGAGGCTGCACCACCGGGCCCAGGAACGTCGCAGGCTGAACGAGGAGTGGTCGGCGATTCGCGCTGCCCGCCGGCGGGGGCAGTGCCAACGCTGCGCCAGCCCACTGTCCGACCGGGACTGGTACTTCGCACCGACGCCAGTGGAGGACCCACCCGATGACGGCTGAATGTCAGCATCCGATCCGCAGGGCATCAAGGCCTGCCTGGACACCGGTGCCTAGGGCGTCCCGGGCGCCTCGGTATCTTCTGGCGCCTTGGACTCCTTAGGGGCCGATGGAGGAAGCTAGCGTATGACGGGACGCCACGCGGTCGATGCTCGTGACGAGCAGGCGGGACGGCGGATGAGGACAACCGCCGTAGCGAATAACAAGGGTGGGACTGGGAAGACCACGACGTCTGTCAACGTTGCTGCGATCGCAGCGTCGATGGGCTACCGGACGCTCCTGGTCGACCTCGACGATCAGGGGTCGGCCACCAAGTGGCTCGGGCACTCACCTGCCAACCCGGATCTGGTCGAGGTGTTTCGCGACGACCGTCCGCTCGATGACGTGATCCGGTCCACTGCGGTAGACCGTCTGGAGTTGGTCCGGGCGTCCGCGGAGCTAGCTGACGCCGACCGTCAGTTCGGCGGAGAAGCGGGTGTGCAGCATGCCCTTGTGCATGCGCTGGAGAGGGCCACGCCACGGGACTTCGTCGTCATCGACTGCCCCGGGGACTTAGGCCTGGTGACCATCATGGGCCTTGCGGCTGCGGATGACGTGCTCATTCCGCTGGCAGCAGGAGCGATGGAATTAGACGAGTTGCCGAAACTAACCCGGCTGATCGACAAGGTCCGCCGTCGACTGAATGCCGATCTCCGCATCTCCGGCGTGCTCCCGTGTCGGGTCTCGATGTACGGCAAGCACACTTCGAAGGTCGTCGCTGATGTGCTCGACACGCTGCGAGAGCACTTCCCGAACGAGCTGCTGAGCACCGTCATCCACGAGAGCACCCGCCACGGTGAGGCGTTCTCCGCGCAGCAACCGATCAATTGGTACGACCCGGGCGGAACAGGTGACCGCGAATACCGCGCCGCAGTCGCTGAACTGCTCGTGCCGCGAGCGGTGGAGGTAGCGGCCCTTGCCTGAGCGACGCCGTGGTGGACTAGCCCGACTCCCTGAATTTGGAACAAGCGCAGAAGACCGGCTGGTCGGGAATCCCACTGCTCCCGCCCTGACGACGAACCCGTCACGCGCCACAGGATCCACGGGAGCCCGAGACGCCTCAGGCGCCCAAGACGCTCCAGACGCCTCGGCGGCGGCGAGGCAGCCAGCTCGACGACGGCCACTCAAGGTGGATGAATCGCTCGCCGACCAGCTCCACGACGCGGTGTTGTTCATGCGAGGGCGCGGCCGTCCGGAGCTGACCCAGAACGAACTCCTAGACGAGCTGCTCGCCAAGGGTCTGCAGTGGCTTCGAGACGAGGCGAACGAAGGAGAGCAGTTTCCCTCCACCGAGCGTCGCCGCACCCGGATCCGCGCCGAACCATCGATCACCGAAAATGCGTAGCGGCCAGGTCGGACACGCTGTACCCATCGTTCGGGGCCTAGCCTACGGGGGTTGCGACCGCGTGGCGCAGGTCGTCGCAAGCGAGGTACTCAGGCCCCAGATCAGAGGTGGGACGGCGTGTCTGGTGCGGTATGCACAACACTTGGATGACGAGAGCACCAGCGCTACGTCCGCAAGGTCGCCATCCTAAAACGAAAGATCATTATGTCGTCTTTCCGCTGGTCAGCGTGCTCTGATGTTGCTCGCAGGCGGGGGTTCAAGTTGAGGGCTTGTCCGCGACGATCCGCCGGATGAGGTCCATGCTGGCGTCGAAGGTCGTGTCAGCTCCCCTCAACCGACGGCCCGGCCGGGGTCAGGTGGGCCAGTCGGCCACCACCGCGTGCAGCACCTCGGTTTCGTTCCCGGCCACTCGTTCCGTGATCGGCAGGCCCCCGGGCACGACCAGCGATGACCGGCGGCGCCAGACCGCGTGGCACGACTCGCCGAAGCCACCGAGGTAGATCTCGTCTTGCCAGTCGGTGGTTTCCCGCACGCCTCGCAGCGGCCCGTCCTCACCGGGTGCGATGCCGGGCAGTCACCCTAGGTCGAGGCTCTGGTATGCCTGGATGGCAGCGGGACCGCCGCCCCGGGGCGTGAAACCTCCGGCGAAGAGGCGACTACCAGGCTACGCGGAGCACCTGAGTCCGCACTGCCGGAGCACGCGCAGTGATCTACGGGTGGACACTTGCAGCGTGGACCTCGACGCCACCATCGGATGCCACGATCTCTACGACGAACGGCCCGGGTGCACCCGCCAGCACCAGTTGCGACCTCCGGTTGGTGCGCCGGGATAAGGGGTATGATTCCCCATATTCTCCGGGTGGCGACTCGCCGAGGTCGCAAGCGGGCAGGCTAATCAGCACCAGGACCGTACGGGGGTCGGGATCACTAGTGCCGGCGCCGGGCGGGAGCTGGGTGTGGGTTGGCGGGGTGGATCGCTGGAGTCGGCCGACGCTACGGACTACCGCACACGACGTCACGATCTGTCGTTGCAGGTACTAGGACCTGTCCGGGCTGTTCACGGTGAGCATAGGCTGAAGATTTCAGTAACTGTTGATCATGACGCCGGCCGGAGACAGTGTTGCAGCCGTCAGGCTCACCATGACCGCGTAAGCAGGATCGCGACACACAGAAGGAGCTGGAGCATGATCATCGAGGTGATGTGTCGTATCGCTGATGGCCCGCTCAGGCCAGGCGAGCTGGAGATCACTCAAAGAGCCGGTCCGCTGGTGAGCTGGTCCGTTAGCACTCGCGATGGCTCGGAGGCGTGGGACCCGCAAGGCAAGGACCTGGCCGTCGAGCTTCGCTTCCCCGACAACACCGTATGGACGGGTGAGGCGTACCCCGTGGAAGGCATGCAACTACGCGGTAGCGGCGCACTCAGCGAGGATTCGTTTCCGGTGCACGCTGATGTAGTGGTCAAGCGGATTGACGCGATGTTGGCCAACCGTCAGTGCTGAAGCTGGCTTTCAGCCGGATGCATGCGGCTGTCCGTTGCCGTTGACAGCCGTCACACTGAGGGCCTAAGGCCGTCACAGCATCCGCTTGGCCCGCTGGATACGACGATCCTCCTCTAGCTGGTCCGTCATGCACTCTGGCCTTCCGGCGCTCCGGTGGGCGTCTCGTTGCACACCGCTCCCGGTAGAAACTAGAGGACCGGGGCCTGGTCTATGAGGTACCTGATACGTAGTCGCCAGCTGGCTGCTGACGCTGATCCACCACAGGCCGGTGGACGTGGTGCGAAGAGACTTACGCTGGCCGGTGAGGTGCGTCAGTGGCTGATCCAGGCCGGTCATGAGGTATTCCTCGATCAGGATGTGCGTGACGGCATCGCGCTGGGCGAGCTGTGGCGTCAGCGGCCGGCGGAGCGGTTGCGCTGGGCTGATGCAGTGGTGTGCGTGGTGACCTCGGCGTACCTGGCCTCTCCCTGGTGTACGGCAGAGGTTGCTGCCGCGCAGTTGTGGGGCAGCCGGCTGCTACCGCTGCGGGTGGAGCCAGATGTTGCCCATCCTCTGCTGTCCGAGGAGGTCCTCCAAGTCAGCGATGTGACGGGGGATCCGGTGGCTGCTCGGGCCGCGGTGGTGGAGGCGTTGCGGCGGATCGATGCTGCCGGGGGTGCGGGCTGGTCGGATGATCGTTGCCCGTTCCCGGGGCTGCGCCCGTTCGACGTGGACTGGCATCGGGTGTTCCTCGGCCGCGCCGAGGAGACCACGCACCTAGTGCTGCACCCGCGTTAATCCTTCGGGGGTTGATCCAGGCGTGGCCGCGGTGACCGATGCGACGATCGCCCGCGACCTGGGCGCCTGCGAGGACACCGGACACCGTCCGATTAAGCGGTGATACTCAGCGCGCACCATGGCCAGGCCGCCGCCGACGACGCGGCGCAACGCAACGCATCCCCGTTGATCACACTGCAAGGGCCACGCCCGCATAGTGGCAGGCCTACCGGCAGCTTCGCCCGGATCATGATCTGCTCGGTTTCTACTCGACCCTGGTCGCGCTGCGGAAGTCCCATCCGGTCTTCCGGGACGGTGACGCGCACTACCTGCTGGCCGACGACCAGGCGCAGACAACGCGATGACCGCGCAGGTGCTGTTGGCCAGGCCGGGCCAACAGATCAGCCCGCCCCCGCCCCCATGCGACTGCGGGTCGCGAGTCGGTCACCCGACCGACTCCGCATCGACTGGGACGCGGTCAGCGGCGCCGCGTCGTACCAGATCTCGCGCAGCCCGCTGGCCGGCGGCGGCTACCAGCTGGTAGCCACGACTACTATTACGTTGTCAAGGCGATCGACCGATCGGGCAACGTTGGCGATTCCTCCGCGGACATAGCGGCCATCGCATCGCCGTCGTTCTTGTCGGCTCGAATCTTCTGGGCGGCCGCTGTCGTCGCCCTGGTCGGGCTGGTGTTGTTGGTCTGGTGGGTTAGACCTGTACATACCCTCTATTGACTTCATGTGAGCCCTGTATAGACTTCAGCTATGCTTGGTCGCCGGTGGACAGGGAGGCGACGATGAGGGGTGCCTCCTGGTGGTGGCGGGTGGCGGTGGTCGCGGTGGGGATGGTGTTGGGGGCGGCGACGCTAGTGGGTTGCGGCGCCGGCGCTGCCGGGCCAGTGGTGTTGGCCTTCGACACCGGCGCCGAAGGTGCGGGTGAAGATCGGGTAGCCGCGGTGGAGTGCAGTAGGGCCTCCGGTGGTCGGTACACGATCGAGCAGCGAACCCAGCAGAGCAGGGATTCCGACGATCAGCGGTTGCAGCTGGCGCGCCGGCTGGCGGCGCACGATTCCGGCCTGGACATCATGGAACTCGACGTGATCTTGACCGGGGAGTTCGCTCAGGCCGGGTGGATTGTGCCGTACCCCGCCGGGCTGGCGCGGCAGATTGAACAGGGGACCCTCCGGGGTCCGTTGGAGACGGGGATCTATCAGGGGAAGTTGTACGCCGCACCACTGTCCGCCAACACGCAGGTGCTGTGGTACCGCAAGGACTTGGTGCCATACCCGCCGAAGACCTGGGATGAGATGATCCAGATGGCGGAGGGTCTGGCGGCGCGGGGCCTGCCGCACTACATCGAGGTGCAGGGCGCGCGGTATGAGGGTTTGACGGTGTGGTTCAACACCCTGCTTACCAGTGCCGGCGGTTCGATCGTCTCGGACAGTGGCGATGTGCAGGTGGCTCGGGGTAATGCCGCCCGGCAGGCTTTAGGCGTTATGTCGCGCGTCGCCACCTCGCAGGCCGCGGACCCGTCGCTGTCGGTGAGCAAGGAGGCCGACGGCCGGTTGGCGATGGAGGCAGGTAAAGCGGCGTTCGAAGTCAACTACCCGGACACTTACGTCTCGATGTATCCCCCGGGATCAGACGGTGGGGGTGGCACGTTCATCGATCAGCGGGGCCGGCCGACCAGCCGGGACACCGGCCGCCGGGTCGGGGACGTGTTCGGTTGGGCCGCCTACCCCTCGGTCGAGGTGGCCAAGCCCGCGAGGGTGACAATCGGTGGTGTCAACTTGGGGGTGAGCGCCACCTCGCGGCACCGGGGCGAGGCGTTCGAGGCGGCGCAGTGTCTGCGCAATCGGGACAATCAGCTGCGCGGCGCGGTAGACCTGGCAAGGCCGCCGACGCTCGTCGCGTTGTATGACGACCCGGCATTCCAGAAACATTACCCGGCCTGGCAGGCGATCCGGGATTCGTTGAACAGCGCCAGCGTGCGGCCGGAGACACCGACCTACAAGAGCATCTCGATCGTGATCTCCGACCTGCTCAACCCGCCAGCGAAGATCAATCCTGACACCGTGGTGGGCTTGCTGGGCGATCAGATCGCCAAGGCCGTCAAGTCGCAGGGGTTGGTGCCATGACGACCGTGTGGTCGGGTGTCCGCGCCGGCGCGTCGGGGAAAGGGCGCCGGCCGGCGCCGATCTCGGAGAAAGCTCGGGTGGAGCGTCGGCT
Source organism: Actinomycetota bacterium (assembly GCA_030854185.1). Lineage (GTDB taxonomy): Bacteria > Actinomycetota > Actinomycetes > Mycobacteriales > Pseudonocardiaceae. The sequence continues at coordinate 30,910 of JALYTS010000037.1, read as the reverse complement.
GGCGGCGGTGCTCTGCGCGCCGGCGGCGCTGGTGATCCTGGCGGTGACCGGTTACCCGATCGGCTATGCGATCTATCTGTCGTTGGAACGGTTCGACCTGCGCTTTCCGGAGAAACGTGGTTTCGTCGGGCTGGCCAACTACGGCGCGGTGCTCAGCTCTGGCTACTGGTGGCAGGCGTTCGCCGTCACCGTGGTTATCACGGTCGTCTCGGTGGCGATCGAGTTCGTGATCGGGCTGGCGCTGGCGTTGGCGATGTACCGCACCTTGGTCGCACGGGGTCTGGTGCGCGCCGCGGTGCTGATCCCGTACGGCATTGTCACGGTCGTCGCCTCCTACAGTTGGAAGTATGCCTGGACGCCAGGCCAGGGCTACCTGGCTGCGCTGCTACCGGAGAGTTCGGCGCCGCTGACCGATCAGGTCACGACCATCGGGGTGATCATCCTGGCCGAGGTGTGGAAGACGACGCCGTTCATGGCGTTGCTGCTGCTCGCCGGCCTCGCGCTGGTACCCGAGGATCTGCTCAAGGCCGCCGCGATGGACGGAGCGGGGCCATGGCAGCGGCTGACCAGGGTCATTCTGCCGATGATCAAGCCGGCGATCCTGGTGGCGCTGTTGTTCCGAACGATGGACGCGTTCCGCGTCTTCGACTCCATCTACATCCTGTCTCGAGGTTCCAACGGAACGGGGTCGGTATCGATGCTCGGCTATGACAACCTGTTCGTCGCGTTCAATCTGGGCATCGGTTCGGCGATCAGCGTCCTGATCTTCATCGTGGTGGCGCTGGTCGCGTTGGTGTTCGTCAAGCTGTTCGGTGCGGCGGCACCGGGCTCCGAGGCGAAGCAGAGCCGGCGATGACCACAGGGTGGGGCCGCAAGAGCTGGTGGGCCGTCGCCGACATCGTCATCTTGGTCTACGCGCTGGTCCCGGTACTGTGGATCGTCAGCCTGTCGTTCAAACCCCTCAACTCGATTTATGACGGCCGGTTCATCCCGGCTGAGTTCACCTGGTCGAACTACCAGCAGATCTTCCGGCTGGCCCCGTTCGTCAGCGCGTTGCGTAACTCGATCGGCATCGCGCTGATCGCGACCGGGCTGTCGGTGGTGATCGGCACGCTCGCGGCCTACGCGATCGCGCGGCTGTCCTTCCCGGGCAAAAAGCTGCTGGTTGGAGTCGCGCTGCTGATCTCGATGTTCCCGCAGATCTCGCTCGTCTCGCCGCTGTTCGACATCGAGCGCACGGTCGGGCTGTTCAACACCTGGCCAGGGCTGATCCTGCCGTACATCACCTTCTCGCTGCCACTGGCGATCTACACCCTGTCGGCGTTCTTCCGGGAAATCCCCTGGGAGTTGGAGAAGGCGGCTCAGATGGACGGCGCGACACCGTTCCAAGCATTCCGCAGCGTGATCGTCCCGCTGGCCGCACCCGGAGTGTTCACCACCGCGATCCTGGTGTTCATCTTCTGCTGGAACGACTTCCTGTTCGCGGTCTCGCTGACCTCCACCGAGGCATCGCAGACCACCACGGTAGCGATCGCCCAGTTCACCGGGGCCTCAGACTTCACCGAACCGACCGGCTCCATCTCGGCGGCAGCCGTGTTGCTGACCATCCCGATCGTCCTGTTCGTGCTGTGTTTCCAACGTCGGATCGTCGCCGGGCTGACCGCCGGCGCAGTCAAGGGGTAGCGGTGGCCACGATCGTCCTGGACAGGCTCACCAAGCGGTTCCCCGACGGCGTGCTCGCCGTGCAGGAAGTAGACCTCCAGATCGCCGACGGCGAGTTCGTCATCCTCGTCGGGCCCTCCGGGTGCGGGAAGTCGACGACCCTGAACATGATCGCCGGCTTGGAGGACATCACCTCCGGTGAGCTGCGCATCGGAGGTGAGCGGGTCAACGAGCGGGCGCCCAAGGACCGCGACCTGGCCATGGTGTTTCAGTCCTACGCGCTCTACCCGCACATGACCGTTCGAGACAACATCGCCTTCCCGCTCAAGCTCGCCCGGGCCGGCCGAGCCACCATCGAAGCCCGGGTGGCCGGCACCGCGGCCATGCTCGGCCTCACCGACCTTCTCGATCGCAAACCGGCCACGCTCTCCGGTGGGCAGCGGCAGCGGGTGGCGATGGGACGCGCGATCGTGCGCAACCCCAAAGCGTTCCTGATGGACGAGCCACTGTCCAACCTGGACGCCAAACTGCGAGTGCAGATGCAGGTCTCGGTGTCCCGGCTGCAGAAAAAATTGGGCACCACCACTGTCTATGTGACCCACGACCAGACCGAAGCGATGCGACTAGGGGATCGGGTGGTCGTCATGCGCCGTGGGGTGGTGCAACAGGTCGGCGCGCCACAGTCGCTCTACGAGCAGCCGGTGAACCTGTTCGTGGCGGGGTTCATCGGCTCGCCGGCGATGAATTTCCTACCCGCCCGGCTGGAGGACAGCGCGCTGCGGTGCGTACTGGGCGAGCTGGAGCTATCCGACCGGATGCGTCGCACGCTGGGCGCAGCCCACGCACCCCGCGAAGTCATCATGGGCGTGCGACCCGAGCACTTCGAAGACGCCGCACTGGTGGAGCCCGGCGCCAACGCACACGGGGTGACATTCACAGCGCACGTCGAAATGCTGGAGTCACTGGGCTCGGATAAGTATGCCCACTTCTCGCTGGAAGGTGAGCCCGTCAGCGCGGCCGAGCTGACGGAGCTTGCCGCCGAGGCAGGCACGGCCGCCGTATTCGGCGCCGCCCAGCTCGTCATCCGGCTGCCCGCCGTATCAGCAGCGACCGAGGGGCAAAGAGTCCAGATCTGGTTCGACCCAGACCAAGTCCAGGTCTTCGACCCCTCCGACGGCCGCAATCTCACCCTCGGGCTCGGGCTGCCTCAGGGCAGGCAGCTCCAAGGTCTCAGGGCCGGGACGCGTGGTTGACGGACCTACCGTGATGCGGGGCCGCTCCGCAGGGGTATCGGCGGGTGGACCCACGACGCCAAGATCGTCCTCGGAGCCGTCGCCGCCAGGTTAGTTCTGATCGCCCGCACCTGGTACAACGGAGCGGCGCTGACCTCGGCAAGCATGGCCTCCCGGTACTTCTCACCCGCGCGGGGCGGCTGCAACGCGCCGACTGCACACACCAGCAGTTCAGCCCGCTCTCGACAATCGCCCAGGGCAAGACTGACCAGATTGCACGCCAGGAAGGCCGTCAGCCTCAATGCCAACGCGAGGGTGAACGGAGCCAGCACAACTGCCAGGCCTAGGGACAGAATCGTGGCCCCACCAAGCACCAACAGGATGAGGTTGGCCACGCCCACGGCATAACCACAGATCTTGGCGACCTTCACCCACCGGCCGCACCACATCGTGGCTTACCCCCCACGAGCCGAGGCCATCGGACGGCTGCCGCAGCTGACTTTGTTCATGGTTCCTTCCCTTCAGCCGGCCTGGTGTCTGACCGCTAGGCGGTCTCATGCCCAACAACCGCATCGAGCCCACGAGCCCACGCAAGGCGCCTCGCGTCCGAGCGGGCCGACACAACCTGTAGGGCCTCGCGAGCTTGCGACGCGCCGTCCTCAGTGAGTCGGTAATAACGGCGCCGCGGCCGGGCCGCCGCACGCGGATCCAGATCTTCCCACTCGTCGGTCAACCAGCCGTGGTCCAGAAGCCGCTGCAAGATCGGGTAGGTGGTCCCCGGCAGCAGGCCGGTCCGTGCGGTGATCTCCAAGCCGTAAAGGGCCACAGTCGGGTCGTCATCCCAGACCCGCAACAGGGCTTCCAGAACCAACCGCACGGTTGTCGTCATCCGGGGAGCCATACCTAAAGTCTAGTGAGGGCTAGCCCGAAGTCAACCCAGCAGAACCACCACAGTGTCCTCGCTGTACCCCTTGCTAGAATATGGCTAAGGGCTGTATCGTGTTTTTGTATGGGGCTGCGGTGGGCGATCCGCGGTGCCGCACCCACATCACAGATGAAGAAAGCATCGCGGATGAGGAAAGCGCAGTGATCATGTCCACACTTCACCGGAGCGCGACGCGCTTTCCCGGTGCACGACCGGGAGGCCGTGGACGGGAACCGACACGTCGTGGCGGCACACACCGCAGAGCGCGATGACCATCGCTGCGCTGAGCGCGGTCCTGCTGCTCTGCCTCGGGCTACTGCTCGGATCTTCTTGGACCATCCAGGCCGCTCAGCCCAAGCTTCACCAGCAAGCCGAGGAACGCCGCAGGCTCAATGAGGAGTGGTCGGCGATTCGCACCGCCCGCCGCCAGCGCGGCCGTTGCCCACGGTGCGGCAGTGCACTGTCCGAACAGGACTGGTACCCCGCACCAACATTGGTAAGGGAGATCAATCGCGGGGTCGGACCTTAGGCCGCGTGGCCTACTCCTGCCCCGCGGCGTCGCACTCGTTCCATCTCGGTGGCGGGCCAAGCCACAACCCCGACGATTCAACAGGGGGCAGCGATGCCGATGACAACCGCCACGCCGAGCGTCGCTGATCTGGTGCTGCGGATGTGCGATGGGGACCCAGTGGCCTGGGAAGAGATCGTGCGCCGGTACAGCAAGCTCGTGTCCACGACGGTGCGGTCATTTCGGCTGCAGGACGCCGACACGCTCGACGCGGTGCAGACGACCTGGCTACGGCTGGCCGAAAATGCCCACCAGCTGCAATTCCCCGAACGATTGGGCGGATGGCTGACGACCACCGCTCGCCGCGAATGCCTGCACATCCTGCGTCACCGAGCCAAGCTGATCTCAGAGCCTGTTGACGCGATGGCCGAAACCGTCGCCGACCCCTCGGTGGGTCCCGAACAACGCGCCATCGACGCCGACACCTCGCAGACGTTATGGCAACTCGTCGACGAGTTACCGCCTCGCCGAAGAACCCTGCTACGAGCGATGTTCACCGACGGCCCTCGTTCCTACAATCAGATCGCCCACATCGCCGGAATACCGCCCGGCGCAATCGGACCCACCCGGGCACGGACCCTACGGCAGCTGCGAGGCACGCTCGAACAACACGGGTAGTCCAGCTGCCGGTAGGCGTCGTTGATGGTGGGGACGCTGGTTCCGCAGCTCGACGAGCACGTGTCCGGTCCACGATCGGGACAGCGAGCTGGGTGTGATCAGAGCTCGATTTGTGAGCCCATCACGACCGTGCGGTCGACCGGCAGTTTGAAGTAGCTGGCCGGTGTGGCGGCGTTGTGCGAGAGCCCGATGAAGAGGCGTTTGCGCCAGGTGGCCATGCCCGGGCGACGGCTGCGCTCGATGGTGATGAGGGAGAGGAAGTAGTAGGCGTTGTCCGGGTCGAGGTCGAGCTCGCCGGACAGTCCGCGGGCGTGGCGCAGTACCGCGGGAATGTCCTGGTCGTCATGGAAGCCGAAGCGGGCCGAAAGGTGCACGATCCCGTCGTCGGTGTGGCCGAGCTCGTCGAGCGTCAGCTGTTCCGCGTGCGGGACGTGCGGGACGTTCTCCGAGGTGACCGAGATGATCACGACACGCTCGTGCAGAACGTGGTTGAACTCCACGTTCGCGCGCAGGGCGAGCGGCGCGGTGCGCTTCGTCGGGTGCGGGAAGACCGCGGTGCCCCGCACCCGGGCGATGCCCTCGGCGTGCAGTCGCTCGACGAACTCGGGCAGCGGGCCCTCGAGCTCGACGCGCCGTGCGGTGATGATGCGCCGGCCGCGCTGCCAGGTGGTCATCACCGTAACGACGATCGCCGCGATCAACAGCGGCAGCCAGCCGCCGTGCGTGACCTTGGTGAGGTTGGCGCCGAGATAGATCAGTTCGACACCGCCGAAGACCACCGCCACGAGCACGAGCTGCCACCGCGCCCAGTGCCACGCCGCCGCGGCGTACATGAGGAACAGCGTGGTGGTCAGCAGCAGGGTGCCGGTCACCGCGAGGCCGTAGGCCGTGGCCAGGCTCGCCGACGACCGGAACGTCACAATGAGCACCAGGACGCCCCCGAACAACAGCCAGTTCACCGCGGGCACGTAGATCTGGCCGCTCTCCTTCGTGGAGGTCTGCCGCACGGTGAGATGGGGCAGAAAGCCCAGCCGCACCGCTTGCCGGGACACCGAGAACGCCCCGGAGATCACCGCCTGCGACGCGATCACCGTGGCGAACGTGGCCAGCACGACGAGCGGAAGCTGCGCCCAGCTCGGCGCGAGGAGGTAGAAGGGGTTGCTGACGGCGCGGGGGTCGTCGAGGATCAACGCCGCCTGCCCGAGGTAGTTGATGATCAGCGCGGGGAACACCATGGCGAACCAGGCCACCCGGATCGGGCGCCGCCCGAAGTGGCCCATGTCGGCGTAGAGCGCCTCAGCACCGGTGATCACCAGCACCACCGCGCCCATCGCGACGAACGCGGTGTAGGGGTGGTGGGCGACGAACGAGACGACGTAGGTCGGTGACAGCCCGAGCAGCACACCCGGGCGGGCGATGATGTGCGGCAGGCCGAGCACGGCGAGCGTGACGAACCAGATCACCATCACGGGACCGAACAGCCGGCCGACCCGGTGGGTGCCCCAACGCTGCGCCGCGAACAGCAGCGCGAGGATGGCGATACCGATCGGCAGCACGGCCCCGGCAAGGCCCGGTCGGGCCACCTCGAGGCCCTCCACGGCGGAGAGCACGGAGATGGCCGGCGTGATCAGGGAGTCACCGTAGAACAGCGACGCGCCGAGCACACCCAGCGCCAACGCGACCGCCGCACGCCGCACAGTGGTGCCCGACACCCCGCGGGTGCCCGACACCCCGCGGACCAGCGCGGCGAGCGCCATGATGCCGCCCTCGCCGTCGTTGTCCGCCCGCAGGATGAACGTCACGTACTTGAGTGTGACGACGAGCGTGACCGACCAGAAGATCAGCGAGACGACCCCGTAGACGTCGTCCGGAGTGGGTTTGACCGCGTTGTCGTCGATCGAGAACACCGTCTGCACCGCATAGAGCGGGCTGGTGCCGATGTCACCGAACACGATGCCCAGCGCCCCGAGCGAGAGCCCGAACAGCCCCCCACCGTGCACGGCCGGGTGGTCGGGATTGCCCCCACCCCTGGCCCGCACCGCCGGCGGCGTCCGCTCGGCGGGCTCGTGCGCGCCCGCCGACTGGGCGGCCGCCTGGGCATCGGTCACCTGCCCAGTCTGCACCGTGCGCCGGTTCGTGCACGGCGGCTGCTGAGGCGCTCTTGTTCGGATGCGATCGACAGCAGCCGCACAGCCTGCACACAACTTCCGGTGGGACGCTCACGAGCATGACAGCGCCGACTCTGCGATGGGCAGCTGGGGAACTTGCTCCCCGCGACGATGCCCGACCGGAGTCATCACTGCCACCGACGGTCATGAGTGGCGGTGCCACGACACTGTCCCGCCGGGCGCGATGGCGTGCCCTCGTCGGATGCATGCTGGCAGCGCTGCTCGTGGTCGAGGCCGGTTTGGCCGGCTCTGAGCTCGTCGGTGCCCTGACGTCGCTCTCGCGCGCCGACGCCGGTTGGCTGGTCGTCGCCACGGTCGCTGCCGCGGCCTCGATGAGCATGTTCGCGCGAGCACGCTGCCGGTTGCTGCGCGCGGCCGGCGTGGCGGTGTCGCTGCGAGGCTCCGTCGCGGCGGTATATGCGGCGAACTCCCTGCACGCCACTCTGCCCGGTGGCGGCGCCTTCTCCACCGGCTACAGCTTCAGGTGGATGCGCTGCCAGGGTGCCAGTGGCGCAGTGGCCACCTGGTGCCTGGCCGCGAGCGGGCTGGTGTCGACCGGCTCTCTGATCGCGCTCGGGCTGCTGGGCTCGCTGCTGGCCGATGGTCGGGGCAGCGCGATTCAGCTCACGATGGAGATCACCGGCGTGCTCGCATTGGCGATCACCGCCCGCCACCTCGGCAGGCACCCCGAACGGGCCGTCGCCGCCGGCCGGTGGGTCCTGGCCCGGGCGAATCGGGTCCGGCATCGCAATCCCGCTGCCGGGACCGACGTGCTGGACGAACTGGTGGCCCAGCTGCGATCCGTGCGGCCCAGCGGCCGGGACTGGACCGCAGCGACCGGGTTCGCGCTGCTGAACTGGGCCTTCGACGCGGGCTGCCTCGCCGCATGCGCCGCGGCGCTGAGTGTGCACGGACTGACGCTCCCGCTGTTGCTCGTCGCCTACACCGCAGGCATGGCGAGCTCAGGGCTGTCGCTGATACCCGGTGGGATCGGCGTGGTGGAGACCGCCCTCGTCCTTGCTCTGGTCGCGGGTGGAGTCCCGGCCGCGGCGGCGTTGCCCGCGGTCTTGCTCTACCGGCTGATCAGCTTGGTCGGAGTCGTCGCCGCGGGCTGGATGGTGTTGGCGGTCCAGCAGTTCCAGCGCAACCCGCTCGCGCCTGTGGCCACCGCCTGCTCGAAGACCGGGGGCGGCAGCGACGTCCGTCATTTCCAGCGGAAGTGCACGACGACCCGGCCGAAGTTATTCGAGTCCTTCTCCACCCGGTGGTACTGAGACTTGACTTCTTTCTGCTCCAGGAAGCGCAGCACATGCTTCTTGAGCGAGCCGGAGCCCTTCCCGGGAATGATCTCGACCAGCGGTGCCTTCTTGGCAACGGCCTCATTGATGATCGCCCGCAGTGCACGGTCGATGTCACCACCTCGGTTGGTTGATGTCGTGCAGGTCGAGCTTGAGCTTCATACCTGCCATGGTCCTCCCGAGCGCATGACTACAACCGGGCGACGGATCGTGAGTGTCCGGTTGGGCATCCTCTACGGCGACCCCGCGTTGTTGATGTCCCGGCCGATGTCACTGTGCGGCGAATCGGATGTGGCGGTCAACACCGGTCAACGCCACCCAACCCTGCTGAGAGGCTGCTCGACCCGCCGCCCAGCCGAGCACATTGAGCACATTCTCATCGCAGCAGGTGACGTTGGAGAGATCCACGGTCAGGTAGTGGGCTCCGGCGTCCAGCACCGTGCCTAGTTGGCTCTGGAGTCGCTGCGCGGCGTGGCGATTTGATCGTCAGCCCGGCGGGGGCACAGTTGCATCTCACCCGATCCTGGGCAGGCGGCCAGAGGGGGGGACCCGACGACGTCGACAACCACCTGGCGTGTGGTGCAGCGGCACGGGCTGGTTGTCGCCCGGCGGGCGACTGCTCCGCCACTTCTGCCCCACGAAGAGGTGGGTGGATCCATTACGTGTGTGCCGTGGCCGGCAACTTCGAGTGAAAAATTGCCGGCCACGGCACACACGCACAGCACGACAGTCCTTGCCCAGACGTCACTGACAGTAACATCGGTGTCCGCGTGGATTCTCGCCCCATCCGTACGGGCAGATCTTGAAACGACCGTGGGTAGAGTGTACTGCGCGCCCGGAGAGACTCGAACTCCCAACCTTCTGATCCGTAGCTGTCCGTAACCGTGTCCACGACTGTACGGGAGACGGGAACCAGCACGTCGGAGCTGTCTGCCGAACACACCCGACCGATAGCGGCCGGCAGTGAACGAGACCCGAACTGAGCCCCTCCACGCAGTCCGACACCTGGGACTCCGGAGAGCGGTACTCGGTTGAATACTGGCAACCGACCACGGCGGTGCCGCGCCCGGGTCCGCGGCACCGCCAAGATCAACACCGACTTCCGGATGCTCGCCACCCCAGTCCTCGTTCGGCTGGCCGGTGCTTCCAGCGACGGTCGCGATCTCAGCGTGCATCGGTTAGCGTATGGCCAGTTACTCCAAGGTACGTTTCGGGTCAGATAGCAGGTAGAGCATGTAGGACGCGATCGTAGAATCGTCGGTGACGATCCCGCCTCGGATCATGTCTTCTAAATCGACTTGGGAAAACTGGCGCTGGCGCATGTCCTGCTCTTCGTGTTCTCGCGAGCTCTGGCCAACTTCAAGTTGTCGGGCAACGAATACGGTGAAAGCTTGACTGCTCATGCCTTTGGCTGGGTAAAGGAAGCCAAGCCGGTAGAGGCGTCCTGCGCGAAGTCCGGTTTCTTCGGCGAGTTCCCTCCGCGCGAGTTCCATTGGATCTCCATCCTCCCTATTGGGCAGGGTGCCCTGGGGAAATTCCCACGAGCGATGGGAGACCGGATAGCGATATTGTTCGACGAGATGAAATCCGCCCTGGTCGACCGGGATGATGAGCGCGAAGTCCGGCTTCTCGACATAAGAGTATATTCCCTGTGATCCGTCGGGGCGTCGGATCTCATCCTCACTGAGCTGCATCCACGGATTTTGATACACGATCCGGGACGAGATCCGCTGGATCGTCGCGTCGCTTGGGCCCGTTTCAGGTTGTGGAGTCATACCGGTAGACCAACTCGTGTCGATTGCCAACCACGATGCGATGGGTGAGGTCAAGGATTCGGTTGTTCTGGTCATAAGCCCGTCGCCAGAGCACGAGCACGGGCTGATTCATGTCTATCACCAGCTTCTCTTTCTCTTCGTTGTTGGGAAGCCGACATGTGACGGACTCTTCGAAGTGGACACGATGCCCGAGTTCTTCCATACGGGAGTACATGCCGCCCGGTCCAGTGTCGACCTCTCGAAGCAAGGGGATCTTGTCGACCAGGTCGAGTCTGAGGTAGCTCGTTGACATCCTCGGGCACGCCGGTCTCGCCCTCTTCCACGTCGAACGGGCACAAGTAGTACTCCGTGTCAGGGCTGTAATACTCCGGCCCACGGCCGAACCGATGCAGATGGCTGTCGGTCCAGCCGAACGCGGTCTGGATAACGTCGTGGACATCGTCGAGGAACAGGTCGGACGCGAGCTCAAGACGGCGCCACAGCGGCGGTCTGGTGCCCTTGAGATCGATACGGACCGCGCTATTGTCCGAAACACTGCCCGCCGAGGATGCAGCGCAAGATCAGAGCCAGCCGATACGGGCGCTGGCCAGTTCTTCATCACCCGACGCGAGCGCCAGCTGCCCCGCCTTCACCCGGTCAAGCAGCCGCTCCAGGGCGTCCATGATCTCGGGAACGGTCTGCCGGAGAGCCTCGGCATCGCCGGTGCCGACATCGGCCGCTGCCATGCCGGTCTGTTCCAGGAGAGCGTCAAGATCGGACAGACGGGCACCCACCCAGTCAAGCGGTCGGGCCGACAGACCCTCGACGAAACTGCGCGCGCCCGGCTCCCACCCCCGGAAGACCGGGTGATGGTGAGCGCGGTCCAAACTGCCCGGAGGACCCGCCACCGCCTCCAGGAGGTCGACCCTCCAGACCGGACGGTCGACCACAATCGGCCGAGCTGAATAAATCGAACCCTTCAGCTCCCCCGGTTCCACCAGCCGTACCTCAAGGCGGACACCACGCTCGGCGCCCTCCTGGCCCGGCAGCGGATCGGGGTCGACGAAGTACAGGTCGCCCATCACCACGACGACTCGCTCGAACCCGAACGCATAGAACATGACGCCCTCCTTGGTCTCGCCACCTGAACACGACCACACACCAACCAGCGTCCCGCACGCGAAGGGCAGCGTCTGTTGCCGCGCGCTCGTGGAGGCCGACGATCGGGCGGCGGCGTGGCAGCGAGCGTTGTCGGTGCCGGCCGCTACCCTCGCCGCCAGCGAAGTGACCCGGGCCGGTTGGAGGAGGAGGTAGCCGCGTGCAGCTCGTCGTGGTGGAGGGTGTCGACCCGGCCAGCATCTCGGCCGCCGTGGATGCGCAGACCTACGCCAGGGGCCTGGCGTACGCGCGGCAGCGCGCGGTCCTGCACATGGAGTGGGACGGCACCGACAGCGTGATGCGGGCGGTGGTGCGGGGCAGCAGCGGTGCCGGGTACCAGACTGCCGTGTACCTCGAGCCGATGGGTGGCGCGCAGTTGGCGTTCGCATTCGGCGAGTGCACGTGTCCGGTCGGCATCGACTGCAAGCACGTGGTCGCGGTTGCGATCGCCGCCGCCGGCACGACGATTCCCGCCAAGCCGGCCGGTGGCGGCCAACCAGCAGACGCGTCGTGGGAGCAGACGCTCGGCGCGCTGCTCTCCCCGCCGTCGCCGCCCGCCGATGGTGCCCCGCTGGCCATCGAGCTCTCCCTGTCCATCGCACCGGCCGGCCCTGCGCGCGGCGCCGGGGTGTCGGTGGCGCCCAAGCTGCTGGCCCGGTTGGTGCGGCCGGGCCACACCGGCTGGGTCGGCGGCGGGATGAGCTGGGGCCGGCTCGAACCGGCCTACTCCTACGGTGACTGCCGCACGTCGCACGTGCGGCTGCTGCGGGAGCTGTACGCGTTGTACAAGGCGCGTAGCGCAGCGCCGAGCTACTACCACGCCCGGGATGACAAGACGATCGATCTGGCCGCGTTCGGCAGCCGGCGGCTGTGGTCGTTCCTGGACGAGGCCGCCGACATCGGGTTGGAGATCGTGCACGCGCGCAAGCGGCTCGGCGCGGTCGAGCCGTACGGCCACGCCGAGCTGTGCCTGGACGTCACTGCGGGGTCGGGACCGGGTTCGCTGGTCATCGCACCGGTGCTGCGTCTCGACGGGCCAGCGCAATCAAGTCAATCCACCGGCGACGAGGTGCCGGTCGTGTTCATCGGCGCCGACGGTCATGGCGTCGTGCACGTGTCGCGAACGCAGGTGCAGGGCAATCCGAACCCCACCGAGTGGCCGTTCCGGCTGGCGAAGCTCGCCAAGCCCGTTGCGCTCCCGCTGCAGCGGATGGTGCTGGCAGGCCAGCGCCTGCCAGTGCCCGAAGGGCAGGCAGGCCGGTTCCGCGACGACGTCTATCCCCGGCTGCGCCAGCTGGCGACGGTCGTGTCGTCCGACGACGCCTTCACGCCGCCGGTGATCTCAGAGCCCACCCTGGTGCTGCGGGCGTCCTACGGTGACCGGCACGATCTGTCCGTCGAGTGGGAGTGGGCTTACGAGGTGGGCGACGCAGCGGTGCGGGTGCCGCTTGCGCCATCCGGGGCAGATGACGGGTTTCGGGACCCGGCCGGGGAGCAGGCCGTGCTCGACTCACTCGACGTGCCGCTCGATCAGTTCGGGCTCGGTCCATCGGATCTGGTGCCGCGCACGCCGCTGGCCGGGCTGGACACGATGCGGTTCACCACCGAGGTGCTGCCGCTGCTGGCCGACGCGCCTGGGGTCGCCGTCGAGCGCAGTGGGGAGCCGGCGGCCTACCGGGAGGCGAGCGACTCGCTGCGCATCGGCGTGTCGACCACCGACGTCGCCGGCGACACCGACTGGTTCGACCTCGGCGTCCGCATCACTGTCGAGGGCAGGCGGGTCCCGTTCACCGACGTGTTCACGGCGCTGGCCGCGGGCGAGTCGCACCTGCTGCTGCCCGATGGGGCCTACTTCTCCCTGCACAAGCCCGAGCTGCAGACGTTGCGCACGCTGATCGAGGAGGCGCGGGCGTTGCAGGACGCTGCGGCCGGTCCGCTGCGGATCAGCCGGTTCCAGGCGAGTCTGTGGGAGGAACTGGCCACCCTGGGCGTGGTCGACCGTCAGGCGCGGGCCTGGCAGCAGCAGGTCGCCGGCCTGCTGTCGCTGGACGGGCTCGCGGGCACGGAGCTGCCGACCACGCTGTCCGCGCAGCTGCGGCCCTACCAGCGCGACGGGTTCGGCTGGCTGGCGTTCCTGTGGCAGCACAGGCTCGGCGGCATCCTGGCCGACGACATGGGGCTGGGCAAGACGGTGCAGGCGCTGGCCCTGATCTGCCACGCCAAGCAGGCCGACCCCGACATGTCGCCGTTCCTGATCGTCGCCCCGACCAGCGTGGTGTCGAACTGGGCGGCCGAGGCGGCGCGCTTCGCACCCGACCTGGCGGTGGTGACGATCGCCGACACCCTGCGCCGCCGGGGCCAGGACCTGCCGGACGTGATGGCCGGCGCGGACGTCGTGGTCACCTCCTACACCCTGTTCCGGCTCGACGCCGATGCCTACGCAGCGGCGGAGTGGTCCGGCCTGATCCTGGACGAGGCCCAGTTCACGAAGAACCACCAGTCGAAGGTCCACCAGTGTGCGCGGCGGTTTCCGGCACCGTTCAAGCTGGCGATCACCGGTACCCCGATGGAGAACAACCTCATGGAGCTGTGGTCGTTGTTGTCGATCACCGCGCCGGGGCTGTTCCCGAGCCCGACGCGGTTTAGCGAGCACTACGCTCGGCCGATCGAGAAGCAGGGCGACGCCGAGCTGCTGGCCAGGCTGCGACGACGGATCAAGCCCCTGGTCAAGCGCCGGACCAAGGAACAGGTGGCCGCCGACCTGCCCGCGAAGCAGGAGCAGCTGCTCGAGGTGGAACTCGACCCGCGGCACCGCCGCATCTACCAGCGGCACCTGCAGCGGGAGCGGCAGAAGGTGCTCGGGCTGATCGACGACGTGGACCGCAACCGGTTCACGATCCTGCGCTCGCTCACCCTGCTGCGCCAGCTCAGCCTGCATCCCGGGCTCGTCGAGCCCGAGCACCGGCAGCTGGGCTGCGCCAAGATCGACGCACTGGTCGACCAGCTCGGCGAGGTGATCGACGGTGGGCACCGAGCACTGGTGTTCAGCCAGTTCACCGGCTTCCTCGCGCACGTCCGCGAGCGGCTCGACGACGCCGGTGTGACCTACAGCTACCTCGACGGCTCGACCCGCAACCGGCCCGAGGTCATCCGGCGGTTCAAGGACGGCACGGTTCCCGTCTTCCTGATCAGCCTCAAAGCGGGTGGATTCGGGCTCAACCTGACCGAGGCCGACTACTGCTTCCTGCTCGACCCGTGGTGGAACCCCGCCACCGAGGCGCAGGCGGTGGACCGAACCCACCGCATCGGGCAGACCCGCAACGTCATGGTGTACCGCCTCATCGCCAAAGACACCATCGAGGAGAAGGTGCTGGCCCTGGCGAACCGCAAGGCGGAGCTGTTCGCCGGCGTCATGAACGACGGCAACGTCTTCGGCACCGCCCTGGACGCTGACGACATCCGCGCGCTGCTCTCCTGACGGAGCAAGGCACCAGCCGAGGCGCCCATGCTCGTTCGGTGGGAGGATTCTCGGGTCCCGGGACGACTCTTCAGTTCCCGATCAGCTCGCGAATCTGCTCCGCGACCGCTGCGTGGCGGTGCGGATGAAGCTCGGCCACTTGCTCTTGCAGTGCGGAGCGCGCCACCCACACGATTCGGTCGAGCATGGCGGTACCAGCATCGACGATCGGCTCGCGATACGTGCCTTCGTAGATGGCCTGGGAGTCGACCTCGACGGCGATGATCCGCCGGTCTCCGAACGCCTCGTTATAGGCATCCGAGGACACGACGAGGTAGTTCATCGCTCCCATCACCTCGTCACGAGACACCCACACCTGGCCGTACTGAACCCGACTGGCGGGTGTGCTCACCGCTCGTCAAGCGCGGCGATCGCACGACGGCGACGAGCTGTCATCAGCGCGGTCTCCTGCTCGTCGGTGTAGACGGCCTCGCGGGCATCCTCTTCAGCTCGAGCCCGCATCGACTTGGCAACCAAGGCCTGGTGCTGCAGCGTTGCCCGGACCCACTCGGACAGGTTGGTACCTGCGTCCGCCGCCGCGGCCCTGACCTGCTCGGCCAGCCCGTTGTCGAGCCTGACTGCTATCTGTACCGTCATGCTCGCAGCATGACAGATCGTCAAACTAAGGGGTAGCCGGACCGGAAACCGCTGTCGGGGCTGATCACGGTGTCAACAGGAGGGGATCGCCTTGGCCAAAGCACGTGGCGCCTACCGAGGCCGGAAAAGATCCCTGACCAGCGAGCAGGTGAACGTGATTCGCGCCCGCGCCGCGGCCGGTGAACCCAAGGCGAGCCTGGCCCGGGAGTTCGGGGTGAGCCGCCAGACCCTCTATCAGTATCTGCGCCCGGCGCAACCGGCACTGCTCGGAGGGCCGGCATGGCGCGATGCCTGAGGTCGTTGACGTTGCTACCTGCTCCGACTCCGTGGTGTATCAGCTGCGCGTGGTGCTGGCCGGGATCAGCCCGCTGATCTGGCGGCGGCTGCTGGTGCCCGCCACGGCCACCCGCCCCGGAAAGAGTGTGGTAGCCCGGTGTGGGCTGCTGTCTTGGCGGGTGGTCATCGCGGTGTCCCCGGGATCGGCGGTGCCACCGCGTCGCGCTGGGACCCGGTGTCGGACCGGGGGTCGTAGCTGGGCAGGCGGCGCGCTGCTGCCAGCCCCTGCGGGGAGAGGGCGAATCGTTGTGGTGCGGTCCGGGTCCGACCGGCCAGCGCATGCCCGGCGACCCGGGCCAGAACGCCGGGGGCGAACAACGTCTTGGGGTGCGCGGTCATCAGGATCATGTTGAGGTACTTTTCGCTGAGGTCGAGGTCGTGCATCGCGGCCCGCATCACCAGGTCCAGGTAGCGCTGGATGAGGGACGTCCCGAGTGGGAGCCGAGCGCCGCGCAACTCCACCCCGGGCCAGCGGGTGTCCTCGCTGCTGGCTACCAGCCAGGGCATGGCGACGTTTTTGGCCAGTCGGCGCTGGAAGGTCCGCTCGAACCCGGCCTTGGTGCCCCCGAAATGGTCGGTGAGGCATTTCTGGAGTACGAGGGCGTCGGTCGCGCTGACCGTCATGCCTTGTCCATAGATTGGGTTGAGCGCGCACACCGCGTCCCCGGTCACCACGAAACCCGCTGGCCAAGGCGCCACACGCTCGAAACGCCGCAGCCGGTTGGTGGGGGTACGCCATCCCCTGATCGGGGTCAATGGCCGGGCCACCCGAATCGCCTCGTACAAGCATGGGTCCGGCAGGTCCCGGGCCCATTGCCGGAACCCGGCCTCGTCGGTGGGCGGCTCAGCACCCGCGAAGCCACCCACCGTGACATGCCATCGCTCGTTCTCGATGGCCAGGACCAGCCCCGCTCGGGGGTTGTGCGGCGGCCGGCCGTTGACGATCAACCCCAGCCATTCGCTGGGGAACCCCTCAGGCTTGGCATAGAACCGTGAGGCGTAACCGAGTTGGGAGCTCACCACCTCCTCAGTGACCTCCCCGTAACCGAGTGCGGCCAGCCACTGGGGTGCCTTGGATCCCCGACCGCTGGCATCGACCACCAGATCCGTGTCCAGGACGCCCGCACCGGAGCCCTGACGGTAGCGCACCCGCACCCCGCTGACCCGGCCCACTGGACGGGCATCCGAGACCTCGGTGCTCAGGCCGAGGGCCTCGGTGTCCGGGAGAAAGTGCAGCCGCGGGTGGGCGGCCAGACGCTGACGGAGCCGCCATTCCAGCAGGACCCGGCTGAACATCAAAATCTCACCGGACCACGGGCGCATCAGCAGCGGTCCCGCCGGTGACACGATCCGGACCGGGAAGGTGTCGCGCGCCACGGTGGCGCCATCGGAGCGCAGCTCATCTTCAATACCGGGAAACAGCTCGCTGATGATGGTTAGCCCCAGCGGGAGCAGACCATGCGCATGGCGGGACTGCGGCACCCCACCGCGGTGATCTGGCGCCTCCGAGAAGTGGTCCCGGTCGATGACTGTCACCCCCTCGAAGTGATCGGCGAGCACCCGCGCGGCCAGCAACCCCCCGATGCCGCTGCCGATCACGATGACGTGTCTGCCGGGCGAGGTCTTTACGCCCGTCGGGTGCTGCGCGTGCTCAGTCATCGTGGCCCGGCACGGTGATGCCATCGATCAACCACGGACGCAACTCGTCGGGGGACTGACCGGCGCAGTCAGCGAAGTACTCCTGGGCGCGCGCGTCGATCCGATCGGCCAGCACACCCAGATCGCGCTCGGGATCCGACCGCACCGCCCGTGTGGTCATCTCACCCAGGTCGGCCACATCACGAACCAAGGAGCCACCGGCCCGCCCGGCCCGCTGGGGAATCACCTCAAAGACCCCCGACAGATCCCGTCTGGCCAGGCCGGGCACCGCCACCCAGGCTTGCGACAGATGCAGGGCGACCTCGGTCAGACCCCTCCCACCCACCACCGGATCACCCTTGGGTCCACGGATGGATCGCAACAAGGTGATCACGCGCTGCACCTCATCGCGCAGGGCGTCCTGGCTGTACTGCCAGTCCAGTCTCGCTGGGTTGGTGACCACGGCAACCCCCTTGAGGATCGTCGACCAGCCCGACGCCAACAGTAGGCATCGACTGATAACTAACGGGTACCTGGAACGTAATTATCGACTGATAACTTGTCAAGGTGGATACCAGCACGCCGGGTCGTGCATCCAGGACGCCTTCCGGGCCCGCGCCGCTAGCGTGCTGCCCGAGGCCGGCGTGGCCGCGGACCAAGCCGGCAGATGCGGCTCATCGGTATGTCGCCGAGTGCCGGACGGATGAAGCTGTCGATCAGTAGGTGGGTGACGCGAGTGGTCATTCGTCCGGGCCGCCGTCGCATCCTGGATCCGCTGGCGCAGCCGGTCGCGGAGCACGATCGCCGCGTCCTCGGTGTCGGCCGAACCGCTATGGAACAGTCGGAGCCGGCTTCCTGCGCGTCATGTGGCCGAGTGTAGCCACAGCTAATAGACAGACTGATGGATAAAGATCGACATCAAGCTACCAAATTCGATCCTGTATTAACGCATCGTCGCAGATCAGAGGCTGTATAGAGTGCTGCGCGCCCGGAGAGACTCGAACTCCCAACCTTCTGATCCGTAGCTGTTCGAAACCGTGTCCGCGACAGTACGGGGGCATGAATCTGCAGGTTAGGGCAGTCTGTCGACCGTACCCGGCGACGGCGACGGCGACGGCGACGGCGACGGCGACGGCGACGGCGACCAACTGTGAACGAGACCCAAACTGAGCCCCTCCACCCAATCCGCCGAAGAGGCCCAGTGCTAGCTGACCACTTCGGTGTGAACGTTGGTTGGCCGTGCGTCCGCGTACCCGGGAGACCCGGGAGCGTTTCGCCGGTTGGATGGAGCAGGCGCTTGCCGAGTCGGGCGCCGGGCGCGAAGGCGCCTTCGCGATCATCGATCGACCCAGTGGGACACCGATCGGCAGCACCTACCTGGCCCTGCGTCCCGAGAATCGAGGGATGGAGATCGGGTGGAGCCAGCACAGAAATAGCGGGGCAACAGACCCGCGGGACAGGAACGGACCATGTCACGACGCTCGTGGACTCGCGGCCCAGTCATCGCCTCCGCGGTGGTGGGTGGACTGATGGGCAGTCTGGTCGACCGCTCCCTGATTGCCACCCCCGCCTGGGAGCAGCTGGGTGTGCAGGCCTGGGCCGACTACAGTCGCCATGCCGACCTGGGTAACGGTCTGATCGTCTACCCGATCGCTTTCATCGGGTGGACGGTGCTCGCCGTCGCCGCCGCTGTCAGCTTCCGGTTCGACCGTGCCGCACCCCGCACCGCGGCGGTCCCTGTCTATCTGGCCGCGCTGTTCATGCTGATCGTGATGGCCACCACCGTCAAAGCCGCGCCGATCATGCTCGGCGTGGCTCACCTCGGTGAGGACACCAGCGCCCTGCGTCGCGCCTTCGAGGATTTCACCTTCTGGGGAGTCTACGTTCGCGGCGCGGCCCTGACGCTGGCGTTCCTGGCCGCCATCTGGGCGGCCAGCTACCTCCCCGCGCCGCGCTGACCGCAGAGGAACTCTCAAACCGACGCTGTAGATCGACGCTCGACACGCGCCAGCGAAATCCGCAACCAGCTGAGCCTCATCAACCGGGGAAGCGCCCACGCACCGATGACCACGAGGTGGGGCCGAATACCTTCGTCACCCCGGGGCCAGTCAGGGTTGACAGCCGTGTGCAACGGACATTCGCGCGCGCATCGACCACTCGGCACGGCTCGGCCACCAAAACAGTGGGTACCGCCCTAACCAACTGCGCCAGCGTGGCGCTTGCGGTCATCGGCGAGACTCCGCCGGCGGGGGCGCCACAGCTAGCCAACGTCAGCAGCGCCGCCAGGCATGAGACTCGTCGGCTCAAGGCTCTCTCCTCGTCTGGGCACAACCGCCCCGGCTGCGGACCAGTTCTCACGTGCCGAAATCGTTGGCCGGAGTCGTGTCCGACTGGTCAGCTAGGGGTGCCGCGCCGGCAATCTCGAGGTACTCGTTGATCTCGTCGGAGGAGGGGTCAATGCCCACCGACTCCGCATAGGCCTCAGCTGTCTCGGGGTCATGCTGGCTGCCCGGTTCAGCCGTGCCAGCAGTCGGCAGCTGTTCATCCGGTGTCGTCATGCTCGCCTCTCCATTCGCGCCGCTCCAACCCTGATCTTCGTCCGCGACGAAGAAGCCGCAATAGAATTGGCCAGTGCGGCGGTGGTTACGCGGCTCGGCGTTGAAAATCGCTTTCCGGGTGTCCCAGCTGCGACCAATCAGAGTAATTCTCTTGCCTTGCGGCCCGCAGCTCAAGCAATTGTCTAGAAAGGGAAAGCTGCGCTGCTGTTTGCCGTCTCACTCGCAGCTCCAGCTGCCACTGGGTGAACCTGGACCCTATGAGTGCGCCAAGGATCACCAAGACGGACGCCGCCAGAAGGATCGGTCCCAAAGTCATCTCTACTCCTCGTGTACCTCGGGGTGTCCCAGCGGGACACCGGTCCACCCTCGACGACCGGGCACCGCTCCGGGCAACCCGACCGTAGGTTGCAGTCAGTTACCCCCTTACGACTCCACGTAAACCCGTTCCCATCAACGATGGCGAAGTTCCCGCTCAGCGTGGGTAGCGGGCTCGCTGACCAGTCGTCTCGTCGGGGGTGAACTGTCGGGGTGAACTGCGGGTACTGGTGCCGTTCTTAGCGAGGATCGATGAGATTGGGCCCGGTGGCGAAGCAATCACTGCTGCCGCCGGAGAACCCGAGGTTTACTCCTAGGTGAGGTCGGGTAACTGAGCGCGACCAACGGTCTTGGCTTCCGGAGCGGACGCCGAACCGTCCGGGCAGAACTGGCGTCCCACCGGGGCGCCACCCGAAGGTGTGGAAGGGAGCTGGAGATGGCGCTGTTACCTGGCACGCTGAGCAGGGCAGGACCGTTGTCATCCGACATCCTGGATCTACAGGTGGCTGAGCGCGGTCACGACGCTCGGGTGGTCACCGTGGTGGGCGAGATCGACGCGCTGAGCGCGCCTGAACTTGCCACCTTTCTGACCGCGCAGCTAGTCGCTGCCCAAGTCGTGGCGGTGAACCTCGATGGCGTGCGATTCCTGTCCTCTGCCGGGCTGCGCGCATTGGTGGAGGCGAACGAATTCGCTACCCGAGAGAACCGCGACTTGTGGTTGGTGTGTCACTCCCAGACCGCCAACTGGGGACTGGAGACCACCGGACTGCGGGAGCATTTCACATTCACTGACCACCGGGTCGCGTAGCGCCTGGCAGCGGTATGAATTCCACCCCATGCGCGGCGATCACACGGGACCACCGGAGCAACCAGCCGCAGTGACGTGTCCCCATCCGCGCCAAGCACGGTGACCAAGAGGGTCACATGACCAGCAAGGAGTAATCATGGATCACAACAAGGTGCATAAGTTGATCAAGGCGGCGGCCTTGTCTCTTCTTGTGCTAACGACGACATCGGGCGTGGCAAGTTTGGAGGTAATGGCCGCTGGTCCTGTTATGGCCCAGCCAGCCGGTCCGGGCGGCGATTCGGCTCAGGGAACGGGCTCAGATCAGCCGGACCCAACGTCCACTCCCACTCCCACTCCCGTCCCCGTCCCCGCTCCCGTCCCGACCCTCCCCGCCCCGTGAGTTTCGGTTGGGTTTGCTTTAGGTGGTCAGCGGTACTTCGATAGCTGTTGTCTGCGGCGGGTGGGGGTGGTCGGTGCGGTCAGAACTGCTGTCAGACTGGACGGTCCTTTCACAGGAACGCGCTTCTGACGGCCATCGCTGGCCGGCGGCTTCTGATTCCACAGGGTCAGGCCACCCCCTCCGCACCGACGAAATGGCGCGAAGGTTGGTCTCCACCAGACGGCCCTTCGCGCGCTGGCCGTCGCGGACTATCCAGGTCAGATCCCGGCGCAACTGCGGCTGAGCTGGTCGGTTGTGGCCTGGGCACGGTGCATCCGCTCGGCAGCGTAGAGCCCGGCCTCGATGCGCATGGCGAGCTGCATCTCCTGCTCGGCGTTGAGCAGAGCGACTTTGCCGATCTGCTTGGGATACCGCGTACCCTCGCACCGGGCGTCGGCGCGTCTGTCGACCTGCCCCTATTGGATGGTCAGGTGGTGGGTTGCTCGGTGGTGAGTTGTTCAAAGTAGCGGTTGATCGACCATGCCCGGTCGCTGTAAATATTCTTGATCGCTTGTGTGGTCTTGTCGGGTCCCTGGGCTGGGAGCAGGGAGGGTGCCTCAGCCGCTAAGGCAGCTGCGACGCTCTCCGACTTGACCCCAGAAATCTGAGACGCTTGTCGCGATAGCAACAAGCAGTGCTGCCTTGGCTGACGAGGTGGCTCGCGTGCGGAGTTCGGAACACTCCTTGCGGAAGGCGTCGAGCGCTGTTGCGGCGGCGGCAGCTGCGCTCTGCCGACACCTGGCCATGATCGCCTGGACTTCCGGGAGGCCCTTGGCTTGCGATGCGCTGGACACGGCGTTGGTCATACAGGTCTGCTCGGAGCCGTTGATCTCTACGAGTTTCGCGCCGAGTTGCCCAACGAGATCAGTCAGTTCGGGCGGAAGCGACAACATCGAACGGCTCCCTGGGTTCAGCCATCACGGGGACCGTGCTACACAGCCTGACATCGATGCTTCGACGACAAGGTCGGCACCACCACGCTGACCGGACTAGCCGGCCAGCTAACCCTCACATCCAGCACCGGAAACATCGACGCAACCGGACTCACCAGCCCAACGGTGACCGCACGTGCCAATTCCGGCACGATCACCCTGGGATTCACCACGCCACCGACCACCGTCGACGCACAGGCCCAGGTTGGCTCAGTGACGGTGCGGTTGCCTACGGGCACGGCTATGCGATCGACGCCGGCAGTCAGCTCGGCTGTGTGGCGCTGGCCGTTCGGGACGGCCGCGGCCGCGCACGGCCACGCCCCAGAATGCCTCGCCTCCGCTGCCCGGCGCCACCGGGCCGGTCGGTCCAGGGGGACCGGAGATCATCACGGAGCGATGACCAGCTGTCGGTGGCTGGTCCACGAAACCGTCATACTGTTCGGTCGGTGTTGGTGACCCATCTGGAGGCGGTCGGGTGCAGATACAGCGATCTGAGGTCCCGACCGAGGTGTCGGTTTCCGCGTCGGTTGATGGACTTGTGACCGATGTGCTGGCTGCGTTGTCGGCGTCTGGCGCGGTGGGTGATGTTCTGCAGGGGTGCGCTGAGGCGGTTGTCCGTCGTCTCGATGCTGCGTTCGCGCGGATCTGGGTCCTTAATGAGGCTGATCGGATGCTGGAGTTGCGGGCCAGTGCGGGTTTGTATACCCATCTTGATGGTGGGCATAGCCGGGTCCCGGTGGGGGAGTTGAAGATTGGGCGGATCGCGCGGGACGCTCGCCCGCATCTGACCAACGACGTAGTCAACGATCCACAGGTCAGTGATCCGGTGTGGGCGCAACGCGAGGGGATGGTCGCGTTCGCCGGGTACCCGCTGTTGGCGGGTCGCCGGGTGGTGGGAGTCGTGGGGCTTTTCGCTCGTCACGTGCTGGCTGCGGAGAGCCTGTCCATCCTCGCTGAGGTGGCTGCGGCTATCGCGGCGGCCATCGAGCGGATCCGGATGCAGGAGCGGCTGCGGGCCGAGCATGCCGTGCTGGTGGCGTTGCATCGGGTCGGCGTCGCACTGACCTCGGCCCAGTTCGATTTGCGGCAGATGGTGCAGACGGTGACCGACGCGGCGACCGAGTTGTCCGGCGCGGGTTTCGGGGCCTTCTTTTACACCGCGGTCGCTGATTCCGGTGAGTCGTCGGTGCTCTACACCGTCTCAGGTGCGTCACGGGATGATTTCGCTGGCTTCGGTCTTCCCCTTGACTCGCCGCTGTTTGCGCCGACGCTGCGCGGGCCGGGTATCGTGCGCCTCGATGATGTGACCACCGACCCTCGCTACGGGCAGGTGTCGCCGCATCACGGTATACCGTCCGGGCATCTGTCGGTGCGATCTTATCTGGCGGTCCCGGTGATGGGTCGTGATGGTGTTGTGCTGGGGGGTCTGTTCTTCGGTCACTCCGAGCCCGGAGTGTTCACCGACGAGGCTGAGCTGGCGGTGAGTGCGATCGCCAACCATGCGGCGATGGCGATCGAGAACGCCCGGTTTTATCAACGCGAACACGACGTTGCTCTGACTTTGCAACGCAGCCTGCTGCCCGATCATTTGCCGGAGCTATCGACGGTTGCGTTGGCGGCACGCTATCTGCCTGCCGCGCAGCAGGCCGAGGTGGGTGGCGACTGGTATGACGCACTGGTGCTACCCGATGGCCGGCTAGGTCTGTCGGTCGGCGACGTCGTCGGACACGACATCCACGCGGCGGCCACGATGGGTCAGCTACGCAGCGCGCTGCGTGCTTGCATGCTGCAACGCTTCGAAGCACCCGAGGTAGTCGAGTGCCTGGAGCAGTTCATGACCGCGACAGGCCTGAAGGAGTTCACCACCCTGGCCTACGCGGTGTTCGACTCGCAGAACCGGTCATTGCAGGTGGTCCGGGCTGGACACCCACCTCCATTGCTGCTGGGGGCTGACGGCAGCGCCCGGTACCTCCACGGGGGCGCCACACCGCCGCTCGGGCTCGGTCTCATCGAGCTAGACGCGCTGAACACCGCCTCGATCACAGTGACCCTGGAGCCGGGCACGACGGTGCTGTTCTTCACTGACGGGCTGATCGAACGTCGCAGGTGGTCATTCGACGAAGGAATGACGGCACTGATCGCAGCGGTCGGCACCGTGGAACCTGGTGATCCAGAGGCCCTCTGCGAGGCGGTCCTCGCGGCGCTTCACGGCCATGGTCACGACGACACCGTCCTGCTCGCGATGACCGTGCGGTGAGGGAATCACGACCGCCAAATTGATGAGGGTAGCCGTGGCGGTTCGGTGCCACCGGTCGTCGTGAGACCAAGCGTCCGCAGTCACCCGCCCGGTTGATCAGGTGTGGTCGAGCGGGGAAAGAGCAGCTCTTGGGTGAGCAGATGCAGGGCCGCGGCGACGGGAGCTTCGCAGCCGTTGAAACGGCACCGCCCTAGTCGGCGCGCTGCGGGGGCAATTGGTGTCGTAGGCGCACGGTGGGTGGTGCCTTGGGAGTCTAGTTGGAGGTGTGCGTAGGTGGTGAGTTGGTGGATGAGCGGGAGTCCGCGGCCGCGGTGGCCGGGGAGAGTGTCGGGGGTCCGCCAGGTACCGTTGTCGGTGATGGTGATGAGGACTTCATCGTCGGCGATGCTGGCGTGTAGCCACATGGAGCCGGGTTCCTGCTGCGTGGTGAAGGCGTGCTCGGCGGCATTGGCGAGGGCTTCGTACACCACTAGGGTGAGGTCGACCGCGCCTAAGCGGTCGTGATGACATTGGTATACGGCGTCCGCACGCGGCTCGGCGTTTGAACTCGCTTTCCGGGTGTCCCAGCTGCGACCAATCAGAGTAATTCTCTTGCCTTGCGGCCCGCAGCCCAAGCAATTGCCTAGAAAGGGAACGCTGCGCTGCTGTTTGTCGTCTCGCTCGCGTCTTCAGCTGCCACTGGGTGAACCTGGACCCTATGAGTATGCCAATGATTACCAAGACGGACGCCGCCAGAACGATCGGTCCCACAGCCACCTCTACTCCTCGTGCGCCTCGGGGCGTCCCAGCGGGACACCGGATCACCCTTGACGGCCCGGCACCGCTGCGGGAAACCCGACCGTAGATTGCAGTCAGTTACCCCCTCGCAACTCGAAGTAAACCGCCGCGCGAAGGCCGGCCGTAGAACGATTCCGCGCGTCCTCGCGGTGATCGCAAAGCCAAATGATCAAGGATGTCGATCATGACGGTGTTCTCCGAGCGCATGGTGGCTGAGATCGTGCAGACGTTCTCGGCTGCGCTTGCAGCGGGGTGAGTTCATCACCGACGCTGCGTAGCTGGCCAGGTTAGCAGCCAGACGTCTCTCGGAATGGTGTGCGCGAGCCGTCATCGTCGTGTAAGCCGACACCTCCCCGGAGCGCCACGCGCAGGGACCGACGGAGGACAACGACGGGACGAGGACCCGATCAGAGTGCTACGGAATGTGCCACGATCGGATACGTATTTTCGCGATCGGATACGTATTTTCATGTCACATAATTGGCACAACTGACCGAAGGGGTTAACCTGAGTAATAGTTTGGGCCAGCAACAGGGGGAGCAATGCGTTTTGCACACTGTTTCGTCGGCGTTGCAGGTTCGGTGGTACTGCTCACGGGTTCGGTGGTACTGTTCGCTGGCCCCGCAATCGCCGGCCGACCAGATCCACTGGCGAACTCGGTAGGTGACTCACGGCTTACCGGGCCGGGGGTCGACATCTCGGTCACCATCCCCACTGGTTGGCGCCAGCTCCCCGACCAGAGCCACCCCCAACTCCCGCAGATGGTCTATCCCGACACCTGCTCGACGGGGGTCAGGTGCGCTTCCGCCCTCGCGAGCGTGCTCAGCACCCCGGCGGCCAGTACCCGGACGGCGGCGGAAACCGCCGAGCAGGCCGTCACCGGCCAGGCGGGGATTCAGGGCGCCACCATCACCAGCGAGGGACCCACCCAAGTCGCCGGCCGGAACGGCTACTACGTCCGGTTCAACTACTCGCAATCCAATGCCAAACTCCAGGCCGAGACCGTCGCCGTCGAGACCGGCCTCGCCTCCTCCGGAGTGATCCCCACGTCGCTGGTCTTCGTGACCGTGTCTGATCTGACGGGCGCCCCACCGGCAAGTGTTATCGACCAGATCGTCGGTTCCGTACAGCTGACGGCCCAGTAGAAAGGCCGCGTGAGGGCCACCTGTGACCCAAACGGAGGCCCAGCGGGGCGCAGGCGAGCCCCATCGACCTTCTCCACACGCCGAGCGCTGGTCGAGCACCTGCCGGACCGCGAGAGGGTCCTCGAACTACTCGCGGCTCGAACTACTGCGCCGATCTCGTCCTGGTCATCCAAGTGCGCGAACCGGAGCTCAACGCCGCGATCTGGATGAGGGCATTCCTTGAGCCCCAGTGACCATTCACTCTCGAAGGAGTCCCCATGAAGATCGATAGCATTACTCCGGATTCAGCGCGGATTCGGCGCTGCCCGGCACCTTACTGCTCATCAAAGGTGACGGTTTGGATGCCGCAGACAAGCTTCTCTTCGGCGACGAGCCGGTCAGGTTCAAGGTCAGCAGTACCGGGAGCATCGAGGTGTACGGTCCACTGCTCCCGCGAGACTGCCAGGGGTGTTCCAGCACACGCGGGTCGGGACCGTCAACAGTTCTGCGGGGGGATGGTGCGGGAGGGGGTTGCTCAGTTGGTCAGATCGGTCAGGGCGTGGGACAGGGTGGGGTAGGTGTTGAACAGTTCCAGTAGCTGGGTGATCTGGAGTGGGCGTGCTACGGCGCGGGTGACCAGGCCGGCGAGGTGTAGCTGCGCCCCAGTGGTCTGGGCGAGTTCGTTGGCGTGTAGCAGGCAGTTCAGCCCGTTGGAGGCCATAAAGCGCACCGGTTGTAGATCCAGGATCAGATGTGTCGGGCCAGCGGCGAGCTGTTCACGTAGGCATGCTTCGAGCAGCGGTGCGGTGACCATGTCCAGCTCCCCGTCCACTGCTACCACGCACACCCCGACGGCCGGATGGGCTACGGTCAGTTCGAGGAGCTGGTCCGGCGTGCACAGCGCGGGATCGTCGGCTGGTGTATCCCCGGCCGACGCGGCGGTGCTGGATGGGTCGGTGGTGTGATCGTCGGCGGCAGGCGGCTCGGCTCGTTCGCCGTGCGCGTCTTTCGTGGTCATCACCGGGCCTGGTCCTCCTCGTGCCCTGCGGCACAGCGGTTGGCGGCCAGACCCCACTGGAGCGGAGTGGCGCCGGCCGGTCGTGCGTTGCGGTGCGTCGACGGGTGACTGGTGTGCGAACGGTGCCACGCTGCACCGTTCGTTCGCAGAATCTAGACCAGTGGGTTCGCCCTGGTCCATACACTTCGAGTGAGCGCCCTCTCGGCGCGCTGGTTCGGCTGTCGTGCCGCGCGTTCGGCGCCCACGCAAACGGGGTATAACGGTCCGGGGAATCGCGTCAACACAGCGGGCAGTAAGGATGTACGGAACGGGCCAGGAGGTGATGGTGGTGTGCACCTCGGCCGGCGCCCGGGGGCTGACCCATCACGGGTTCATCCACCCTCCGTCGGCAGATCTGACCGCCACCCTCGCGCCCATGGTTACCGAGCGACTCCTCCGCGGTGAGCCGGTACTAGCTGTGCTGCCTCCCACGACCGTGGCCGGACTGCGTGCCCGGCTACCAACCCTGACCGGGCTGCACACCACCGACCCGGGCGAGCTCTACCGCCATCCCGGCCGAGTGCTCAGCCACTACCGGGCCTGGATCGCCGACACCAGCCCCGACGGTCGCTCGGCCATGATCGTGGCCGCCCCCGACCCGGGCGGTGACGACCCGCACCGCGCGGCGCTGTGGATGCACATCGACGCCATCACCACCCAGGCCCTAGCAGAGTGCGACCTCACGCTGGTCTGCGCCTACCCCAACAACTCCGCCACCGCCGACGCGGTCCGCCGGGCCCACCCCAGCCTCGTCAACGGATCGATCACACCCAACCCAGACCACTTACCAGCCGAACAGTTCCTGGCCAGCCATCCGCTGCCGCCACCGATCGAGCTAGGAAAACCCGACCTCACCCACATCATCGACCACCCCCCCGAGCTGGCCACGCTGCGCCACATCGTGGCCGGTCACGCCACCCGGGCCGGACTGCCCACCGCCCGCTGCGACGACTTCGTGCTGGCCGCCACCGAGATCGCCACCAACGCCCTCGAACACGGCACCCCACCCGCCGCCGTACTCTTATGGACCACCCCAACCTCGATAATCTGCCAGATCACCGACACCGGCCAACACATCCCGCCGCTAGCCGGGCTCATACCCCCACGAGCGACGCCGCATCGGGGCCGGGGCCTGTGGATGGCCCACCAACTCTGCGACCAGCTCTACCTGTGGCCCGACCCCACCACCATCCGGCTACAGATGGACCGAACGTAAGACAAGTCTCAATTGCCACTTACGCCGCGGACTGAGGGCAGATGACCCTCGAACGTCGACAACAGCTCAGAGGGCCTGAGCACGGCAGGGTGTCCCGCACGACCCGTCTGGTGGAGGTTCCTGCACAGGGGCGCTATGCGGGATACCCTGCGGCTCGTTGGCCCCCGGCGTCAGGTCGAGCCGATGGAAACTGCCACAGGGCCGGGTAGACACGAATCGGTGGCGTGGACGATGTTGGCGCCGGCCGTGCCGCGGTAGGGGGTCAGTCCGACCCTGTCGTCGAGCGAGCTGCGAACGCCAGGCCACAACTTGAACGCTCACGGTGACCCAGGGTAACCGAGCGTGACGTTCGTGCGGGACGTCGTGTTGTCCTGAATCTACTGACGCAGCCGGTCGCGGAGCGATCTCCGGGAGCCTGCTTCCTGCGAGTCGCGGGACAAGAGTGGACGCGGTTAACGGACAGTGTGATGGACAAAGATCCATCTGCTCAATCTGATCCAATCTTCTTCTGTTGCTCCGCCGCTGGTCAGAGGCGGTGTAAACAATGAATCTTGGCGCGCCCGGAGAGACTCGAACTCCCTACCTTCTGATCCGTAGTGCGAAGTTCGCCAGATAGGAGTAGCACTACCGGGCATTTCGCTTGCGGTGGTTGCGCCATCTCTGATGGTCCCACGTTGCCGTACGGTCGCAGACTCCACCTCCGAGGCCTTGTAGCGGGCCCTCAGGTGGTGCGCCGGCGCCGCAGGAACGGGTCCTCCAGCGCCGGCGCCAGGTAGCCCGCGTCGGAGCGCGATAGCGTGACACCGGGCGCGACGATCTCGTCGATCTGGTCCAGCACATCTGTCGACAGCACCACGTCCGCCGCGCCGAGCTGCGACTCCAGGTGCTCCATGGTGCGCGGACCGATGATCGGCGCGGTCACCGCCGGGTGCGCCAGGACGAACGCCAGCGCCAGGTGGATCAGCGAGATACCGGCCTTGTCGGCCAGCACGGCCAGCGCGTCGGCGGCGTCGAACTTACGCTGGTTGGCCGGATCCGAGAGGTCGTATATGCCCGGCAGCATCTGGGCGCGCCGCGACGTCGGCGTGTCCTGGCCCTTGCGGTAGCGCCCGGTCAGCCACCCGCCGGCCAGCGGGCTCCACGGCAGCACACCCATGCCGTAGCGCTGCGCGACGGGCAGCAGATCGGCCTCAACGCCTCGCACGAGCAGGGAGTACGGCGGCTGCTCCGTGACGAACCGGCCGAGGCCTCGCCGCTCCGACACCCACTGCGCCTCGACGACCTCGTGCGCCGGGAACGTCGAGCAGCCGAACGCGCGGATCTTGCCCTGGTGCTGCAGGTCGGTGAGCGCCGCGAGGGTCTCCTCGACGTCGGTGTGCCGGTCCGGGCGGTGCACCTGGTAGAGGTCGATCCAGTCGGTGCCGAGGCGACGGAGGCTGTTTTCGACCTCGCGCATGATCCAGCGGCGTGAGTTACCGCGCTTGTTCGGGTCGCCGCCAGGCTGGCCCATGGGGACATCCATGGGACCGTGGAACTTGGTGGCCAGGATGACGTCGTCGCGGCGGCTGCCGGCCAGCGCCTTGCCGACGATGACCTCCGACTCGCCCTGCGAGTAGATGTCCGCGGTGTCAATGAAGTTGATCCCGGCGTCCAGTGCGCGGTGGATGATCGCGATCGACGTGTCATGGTCGGGTTCGCCCCACGCGCCGAACATCATCGCGCCCAGGCAGAGTGGGCTGACCTGCATTCCGGTACGTCCAAGGCTGCGGAATTCCATGCCTTCAAGCCTAGGCTTGAAGGCCCATCCGCGCGTTTTCTCAGACTCAGGCGTGATTGGTGTGCGGCCGGCGCGGCCCTAGCCCGAGTTTCCGGGATAATTCGATCTTGGTTGCCGTTGCTGCTGGTCAGGGATGATGTTGATGTTCGTTGGGTGTATGACCTAAGTGCTGGGTGCGGGGTGTCCAGCGGTGGAGGTCG
>JALYTS010000114.1 GCA_030854185.1 Actinomycetota bacterium | reverse complement strand
CCGGGTCGGTCCCGCAACCGGCGCGGGACCGCGCTGAAGCGGACCTGGTCGGTTACGCCCGCGACTTCGACCCCCGCCGGTTGCGGATCATCGCGCAGCGGCTGGTCGCCACCCTCGACCCCGACGGTCCGGCACCGAGTGAGGGCCCCGGTCCGGCGGCCCCGGTGCGGGGGGAGTTGTGGTTGCGGGACCGCCGCGACGGTCGACTGGGCCTGGAGGGCTGGCTCGACGCCGAGCACGGCAGCCTGGTCCGGGCTCTGATCGAGCAACTCGCCGCCCGCCACCCCCACACCGAGGACACCCCCGACCGTGCGGCAACGCCACGCCGATGCACTCATCGAACTGTGCGACCTGGCCTGCGCCACCGACGAGTTCCCCACCACCGCCGGCGAACCCCCACACCTCACCGTCACCATCGACTGGGACGCGCTACGCACCGCCCTGGGCACCGCCACCCTGGACTACCGGCAACTGATCAACGCCGGCGACGCCCGCCGCCTGGCCTGTGATTGCAAACTCATCCCGGTGGTCCTAGGCAGTGACTCCGAACCACTCGACGTCGGCCGCGCGATGCGCACCGTCCCGCTGGGTATCCGCCGCGCCCTGGTCGCCCGAGACCGCGGGTGCAGCTTCCCCGGCTGTAATCGGCCACCGGGACTGTGCGCCGCGCACCACGTGCGACACTGGATCGACCTTGGTCCCACCACAGTAGGAAACTGCTGCCTGCTGTGCCCCGCCCACCACCAGCAGGTACACCGCCAAGGCTGGGACATCACCATCCACGGCGGACACGTCGAATTCACACCCCCAGAGATCATCGACCCCGACCGCCGACCCCTCACCAACCCACTCCGCCGCTAGCCTGGGTGAGTCTCCAATAACGACTGTTCTGCACTGCCGACGCCGCTCGACGAACGGAGACTCGGCATGACCGAACCGTCCTACCTGCGCGCCATCCGGACGGCCGACGACAATCAGTCATGACTTCAAGAGACGCCGAGACGGTTGAGGGGAACCAATGGACCCACGTGAACGATCCTTCTGACGCCACTCAGCACGGCGAGGTTCCTGCAGCCTGCACGCTCGGATCCGACGACGGGCGGGCGCGACTGCAACGCTGGCAGCACCTGCACCAGATCGCAGCCCCCACCGCCCAGCTCAACGACGGCCAGCTCGAGATCCGCTACCAGCCCGCTCCCGATGTGCTGAACGAGCTGCAGGACCTGGTCGCCGATGAACGAGTGTGCTGCTCCTTCGTCAGCTGGGCCGTTACCGAGGAAAGCGGTCAACCCGTCCTGCGCGTCACCGCGTCCCCGAGTTCGCCTGATGACATCAAACCCATTGCCGCGATGTTCGCAACCACCTGAACAAGCAGACCCGTGTTCGACGGCTCTGAGGTGTTCGACACTCCCGCGTCCGGCGGGTTGATCCACGCACGTCGTGGTGGGATGGGAACCCGGATTGAGACTGGTTCAGTTGTTGCGTCCGGATACAGCAAGGCCGACACCGAGGCCGATCATGGCCAGCCCGCCGGCACCGCCGACGCGTTCCAGGCGCCGAGGAGAGCGCGCGAACCACGAACGCACGCTGCTGGCGGCCAGACCCCAGAAGCTGTCGGAGATCAGCGCGATCACAAACGACACCAGACTCAATACGAGCATCTGACCCGCCGAATACACTCATCGACGGCCAACCCCTCACGAACGGGGATACGCTCCCGCCCGGCCGCCGGTCGGCTGGTACTCGTGGGCCGGACTCAGGTCTCGGGTGCCGCGTGCTCGGCCTTCACAGCGACAATCACCCCGAGATCACGGTGCGTTCGCAGGACGTGCAGGTCCACTGGGGATGGACTGGCAGCTGCAGATGCCCGGCGGCGGGGATGTGCGGCAGCCTTCGACGCGGCTCACACAATCGGCGGCTACTCACAGCCGCGGCGGCTGAGCTCCCTGCCGGTGACCGCTTGGAGGTGTTCGAACGCCTTGCCGAGCTCCCGCCGTACAACGAGGATATCGAGGTGCCCGAGCCGGCGGAGCTGCTACGCACGGCGAGCTCAACCTCACACGCGGGCACGACAGCTGCGTGACGACTGTATTTGTTGCGCATGCGGCAGGAGGTCTGGACATTCAGCAAGGGTTGATCACGGCTTGTGTGCCTACGGTGACACATACTGTCGTCGTAGGCACACAAGCCGTGATCTCCTTATCTAGGCGACGGCGGGTTGAGCGTCGGCGCCAGGCGCGGACTCGGCCCTCGCCCCGCTATTTGACGCACTGGACCCCGGCACCGGAAATGCTGTCGGGGTCCGCCTCGGTGGTCTGTGCGGCGCCCGGTTTCGGCGTCGTCACGGGGCCCGGCGATGAGTCGCCGGCCGGGACAGTGTTGGTGGCGCCGAGGCTGGCGGGCATCGTGTAGTCGGCACCCAGGACCACCCGGAGGTGCCCGGTCGACACCGTTGAGTCCCGTGCGGTGGGTAGCTCACCGAGCATCCTGGCCAGGGTCTTGGCCGAGTCGGCGGCGGCGGAATCAGGGTAGTAGATCGTCGTGGTGCTCCGGTGCCGGCGGGCGGTGCTGGTGACACCCTGGGTGAAGCCGGTGGCGGTCAGGGCGTGTTCCAGCGACCCCGCCAACCCGTTGCGGTTGGTGGCGTTGATCACGTCCACGATGCCTGATTGGCTGCCGGACACCGGGGCGGGTGCGGCGACGACCGGCGTGGGGGTGGGGCCACCGATCAGGTTGTGCACGAGCGCCTGGACCTGGGGCACGTCGACGATGTTGACGTCCTCGCCGGCCGGGTTGGTGCCGAAGCGGACGATCGGCAGGGTATGGAAGGTGATGTTCCCACCGGTCAGGGCGGACGCCTGCTGGGCGAAGGACAGCAGCTCCAAGCCGGTGTCGGCGGCGATGTTCTGCTTGGCCACACTGATCAATCCGCGCAGTCGCGCCGGGTTCAGGAACGTCCCGGCCTGTTTGAGTTGGAAGACCAGCGAGGCGATGAAGGCTTGTTGGCGACGTTCCCGGTCCAGATCGCTGAAGTTCAGCTGCATGTGGACGGAATCGCGGCGCTGGCGCACGAAAGCCACCGCCTGAGCGGCGTTGATCTGCTGGTAACCCTTGTGGAAATCCGCGCCGGAGTAGGTGTCGCGGGTGTCCTCCTTCAGGCATACCGTGATCGGCTCCACCACCTGGGCGAGCTGGTAGAAGGCGACCATGGTCACCTCCACGAAATGGTCGATCGGCACGCCCCCCAAGAACTGGGCGACCGTATCAACCTCTTCCTGGCGACCAGCATCGCGACTCCCCTGTTCCAGGCTGGTCTGGTCGGTCACGCCGGCGGCCGTCAGCTTCTTGTGTTCCTGGTCGAACGCAAAGCCGTAGGCTTGCTTGATCTTCCCCTTCGAGACACCGTCCGGGCTGCCCGGGAGGCTGACGTAGTCGTCGCGCGGGATGGAGATGGCGGTGGCCCTGGAACCATTGCCGGGCAGGTGCACCAGCATCAAGACGTTGGCGTTGTAACCGCCGACCTGCTCGTCACCGGCGTGCAATGCCTGATAAATCTCCGGCGGCAGCGGTTTGCCGTTCTCGTCCAGCCGACTGTCCAATCCCATGATCAGAATGTTGGTGTCCCCGCCGGCCGACTTGGGGGCGTCCTCTCGGATCGCGTCGGACCTGCCGATCCCGGTCAACAGTTCGTGGTACTGGCTCCAGCCATACCCGGTGACGCTGAACACGACCAACGACACCAGCACGATAATCCACCGCGCGATCGATCCTCCCCGGCGGTCATGGCGGCGGGCCGGGCGATGCCCGGGGGGCCGACCGTCCCGACCACCACGGTGCCCGTTGGCGCCGACCTGCGCCCGCGCACGCCCCGGCGGCACCGTTGCCCGTGCCCGGTCAGCACGCCCATCGCGACCCGGCCGGCCCATCTGACCGGGCTTACCCGCCTGACCCGGCTGACCGGGCTTACCCGCCTGACCCGGCTGACCCGGCTGACCCGCTCGATCCGGCGGATCCGGCGGGACCGACGGACGGCGCGGGACGCCTGACCGCGGCGGAGTGGGCGCCCGGCGCCGACGATCACCGCGGGGATCCCCGCCGGGACCCGAGCGCCCTTCTCCGCCAGCCACACCACTCCCTGCGCCTGTGGTCGATCCCACCCTAGGATCTTCGGGCGCTGCCGCCCCGACGGTAGACGCGCCAGACCCAAGACTAGTTGCGCTATGTCACACGGACGCGCCGGGCTTGTTTGCTGCTGAGGCTGTCTTACTTGCTGCTAAGGCTGGCGACCAGGTTGATCGTGGTCGCCAGGATGCCGGTGCCGAACAGATAGGACAGCAGAGCGTGCCGCAGCGCGGTTCGCCGGATGATCCTGCTCCGCAGCGGGGTATCGGAGACCTGGAAGGTCATCCCGATGGTGAACGCGAGGTAGCCGAAGTCGGTGTAGGTGGGCGCCTCAGGCTGGTTGAAATCGATCCCGCCGTCCTCCCCGGCGTAGTAGAGCTGCGCGTAACGCAGCGTGAAGACGGTGTGCACGATGGCCCAGGAGAGCACGACGGACACCAGCCCGAGCCCCACCCGGAACAGCTCCTGGGTGCCGTGCTGCTGTCCGGCTCGAACCAGCACGAACCCGACCGCCACCAGGCTGGCGATGGCCGCGCCGAGCAGGAGCAGATCGGTGACGGCGCGGTCGGGGTCGGTGACGGTGGCACGTTGCGCCGTGCTGCGCGCGTCGCGGTTGCGGATCGTGGACCACAACCAGGTGAGGTAGACCAGCGACGCGAGGTCCCAGCCGAGCAGCAGACCCAGCGGCACGGACGTCGCCATGCTGGCCGGCACCGCCGCGGCCGCCCCGACCAGTACCGAGACGGCCACCTCGCCGCCTGCCGTCATCCCGCGGCGGGCGGGGGGCGTGGCTGGGCCAGCGGTTCGGCTGGTCACACTGTTCTGCTTTTCATACTGGGGCCGGCGGTGGCGAGGTGCGTTCCAGCGCTTGCCAGCCGGTGTCATGGGCGCGTTCGGCAGCCTCGGCGCGCCCGCCGCCGCGCAGGCCGAACAAGCGCTTGGCGAACAGTAGGTAGCCGACCACGGCAAGATTGATGATCAATGTGATGATCTTGGTGACGGTGATCCGGCCGGTCAGCTCGTAGACTTCGGGGATCAGCAGCAGCGTCGTCGCGATGAATGTGAGGTATTCGGCCCACCGATGGGCGAACCACAGGCCCACAGCTTCGATGCCCTCGAGCAGCGCGTAGCCGGCCAATGCCAAACCCACGAGTAACAGCGTGGAGGGTTTCGCGGCGAAGGCCTTTCGTAGTTCCTGGAGGATGCCTCCGCCGGCCTGACCGTTCGGGCCGCCGACGCCTCCCTGCACCACGTCCAGGATCTGGTAGAACGTGTGGCTCAGGGCCACCCGGTTGGCGGCGAACAGGAATACCGCCACCGCCAGGACACCGAGCACGAGGAAGTGCACGAGCCGATCCAGGGCGATCAGGCGCAGCACGTAGCGGTCCCGCAGCGGTCGCCCCCGCAGTGGCAGGTTGATCTCGGAGCGATCAGGCAGGTGTTCGCGAGTCGGTGCCACCGGCGGCGCCATCGGAACCCACGCGTCGCACCGCACGCAGCGATACCAGCGAAGCCCATCGCCGAGTTCCCGCACGAGCATGTCGTCGACGGGTCGGATCTCAGCGACGTCGGTGCCGAGGAGTTCGTGGCCGCCCAGCCCACAGCCGATGAGCTCGTAGTGGAACTTCGGCCGCAGCCGCTTGCCGCGCTCAGTCCCCGGCGGAGCCTGGCCGCGCGGTGCCTCCTGCTCCCCCGCCATCAACCCTCACCACCATCGAGCCAGAACCGCTCAGCCGTTGCAAGTTACGCGTGACCGGTCAGCCTAGCGAGCCGAACACCTGGCCCGGACCTTCCACCCTCGCGAGCCTGGCTGTGGCCAGCGGATCAATGCTTCTTATGACCGGGCGCGCTGGACGTCGGGATCGCAGTCGTAGTCACAGGCGCGGTGGTCTGAGGGACCTCGCTGGTGGTCGTAACGGGGGGCGAGGTGGTGGTCGTTGGGATCGCCGCGGTCGACGGAGGGTTGGCCGGGATGGTGGGCACACTGGCGCCGGTACTGCCGATCGGCCGGGGCGCGGGCAGCCCAGCACCGGTGGTGTGCGGTGCGATGGGGGCCGGGGCGGCCCTCCCGTCGGGTGGGGCCGGGTCGCCGCCGTTGCCGGCGTTCGGCGGAGGCGGAGGCGCGACGGAGGTCACCGCCGGGGACCCGACCTGAGCCGGGGCGGCAGGACCGCTACCGGCAGTCAGCACCAACACGGCACCCCCAGCCACGACGAGGGCGAGGATTGCCGCTGCTGCGACCAGTGTCCCCCGCCGCGAGCCGCCCTGGGCGCCCAGCAGTTGACGCCACCGTGGCTCGGCGACCTCGATGTCTAACGGGGTGCTGGTCAGAACCGGCCGCTGCGGGATCACTATCGGGGCTGTCGTGGGGACCTCAGGCGTGGATCCCACCGCTGAGCGTTGCGGCGGGACCAGTGGAACCCCCGCGTCGGCACTGTTCGAAGGGGCCGAATCGGCCGCGCCAGCGGGAACCGCGGACAGCGCTGCGCCGAGCGCGATCGCGGCCTTGGGATCAGAGTCGACTGCGACCGGCCGACCGAGCCCGGCGGAGACGAGCTGCGCGACCAGGGGCACCCGTGAAGAGCCGCCGACGAGCAGTACCGCGTCGAGGCCCTGGGGTTCGATGGCTGCGGATCGAAGCGTCTGGCGCAGCGCCTCGACGGTCTCGGCCACCTGGGAACGGATCATGTCCTCGAACTCGGCCCGGACCAGCCGCACCTGCGACCGGATCCCCGGCGCCAGCACCGGGATCGTCACCTCGGTGTCAACCGACAGCGCTTCCTTGGCCGCAGTGCACTCCCGCCGCAGCGCAGCGGTCGCTTCCAGGGTGGCGGGATCGTCGGGGTCCAGCTCGGCGAGGTCGGGGACCGCGGCCAGGACGTGGTTGAACACGGCGTCGTCGAAGTCCACACCGCCCAGTTGCTCGAGGCCCTGGGGATGGCCGAGCACGGAGAACGTCGTGGCCCCGGTCTTGCGGACGACGGCGGCGTCGAAGGTTCCGCCGCCGAGGTCATAGACCGCGATCGTGCTGCCCGACTCGATGCGTTCCTGCAGCGCGTAGCTCGCTGCCGCGGCCTCGGGTTCGGTGCGGAAGGTGACCTGGGGAAGGTCGGCCACGCGTAGCGCCTCCGCGATGATCCGGGTCTTGTAAGCGCCCCAGCTGGCCGGGTGGGTGATCACGATGCCCGCGGCGGGTCCGCCCTCACGCTGGGTGACCCGGTCGACGACCCAACGGACCACCTTGGCGGTGATCTCGGGCGCGGAGTGCGGCGCACCGCCGATCACCATCGGGACCTCATCACCGATGCGCCGCTTGAACTCGCGAACCACCCGGTCAGGGTGGGTGACGGCGCGGCGCTCGGCCGCCTCCCCGACGATCACCTCACCGTCCTGGCCCAGGTAGACCACCGAACTCACCGCGTTCGAGCGGGTACCCAGCGGAACCACCTCGGGCATCGCCCGCCGCCCCGCCTCCATGCGGCAGATCGCCGCGGCGGTGAAGGTGCTGCCCACGTCGACCCCGAGCCAGTAGCTCATCCTCGCGTCGACCTTCCTCATCGTGGCGTAGCCGCCGAATTGCTGCAGCGCGCAAGCGAATCGGCACGGTACCCGGATTACGCACCGTCACCGCAAGCCCACCGAATGGCCGTCACCAACCGAAGCCCGACCCCGGGACCGCGTTCTGGATGCAGACTGCTGTAAATCAGGCTCCTTTTGACGCAGTCTGCATCCAGAACGCGGTGTCGACGACCTGCGAGAGGTGCGTGATCACTTCGAACGTCTCCGGCATACTCGGGTAGATGGAGCAGCCGTCGGTCAGTGCGCCCCGGGCGGCCACGGTCGCGGAGGCTGCCACCGTGGCCGGGTTGCTGGATGCGTTCAACCGGGAGTACAGCACGCTCACGCCCGGGCCCGCAGTCCTCGCTACCCGGCTCCGGCGGCTCCTGGCCGGCGCACAGGTGATCGCCCTGCTGGCGGGTGATCCCGCTGTCGCCTTCGCGCTGCTGACGCTGCGCCCCAACGTTTGGTACGAGGGTCCGGTGGCCCTTCTCGACGAGCTTTATGTTGTGCCGGAACTGCGCGGACGAGGACTGGGATCCACGCTGCTCAAAGCCGCCGAGGCCATGACCCGAGAACGCGGTGGCGAATTACTCGAGATCAACGTCGACGGTGACGACATCGACGCGCGCCGCTTCTACGAACGGCACGGATACACCAACACCGAGCCGGGCCGGGCCCAGCCGCTTCTCTGCTACTACCGGGAACTGACCGACGCCCCGTCCTAACCCGAACGTCATCGGGACGTCCAGCAGAGCAATGGTCGATCCGGCACCCGCCGCGCGAGGTGAGATCGTGCACGTCGTGAACTCGACAGCACGGACCTTTTCGGTCGGGTGGAACGTCC
This sequence comes from Actinomycetota bacterium, assembly GCA_030854185.1. GTDB lineage: Bacteria > Actinomycetota > Actinomycetes > Mycobacteriales > Pseudonocardiaceae. The sequence goes on along the minus strand of JALYTS010000114.1, from coordinate 6,063 downwards.
GTGCTGTCTAGTTCACGACACCAGATCCACTCGACTGCGCCAGCAACCCGGTACCCAGCCGCTGGCTGGGCGCTCGACCGGCGGTCACGTCACCGACCGACGGACTTCCGGTGCCGACGACCAAGACGTCGACTCCTTCTAGCTTGGGCAGCCGCGGGATTGCGCCAACGCGTTGCGGGTGGGTTCGTAAGATCGGATGCGTGGCTCGCCTGGTGCTCATCAACGGTGCCCCTGGTAGCGGCAAGTCGACGCTGGCGCGGATGTATGCCGAGGCGCATCCGCTGACACTGGCACTGGATATTGACGTGGTCCGCGCGATGCTCGGGCGCTGGTTGGACCACCCGACCGACGCCGGGCTCATCGCGCGGGCTATGGCGGTGGAGATGGCCCGGGTCCAGCTCATGGCAGGCAGGGACGTCGTGGTCCCGCAGTTCCTCGGCCGAGTCGAGTTCATCGTCGAGTTGGAGAAACTCTGTCAACAGGTCGGCGCCGACTTCGTCGAACTCGCCTTGCTCAGCAACCCACAAGATCTCACCCGCCGCTTCGTTCACCGCTCTCGCCACCCCGAGACGCCCGCTCACCGCGACGCCGCGGTGTTGATGGAACGCAGCGGCGGGGTCCAAGAGTTGCCGGCGATGAACAGTCGAATGCTTGAGGTCGTCGCGAGCCGACCGGGCACCCGCACCGTGATGACCGTGTCCGGGGAGCCGGACCGGGCCTACCGTGACCTGCTCGCCCTCATCAATCAGAGGTGAGCACGCGCGGCCATCATGCCGAGGCGCATGCCAGCCGACCGGCGATGAGTCCTGCGGTTCACGGCAGTCACAGTGAGGTACGCAAGCTCGCAGAATGAGCGCACCGGAGCAGCACCGAGGGAGATACCACATGGAGCAGCTGAACCCGACGCACGGCGCCGCCAGCGACCTCGGCCGGATCCGGCTGAGCTACCAGCGCTATTGCGACGAGATCGGCACGCAGATCGAGCTGGCACGGGCCGCCGTGGCGGGCGCGGACCTCACCACGCCGGTGCCGTCCTGCCCCGGCTGGAACGTCGGACAGCTGCTGCGACATCTCGGCGGCGCCCACCGCTGGATCGAGTCGATCGTGCGGACCCGCGCCTCGGTTCCGCCTGCCGACGACGAGGTCCGCGACCTCTCTGGTTACGCGGACGAGGACCACGCTGTGTTCGACCGGGGACACCGGGCTGTTGGACTTCTGGCTGACCGCGTCAGCTTCGGCTGACCGGCGGATCGGGAGTTCTACCCGACCGTCCCAATGACGTCGAAACAGTCAGGGGGCGTCGAACAGTGCGCTTACCGACTCGCCGTTGTGAATCCGCCGCATGGCCTCGGCCAGAGCCACCGACAACACCGTGAGCTTTCCCGCGCTTACAGGCGAAGGTAGACTAAGGAAACAACAGCGGAGTGAGGAGTCCTTGGGCTCAGGGTCAGGATCCTCCGGCCACCCGACGATTTCCTCGAGAGTAGCTATCCGCGGTCCAGGAGCGCCAGACTCCACCTCCGGTTGACCTATTCGACTATTCGACTATTCGGCACTCGATCGACCGCCACCACGCCGATCGGGGGTGCCGGTCGATGATCTCGAGCCATCGCCTCGATGACGGTGCAGCGCTCGGCTCCGGTGTCGGTCATGCATAGGTTGCGTCGTGTCTTCGTGGGTCAGGGCGCTTGAGTGTCGTCGGGTGGGGATGTTGGTCGGGGTTGTGGGGGTTTCTGGGCGATGATCAGTGAGTTGATCACGTCGGTGTGGGGGTTGAGTACGACTAGGGGGCGAAATCCGGCCAGGTCGCGCAGGGTTAGCGGTGGGTAGAGCAACGTCCGGAGCGAGTGGGCGCTGCGGGCGAGTAGCAGCGCTCCGGGCCTCATCTGCTGGGCGAGGTGTTTGATCACCCGGGATTTGTCGTCGGGGTTCGGGCCGACCATCGCTGCGACGTACACCAGGTCGTAGCCGGCGACATCGGTACAGGTCAGCACGTCAGCGCGGCGGAAGCGCAGCGAGTCGATCTGCAGCGCGCCGGTGAGTTGCTGGGCCAGCTGGGTGGCTTCCGCGTCGATGTCGATGTTGTCGATTTCGGTGTGGCCGTGTTGGGTCGCGAGCAGCAGCGAGGTCAGTGGGAGCGGGCCGGCGCCCACGAACAGCATCCGGGGTAGGGCGCGCTCGGTGACTCCCAGCACGGCGTGGTGTTCCAGGCGGGTGAGTTGCTCGTAGTTGGTGAAGTAGGGGAATTCGCGCAGTTCCCGCTGTGGGTCGCGACTGGTGATGATCCGCCGGGCCCAGGCACGTTCGAGCTCGATCTCGCCGGCTGAGCACAGGCTGCGCAGTCCCGGGGTGATGCGACGGATCGCCGGGTCCGCGAGGACCTGCTGGGTGATGTCGCTGTCGGCGGGGTGGGTGGCCACTGTGACCAGTTCGGTGAACAACGCGTTGGTGTGCGGGTTGGGTGACAGGGTGGGCAACGCCGTCAGCTCCCGGTGCAGTCGCAGGAGATCGATGACGACATCCGAGCGTCGCCACCCAGCTGGCCCGGTGGTCGGGGAAGCCGCCGGAGAGTCGATTGGATCATTGGTCATCCCGGCAGTCTGATGGCATCGAGCTCGCGGGTAGTCGGGCGGCGTCGAGGTCGGGTAGTCGAGCGGCGTCGAGGTCGAAGTGGACGGTGTCCCAGGGATCGGGCCGGGCGTCGAAGACCTCCACCGCGGCCGGGTAGGACCGCCAGAAGTCCAGCGCACCGGGCGAGGAGGCGTCGGTGTGCAGGCACACCACGTCGTAGCCGCAGGGGCCCAATGCCCAGCGGGCGGCTGCGGTGACCAGCGCGCGCCCGACCCCGCGGCGGCGCAGCTCACGCACGATCCACACCCTGGACAACTGGCCGGTGTGCTGGGTCGCGTAGCGGCGGGCCAGCCAGGCCGGCGTGGGTGGGCTGGCCGGACCACCTGGTTTGACGATGGTGGTCCCGGCGAACGCGTCGTCGAGCTCGGCGACGAGCAGCGCCCACCCCGGTCGGTCCAGGTAGGTTCCGGCGAGATCGTCGATGTCGTGGTGCCAGCGCTCGTGGTAGCCGCGCAGGTCCTCGTGCAGGACCCGCCGCAGGTGCGCCTGACACACCTCGAGGTCTTCCTTGTCCGCCAGCCGCACCACGAGCGTCATCGAAACCTCCCCGCCCGATCGTCTCTTGCCGACATAAGGCAACTGCCAGATAAGCGTAACTTCTGGAGAGAGGGTGCCGATAGATGTCGCTGCACCGCTTCGCGCCGCCGTCCTGGGCGCACCCCCTGGGCACCGACCAACTCGGTCCTTGCGCTCGGCGTTGGCGGAAACGCGTGGCCCGGATCTGGGACGCTGGCAACGGTAGCGACACCAAGATGGCGGGAGGACCACCCCAGCCGATGCAGGCCGACAGCTTTCCAGTTCGCCCCAGCGGGATAGGCGCCATGCTGGTCAGCTCCCGCTCGCTGGCTGAGTACCGGGCCATGTTCGCTCTTTCCAACGGTGACCTCGCCAAGCGCATCCTCGACTGCCCGGCCGCACAGCGAGCTTCACCGCCGAGGTCAATGCCGGCGGCGGGGACGTCACAGCCTGCGACCTGGTCTATGCCGAGGGACCTTTTTCGCCGACCCTGAGGAGCACCAGAGCTCCCGCCGCGCCTCCGGCGTCCGCTTCGCCGCGGACCTGCGCGCCCACCCCGAGCGCTACGTGCCCGGCCGCCTACCGCACCTACCGTTCGCCGACGCCAGCTTCGACCTCGTGCTCAGCTCGCACCTGCTGTTCAGCTACGCCGACCGCCTCGACTTCCCGACCCACCGCGACATGATCTGCGAGCTGATCCGCGTCACCCGCTCCGAGCTGCGCATCTTCCCGCTCGCAGCAATGGACCATACCGGGGCGTATCCGATGCTGAATGCGCTGCGTGCCAAGCTCGCTGAACTAGGCGTGAGCAGCCGCGTCGTCGACGTGGACTACGAGTTCCAAGCAGGCTGCAAGCACATGCTGCTCTGCCGCCACGCCGACTCCCGGCTTGACTGTCAGTCGGGTAGCGCCGCGGTGAGGTCGATTTCGATGAGCTGACCCCGGAACCCGAGTTGCGCGACGCCCAGGAGTGTGCTGGCCGTGGTGAACGCGGGTCCGATGACCGAGCTGGTCAGCCGGCGCCAGGCGGCGGCCAGTACCGCGGTGTCGCCGCTGACCACGTAGATCACGGAGCGAACGACGTGGCTCGGCTTAGCGCCGACGGCCGCCAGGGCGGTCGCGGCGTTAGACGCGATCATGTCGATCTGGGCATTGATGTCTCCGGGACCGACAAGGCCGCCGGAGACGTCGAGCGGGCACTGCCCAGCCAGGAATGCGATACGGCCAGGCTCGACGACCGTGATGTGGTGATAGCCGGGTGGCTTGTGAAGCTGGCCGGGATTGATGCGGGTGATCTTCGGAATCATGCCGCCCAGCCTGGTGCAACGACTGATCACGTGCATCGGGATTCTCCGTCTATGGAATCCCCTTAGCCCGTAGTCGGCGTTGTGGTCAGCGACCAGATGCCGCGCGGTCTCGCGTGGGATGTGTAGAGCGTCGGTAGTTGTCTGACCGTCCTGCCGGGATTGTTTTCGTGGGTAGCAGCTGACGGCAACGATCGCGCTGGTGGCTGGGGCGACGCGTGGTGCGAGCCGCGCGATCGCGGCCGAGCTAGGTGCGGAGGGCGCCACCGTCTACGTGACGGGACGCAGCACTCGGGAACAGCGCTCGGACATGGACCGGGCTCTCTGCGGCTTGTGCACCTGAGCGATAGCGCCGACTCGTTGAGGTAGGCGGCAATCGCGTACTAGCCGAGACTGTCAGACCTGTCTTGTAGCGTTCGGGTTGTGATGGTGCGGCAGTTGATTCCCGAGGGTCTGGCGCAGATGGTGCCGGGCCCTGAGTTGGGTGCGCTGTTGGCTGGGGTTGATATTCATGCGGTGACTGGTGTGGATGCGGTGGACGTATTGCGGGCCCGGGCCCGGCAATTGTCCCACGACAGGCCCGATTGCTGGCCACCATGGTGGAGGTCGGGTTGTGTGACCCCGACGCCGGCGCTGATGAGGTGGGCCGGCTGGCGGAGTCACCGCCCTATGCCGGCGATGAGATCCGTGCCGCACTGGCCTGGACCCGCCACGCCGCCGACCGGGAACTCGACTTCGCCGAGACCCTGGTGGTGCGGTTGCCCGCAGTGTTCACCGCACTGGACACCGGTGGGATCTGCCGGAGCAAGGCGTGGGTGTTCGCGGATCTGTGCGCTGACCTGACCGCCGAGCAGGCCGCGGTGGTGTGCGCGCGGCTGCTGCCCCAGGCCACCAGACTCACCACCGGAGAGCTGGCGGCGCGGATGAAGAAGCTGGTGATCGCGCTGGACCCGGAGTGGGCCGCCCGCCGGTACGCGACCGCGGTGCGGGAACGCACCGTGATCGGGTATCTGACCGAGGACGGTACCGCCACCGTCACCGGCTCGGCGTTGCCGGTGGAGCAGGCCGCTGCCGCGTGCGCCCACGTCGAGGAACTCGCCCGGGCGGCGAAACGCGCGGGGCATCGCGGGCGGATCGGTCCGCTGCGAGCCGACATCTACCTCGGTCTGCTCGACGGCCGCTGGCAACACCGCACCCGCGACGAGATCATCACCGACCTGCTGTCGCGCACCGACCACGACACCGACCACCACGCCGACCCGGACACCGGCACCGACCCGGGTGCACCCGCCGATCCCGACGATCCGACGGGACCGCTGGCCAGCGGTGATGATCCCGTCGATGGTGATACCCCAGCGAGCAGCGCTTCAGACGGGGACCGCTCGGAAGGGGATCGCCCAGATGACGATGTGGCCGCGCGGGGAGACGGTGCGGCCACATCGATGGAGCAGGCGCCCGCCCCGGGCGGCCCCGGCGCGACGCAACCCGGGCGACGGGTCGGCGTGGAGCTGCGGGTGGGGCTGTCGACGTTGCTCGGCCGCGACCGGTATCCCGGTGAGATCGCCGGGTGGGGCCCGGTCACCGCCGAAGTCGCCCGCACCCTGGCGACCGC
>JALYTS010000113.1 GCA_030854185.1 Actinomycetota bacterium | reverse complement strand
CTGCTGCTGCTCGCCGCGCTGGGCGCCGGCGCGGTGGCCCTGCTCGTCGGGCTGCTGGTCGCCCGGCGCACCACCCGGCCGCTGGCCGAGCTGACCGCGGCCGCCGACGAGCTGGCCGCCGGTCACCGTGACCGCCGCGCGCGGGTGTCCTCGAAGGATGAGATCGGTCAGCTGGCCCGATCGTTTAACGCCATGGCCGACGCCGTGGACCGCGAGGACGAGCTGCGCCACGCCTTCGCCGCCGACATCGCCCACGAGCTGCGGACCCCGCTGGCGATCCTGCAGGGCCAGCTCGAAGCCATCCAGGACGGGATCACCCCACCGGGCCCGCAGCTCATCGCCTCGCTGCACGAGGAATCGCTGCGCATGGGTCGACTGGTCGCGGACCTGGAGACCATGGCCGACGCCGACGCGGTCGGGTTCACCCTGCGCCGCCGTGAGGTGGCGCTGCGTCCCCTGGTCGGCGCCGCGCTGGACGGCCTGGCCGGTCACTTCGCTGAGCTCGAACTCGCGGTCGTCACCCACCTCGACGAGGTCACCGCGTTCGCCGACCCGGGGCGGATCAGCCAGGTGGTCACCAACCTGCTGACCAACGCCGCCACCTACACCCCGCCCGGGGGCAGGATCACCGTCACCCTGACCCGCAGCACCGACAATGTCGAGCTGGCGGTCGCCGACACCGGTCGCGGGATCCCCGACGACGAGCTCCCGCGGGTGTTCGACCGCTTCTTCCGCGGCGCCACCGCCCCACCCGGGGGCTCGGGCATCGGGTTGGCCGTGGCCGCCGAACTCATCACCGCCCACGGCGGGAACATCACCGTGGACAGCCACGTCGGGCGCGGCAGCCGATTCCTGGTCCGGCTGCCCGTCACCGCACCGGCTCCGCACAACGCCTTCATCGGATCTTCATAACGCCGACCTACCGTCGGGAGACGTCGGATCCACGACCACCACCAGGAGGCACACCAGTGCGGAACAACAACAAGGTTCGAGCGGCTCTCACCGCGGCGGTGGTGGTCCTCGGCGTCGCAGCCGCGGGCACCGGAGTCGCCTTCGCCACACCCGCGACCGCGCCACCGCCAGCAGCCGCTCAGGCCACCCCCGGCGGTGGCGGAGGTCAACCGCCGGACATCAAGCAGATGGACCAGATGATGCAGCGGATGGTGCAGAGCCTGCCGGCCGACCAGCGCGACGCCGCCCTCCGCATGCATGAGCAGATGCGGCCCGCTATGGCCCATATGATGGCCGGCGACATGGGCGGCATGGGCCAGAGCAACGGCGGGAACGGCATGATGGGCCGCTGATCGCGCCAGCGCCGCCACCACGGCTCGATCACCGAGTCGGTCCTGTACCGCGGTCGGTAGGCGTCGGGGCTGGGCTGGGCCGCCACTGAGCGGGAGCAACCAGCGCAGCGTGGGTTCATAGGCGCCACCGGCTCGGTACTCGCGTTCGGGGTGTTGGGCTTGCCCTCCCTGTCGGTGCTACCCCGCTGCTCGGCCCACCCACCCAGACGAACCTGGCCGTGTCTGGCTGGGCCATCGCTCGGCGACGGCGGCGGGGATGGAGCACGCCGTTTCGGCGTGCTCCACGATCGCGCACACCGAGGCCTCGGGGTCAGTGCCACCCGTCCGGCACGAGGACGGGGCGCTCCCGCGAGCCCGGGTGAGAGTGGCGCGCAGGGCACGGAGGTCGGCGATGGCGGTATCGATCTCGGTGATGCGGGTATCGATGAGCTCGCCGACCGCGGCGCAGGGTGCCACACCGCCGCGGTGGATGGCCACGATGTCGGCGATGTCGTCCAGATGCAGTCCCAGGGCACGGGCCTGACGAATGAAGGTCAGCACCGCCACGTCCTCAGGGGTGTAGAGGCGGTAGCCGGCTGGGGTGCGCTCAGGGTCGGCCACCAGACCCCGCGCGAGGTAGACGCGCAACGCCTTACGGCTGATCCCGGCCCGCGCTGTGGCCTGACCGGCGGTGAACGTGATGTTCGGGGTGCTCACAGGGTTCTTCCCCTCGCGGCTTGACCTGGCCCTGAGGGCCAGCTTATAGCGTGGTCGTGTCCCACCCAACACCGTCAAAAAGGAGACACCCGATGCCGTTTCGTCAGGGCGAAGTCTATCGCTGCCCGCTGCCCGAGTGCGGCTGCGAGGTCACGGTCACCAAGAGCGCCCCGCCGGACTGCCCAGGCCAGCAGAACCCCACCTGCTGCTGCGGGCAGACCATGGACGAGGTCAACTGACTCGCCCAGAGGCCGACAATGCCGCTCTCCCTTGTTCGCGTCCTCTCGCCTTGCCCCTCACCGCGCGCGGTGAGGGGCAAGGCGAGAGGACGGACAGCAACATGGAAGCCGAGACCTTAACGAACGATCCCGCACACCCACCGAGTCGCCGGCCTGAGCTGAACCGGTCGAGGGCCACGCACTGATGGAGCGGCGCAACCGAGTCGACGCTGGGGGCGGTGGCGGTCCGCGCGGTGGCGCGGTTACCGGTGATCAGCCGACCGCCCGCGCGGTGTGGGTGCGCCTGGTCGTGTTCGTGGTCATCCTGGCGGGTGCAGGCACCGTCGCGGGCATCGTCGGCCTGCCTGATGTGGAGCGGCTCCGCACCGGCATCGCCTCGGCCGGGCCCGGGGCCCCGGTGCTGTTCGTGCTCCTGTACGCGGTGGCGACGCTGGCCCCAGTGCCCAAGAACGTCCTCGCCACGGTGGCCGGTGTCCTGTTCGGGCTAGTGCTGGGCGTCGTCGTCGTTCTGCTCGGCGCGCTGCTCGGCGCGCTGGCCGCGTTCGCGCTGGGGCGGGTCCTGGGCCGCGACGCCGTCGAACGGATCACCGGAGCCCGGGTCGCCCGTGTCGATGCGCTGCTGCGCCGCCGCGGCCTGCTCGCGGTCCTCGGGGTGCGACTGGTCCCGGTGCTGCCCTTCACCGCGATCAACTACGCGGCCGGGCTGACCGGTGTCCGGACCCGCGACTACATCGTCGGCACGGCGTTGGGGATCATCCCCGGCACGATCGCTTTCGTGGCGCTGGGCACCTACGGCGCATCCCCTGGGTCGTGGCCGTTCATCCTCGCGGTCATCGTGCTCGTCGTGCTCACTGCCGGTGGTGCGGCCCTGGCCCGGCGATCCCGCCGCCGCGGTGCGGCCTCCCCGCACAGCCCAGATGACGGTCGGGGCGTCGTCCCTGAGGACGGGCCGACCTAACGTCGAGTTCCTGCAGGACGCGGGTGTGGTCCGCGGCATGAAAACCCGACATCATTCCGGGTCAGCGGCCCGTACTTTCACACCACACCGCACGGTCCGACGCCCGGGTTGCGGCTCTTCTCGCCGCGCAGGGCGCCCCCGGGAACTACTTCTTATCGTCGAGCCGTGACTGGTTCGCCTGCGACATCCGGGCCTGATCGGTGCGCCGATGCCGGCCCGGCGGTTCACCGGATGGTGATGGGTAGCCCGACGGTGGTCTCGTTGATGTCGGAGGTGCGCACGGTCAGCGCGAGCTGCCAGGTACCGGCGATCGGGATCTGCCCGTCGGCCCGGTAACGGCCCGGTCCCTCGCGGGTGACGGTCAGCGTGAGCGGGCCGAGGTGCTGGTCGGGGAGGCTGAGCTCGGCGTCGAGTTCGGGCAGGTCGACGGGGGTGCCGCGGGCGCCGCGCACCGTGACGTCCACCACGTTGGGCCCGGTTCGTGACGGGGCGATCCGGACGTCGAGGGTGCCGGTGCCGGAGGGTCCTCCGGTGTCGTAGGCGACGGTGCTGTCTGCGGTCGGGGCGTGGGTGGCCGCGGCGGCCAGGGCGGTGCGCCCGGGTTCGGTGTTGACCAGGACCGCGGTGAGCCCCAGCACGACCACCGCGACCGCGGTCTCACCCAGCACGGTGTGGCGCAGCGTCGGGTCCGCAGCGCCGCTGTCGATCGGTGCTGGGGTCGGGCTCGCCGAGGACCCGACGCCGACGCCGACGGGTTGACGCTCAGCCGCCGGTCGGCTGCGCATCCGCCCTACAGCGCGGCGAAACAGGGCCGCCGCCGCGAGAAGTGCACCGACGGCGATCAGCTTGACCAGCAGCACCCGCCCGTAGTCGGTGGCGAGGAAGGCCGGCCAGCTGCCGAGCTGGCGCCACGACTGGTAGGTGCCGGTGGCGACCAGCACCGCGACGCAACCGGAGGCGATCGGGGAGAACCGGGCGACCGCCGTGGCCAGCTCCCGCTGCTCAGCGGGCTCGGTGGGTGGGCGGCGCAGCGCGAGGGCCAACACCAGCAGCCCGCCGAGCCAGACGCCCATCGCGACCAGGTGCGCCACGTCCACCGGGAACGCGATCTCCGGCTGGAGACCGACCGCGGCGTGCCCCGACGCCGACCAGGTCGCGGCGATCCAGATCGCGAGCGCGACACCGCCGACGGCGAGCGCAGCGTGGACCTTCGGCGCGGCCGTCGGCAGCCGCGCAATCAGTTGACCCAGGTAGATGGCGGTGACGACGAGCAGCAGCAGGCGGGCGACGAGCGCGCTACCCAGCGGCAGCTCCAGTGTTGTGGTGACCGCGCCGGGCTCAAGGACGTCGCCGATGCCGATGCCGTTGCCGTAGGGGCCCTGCAACAGCAGGGTCCCGACCGTGGCCATCAGCAGTGCCGCCCAGCCGCCTACCGCGACCCGCGGTGCGACCGCGCGGGCGGCACCGGCGGGCCAGCAGAACAACATCAAGGCCCCAGCGCCCACGAGCGCGGCGAAGGACCCGTAGGCCAGGGCCCGGACGATCCCGTAGAGCACCCCGACGGTGGTGCTGCCACCGGGCGGTGCCGCGGTGGCCGCCGGCGTCGCGGACGGGTGGCCGACCGAGAAGGTGAAGGCTCCCGAGACCGGGTGGGTGTCGGCGGAGATCACCCGCCAGGCCACGGTGTAGCTGCCCTGCTCCGCTCCCGGACGCACCCCGATCTGCACCACGTCGCCACGGCCGCTCGGATGGCTGGTGTGCCCGTCGTCGACCTCGACGCCGTCGGGGTCAAATACCCGCAGGCCCCCTGGGGGGAGCTGGACCGGCTCGCCGAAGGTCAGCGAGACCTGAGCGGGCAGGGTGGCGAGTACGGTGTCCCGGGCGGGGTCGGTTGAGACTAGGACCGCGTGCGCCCAGGCGGTGCCGGCGCCGGCCAGCAGCGCACCAGCGGTGAGCGACAGGCCCACCACGGCATGCCACCGGCGGCGTCCGCTTCGCCCCGGCACCTGATGGTCGGTCATGGTCAGGCTGTGGCGGTCCCGCTGTCGCCGGCGCGACGGGCGCAGCGCGAGCCCGCCCAGGACCGCTCCGAGCAGCCCGAGCACCCCGATGATGCCGAGCACGAGTGCGGCGTTGCCGTTGGGCGAGCTACCCGCAGCGGTGGCCGTCGTTTCGGTCAGGGTCAGCACCGGCGCGGGGTGCTCCGGCCGGGTCCGCCGGCCGGAGTGTCCTCGATCCGTGACCTCCAGCTTGTCGGTGTCCGTCGGGTCCGGCCGGATCGTCGAGGACCCCCGCGAGGTGGGCCACAACCGCCCGCAGCATCGCGGTGATCGCCGACACGGCGCGGCGCGCAAGGTCAGTGCCACCCAGGTGGCGGCGAACACCGCGGCCCGCAGCGGGCGCAACGCCGATCGGACGTCCACGTCGGTCTGTCGCTTAGAGCATCGTCATCAGCATGTAGGACATCCCGATGCCCATGATCAGCCCCAGCGGACCGCTCACCTGGGCCCCGAGGAGAGTCACGACGCCGTTGGGTGACGCACGGCCCGGAGCGCCAGGACTGTGCTGCGGAGCCGCCCCGGCCACCTGGATGCCGCACCACATCGCGTGACCCAGGAAGTAGGCCGCCGCCAGCCACCCGACGACCGCAAACGCCGCGCTGGCGCTGAGGTGACCGATGTGGGACAGCCCCGATCCGGATAGCCCGTCGGGCGGCAGCGCGGCGAACATGGCGACCATGGTCAGCCCTGCCAGCACGTGTGTGACGACGTGGGAGCGGCCACGCAGCAGCCCGCCGCGACTGACTGTGAACGCCCCGGCGTCCCGCGGCGGTCGCAGGATCCGAAAGGCCAACCACGCGGTGTCCGCAGCGAACACGACCGCCCACCACCGGGGTGGGATCGGTGTGGCGACCGGCAAGAACATGGCGGTCATTCCCGCCGCCATCAACAGCTCCGCGACGTTCGTGCTGCGGTCATCGCCCCCGGTCGTCGCTCCCGGCACGCGTCGGGCGGCGAGCAGGCGCGCCACGCAACATACCTCGACCCCCGCGAACAGCAGTGCGAACACCCACCGCGCCCAGATCGGACCTGACATCGTCGCTCCCGACCCTCCACGGGCGGAACGCTCTCCCGCGTCAGGCGCCGCTGCGAAGAGCCCCAGGATAGGCAGACAACTCTGCGCGTCGCCATAACCGATACTTGCCAGCCGCCGCTGAGGATGACGAGGCAGGACCGAGTCGGCGTCGTTGAGCGTGCGGATCGTGTTGGACGGGGGCGGATCGGCTCGCGGCCCCAGATAGTCCACTGTGGATCGAGTGCCTCCCTCGACTCTCCCGGCGGGACAGTCTCCGCGCGCCACCGCTGCTGGTGCTTACCGCTGGCGGCCGTTGGTGTGGTCACTGTCGTCGGTGGGGGGTGGGCCGGGCTGGAATTCGGTGCGGACCGCGGCCAGGATTTCCTCGACGTTGCGGACTCGTTCGGCGAAGCGGCGTTCGGCGATTTGTAGGTGCTCGAACCGTTGCTCGGTCTCGGCGCGCATCGCGTCCCAGCGGTCCCGGGCGGCGTCTTCAAGTTGCTGGGCGCGGCGGTCGGCTTCGGTCAGTCGCCGCTGCGCGGTGCTGGCTTCCTGCTCGGCATCGCAGCGCAGGGTGTGGGCTTGGCGGGCGCAGGCGGCTGCTGCTTCTTCGGCCTGGCTGATGATCAGTGCGGCGGCTCGCTCGGCTCGCGCCCGGATCTTCTCGGCGTCGGTGTCGGCGTCGCGGCGGGCCGCCTCGGCGGTCTCTCGCGCGGAGTCGCCGATCTCGTCGAGCCGTTGCTGCAGTTGTTGCTGGTCGGCTCGGTATCGGGCGCGTTCCTCGGCGAGGGTGGCGATCCGGTCGAGGGCGCCGCTGTAGTCGGTCGCGATCCGATTCAGCAACGCCTCGACTTGGGTGGGGTCATAACCGCGCCACCGCCGCCGCCGCAGCGAAGCGGTGGTGATTTCTTCGGGCAGCACGGGCATCGTCAGGCTCCACGGTTGCTGGGCGCGGTGAGCGCGTCGATGCGCTCGGTGTCACACGCGGGAATGAACGAATCCATTGGGCTCGGTGTCCGGGCAGCACCACCGGCGTCGCGTATCGCGACCGCATCAAGTAGCAGTACCCGGGCGTCGCTGGTGGTGGTCCGCCGGTAGCCCTCGACGTAGCCACCGTCGCGCAGCTGCACCCGCACGTAATCCGATCCGCGGGTCCGGCTCTGCGGTGAGGTCGCCGGCACCGGCTGGGTGGGGGCCCCTGGCCGGTCGCGGAAGCGCAGCAGGCGCAGCGAGTTGGTGACCACGCTCACTGAGGAGAACCCCATCGCGGCGCCGGCGAAGATCGGGTTGAGCAACCCGGCCGCGGCTAGCGGAATCAGCGCCACGTTGTAGACGAACGCCCAGCCCAGGTTCTGCAAGATGGTGCGGTAGGTCCGCCGCGACAGCCTGATCGCGGTCGGCACTCCGGCCAGGTCGCCGCGCATCAGGGTCAGGTCGGAGGACTCGATGGCCACGTCGGTGCCGGTGCCAATCGCGATCCCCAGGTCTGCGGCGACCAGCGCCGGGGCGTCGTTGACCCCGTCGCCGACCATCGCGACGACCTCACCGGCGGCCTGCAGCCGGGTCACCTCGGTCTGCTTGTCCGCGGGCAGCACCTCGGCGAGCACGGTGTCGATGCCCACCCGCTGCGCGATCTCCGCCGCGGTACGCGCGTTGTCACCGGTGATCATCGCGACCCGCAGGCCCATCCGGTGCAGCTCCGCGATCGTGTCTGCGGCGCCGTCTTTGAGGGTGTCGGCCACCGCCAGCACCCCGCGGACCCGGCCGTCCCAGCCGGCGAACACCGCGGTGCGACCCTGGCCCGCCAACCGCTCGGCGACCCGAGCCAGCTCGTCGGGCAGGGTGAGCCCAGCCTCGGCGGCCATCTTGCGCCGACCCACCCACACCGTCTCGCCCTCGACGTCGGCCCGCACCCCATGCCCGGCCACCGAGGCGAACCCGGTCACCGCGCACAGCGCGCCATGCGCGTCCCGGGCGGCGGCGGCGATGGCCTGGCCGATCGGGTGTTCGCTGTCGGCCTCGACCGCCCCGGCCCGGCGCAGCAGCTCCGCGACGTCAGTCCCGGTGCCCGCCTCGGAGTCGGTCAGCGCCATGTCGCCCTTGGTCAGGGTGCCGGTCTTGTCGAACACCACCGTGGTGATCTTCCGGGTGCGCTCCAGCACCTCCACACCCTTGATCAGGATTCCCAGGCTCGCGCCCCGGCCGGTGCCCACCATGATCGCCACCGGGGTGGCCAGGCCCAGCGCGCACGGGCAGGCCACGATCAACACCGCAACCGCGGCGATCAGCCCCTTGCCCGGGCCCCCGCCGAGCAACCACCAGCCGGCGAAGGTGACCAGCGCGATCACGATCACCGTCGGCACGAAGACCGCGGAGATTCGGTCGGCGAGGCGCTGCGCCTGGCCCTTGCCGGCCTGGGCCGCCGAAACCAGCGACACGATCTGCGCCAGTGCGGTGTCGGAGCCGACCGCGGTGGCCCGCACGGTCAGCACCCCGCTGGTGTTCACCGTCGCCCCGGCCACGCTCGCGCCGACTGTCTTGTCCACCGGCACCGATTCGCCGGTGAGCATCGACTCGTCCACCGCCGAGGCCCCCTCGACGACCTCACCGTCGGTGGGGACCTTCTCCCCGGGCCGGATCCGCAGCAGGTCCCCCACCCGGACCGCCTCGGTGGGGACCATCACCTCGACCCCGTCGCGGAGGACCCGGGCTTCCTTGGCACCCAGCTCCAGCAGCGCCCGGATCGCTTTGCCGGCCCGGCGCTTGGCGCGGACCTCGAAATACCGGCCCAGCACCAAAAACGCGATCAGCAGCGCCGCGGTCTCGAAGTACAACTCTCGGCGCCCCGCCAGCACCTCCACCAGTGAGAACGTGTACGCCGTCAGCGTGCCGATCGCGATCAGGGTGTCCATGTTCGCCGAGCGCCGCCGCGCCCGCAGGGCCGCCCCGCGCAAAAACGGCCAACCCACCACGAACTGCACCGGGGTGGCCAACACCAGCTGCACCCAGGGCGACCACCCCTGATGCACCCAAAACGCCAGAGACATCGTCGCCAGCCCCAGGGGCCAGGCCAGGATCACCCGCCACAACCAGGACCGCTGCGCCGCGGCCTCCTCGTCGGGCTCCGGCGCGCCACCGCCAGCATCGACCTGTGCGTCCGGGCGCTCCAGCCGGTAACCGATCTTCGCCGCGGCCGCGACCAGCGCCTCGGGCTCAGCGGGCGGCTCGGCCAGCACCACGTGCGCCGTCGCCGTCGCGAAGTTCACCTCCGCCGCCGCCACCCCGGGCTGCTTGCCCAGCATGCGCTGCACCCGGTTAGCGCACGACCCGCAGGTCATCCCCCGCACCGTGAAGTCCAACACCGCAACGCCTCCCAACGTCGCAGACGCGGCGTTGTCCCTCGCGGCGTTGCCGGGGGAGGGGGCCTCAGCCACCGGAGACCTCCCCGGGCTCGAACTCGGCGACATCCCCGTCCGGTGCTGGTGGGGGCCGGAAGACGTGCTTGTCGAACTTCAACGTCGCCATCAACTCATCAACGATCTCCGCAGTCCGGCCCTCCTGCATCGCCTTTGCCACACAGGTCTCCAAATGCCGGCGCAACATAATCCGGCTCGCCCCCTCCAACAGGCCCTGCACCGCGGAGAGCTGCTTCATCACATCCGGGCAGTAGGCATCCCCCTCGATGATCGTGATGATGCCACTGACGTGACCGCGGGCGGTCTTCAACCGGGCCACCACCGACCGCTGATACGAATCCATGATCCCACTGTATCCCACCCCTGGTGGGGTGGATAGAGAGGGCCGGACCCCCCAGGCGTCCACCGCGCAATCTCCATCACGGCTGGGGCGAGAGCGCACATGAGGTAACCACACAACGGAAGCGGCACGACCGGGTGAGAGCCGTCGCAACACCGAGTGACCGTGGTTGGCCGGGCCCCAGAGTGTCCATGTGACCCCGTAACGTGACCGGTGTGAGGGGGACTACTCACCGTGAACAAGCCGCGCGGGGATATCTCGCGCGGCTTGTTGTTGCGGTTTGCATGCTCGCTGGTTTGGTTCTCGCGCACGGCGTGCAGTGCCCCGGCGGCATGACCGCCATGTCCATCGAGCAGGTCGCGAGTTCGACCATGGTGGTCGGCGCTGCCCAGGACAGCGCTGCGCCGACGGTGATGGCGGGAGCTGAGCACCACTTCCCGGATACCGTCATTGGCGCCGACGCCGCCCAGCAGGTCACCGCGGTGCGTGTGGTTCCCGACACCGCTGGTCCCTTATCCCTTGCTGGGCACGGTTCATCCGGCCCGAGTGGTGGGCTGATGGCCTGCCTGGCCTTCATCGTCGCCGTCGCGGCCGGCATGGTGGGGCTGCGACCTGCCTGGCTACGGATCTTCGGTCCGGTGCTGAGATCCGGGCGCGGGCACCAAGTGACCCGCACTGTTACTCCGCGGGCACCAAGCCTTGCGGAGCTCTGTTTGCTGCGGACCTAGGAGGACTCTGCCCGCGTCACCGCGTCCCGGTGGCTGTGCGGGCTGGGTGCCCCAGCCCTGGGCTGGAGCGTTCCTCGATGTCCTTTCCCTCATTTCCGCAGGAGGCTTTTCGTGAACCTCACCGCTGTCCTGGTGACCGGTCTGTTCGCCGGTGGCGTGTCGTGTGCCGCCGTGCAGGGCGGCCTGCTGACCGGGCTGATCACCCGGCAACGCGCCGCGACCGCACCGTCCGCTGCCCCACCCCGCTCCGGTCAGCACCGCACCAGCAAAGCCGACGGTACTCCGTCCGGCACCGGTACGGCGGGTGCCGTTCAGACCGCGCAGCGACCCAGCTGGCATGCTCAACTCGGTGATGACCTGGCCCCGGTGGGCGGGTTCCTGGCCGGCAAGCTGGTCTCGCACACCTTGCTCGGGGTGTTGCTGGGCGCCCTGGGTGCTGCCGTGCAGATCTCGGTCGGCATGCGCATCTGGTTGCAGATCGGCGCCGGCCTGCTGATCATCGCCTTGGGCCTGTCCCAACTGGGGGTGCCAGGTTTCCGCAGCATCATCATCGAGCCCCCGACGTCGTGGATGACGATCGTGCGCAACCGGGCCCGCTCACGCACGGCGCTGGCGCCAGCGCTGCTCGGAGTGGCCACCGTGCTCATCCCGTGTGGGGTGACACTGTCAGTGGAGGCCCTCGCCCTGACCTCCGGGTCGGCAGTGGCCGGAGCCGCCACCATGGCGGTGTTCGTGCTGGGCACCAGCCCACTGTTCGCTGCGCTGGGCTACGCCGCTCGCAAGGCCGCTACCGCGTGGCGGGGCCGGTTGGCGTTGGTCACCGGGTTGGCGGTGGCCGCACTCGGGTTCTACACCCTCAACGGCGGCCTGGAACTGGCCGGATCACCGGTGGCGGCGAGCCGGATCGCCCACACGGTCGGGCTGGCCGCATCACCCCCAGACAACTCCACCGTGTCGACAGCGAAGGGCACGCAGGTCGTGGTGATCACCGCCACCGCCAGCTCCTACAGCCCGGACAACGTGGAAGTCCACGCCGGGATACCGACCACCCTGGTCATCCATTCCGACCATGCGCAGGGCTGCATCCGGTCGTTCGTCATCGCCTCCCGCGATGAGCAGCGCATCCTGCCCAGCACCGGCGATACCCGCATCGACCTCGGCGTGCTGCAGCCCGGGCAGCTGGACTACTCCTGCGTCATGGGCATGTACACCGGCACCATCACCGTCATCTGAGCAAGGAGCACCAACCTGTGTCCATCAGCACCCACACCTTCCAAGTCCAAGGCATGCACTGCGGCAGCTGCGCGCTGCTCATCGACGACTCCCTGGCCGACCTACCCGGCGTCCGTAGCACCCAGACCAGGGTGAAGGCGGGACTGAGCACCGTAGAACTCGACCTCACCCAAAGCCGCCCCGAGGATGTGATCAGCACCATCGAAGAGCTCGGCTATCAGGCCTCACCACTGCCGTGATGCCGGGTCACACGGGGATGGTGAACCCGGAGATCGGGCCGCGTAACCAGGCGATCACATCGCCCCACAACCCGGTCACCAGCGCGATCCCGATGACGATCAGGAAGGCACCACCCAGCTGCTGTACCTGCCGGATGTGGCGGCGGATCCAGTTGGTGGCGCCGACAGCCCAGCGTGCTCCGAGTGCGAGCAGGATGAACGGTAGGCCGAGCCCGAGGCAGTAGGCGCCGATCAGCAGCAGCCCCCGCCCGGTGGTGGGGCCGACCTGGGTTCCGCTGGCCAGCGCGATCACTCCGGCCAGCGTCGGGCCCAGACACGGCGTCCAGCCCAGGCCGTAGACCGCGCCGAGCAGCGGAGCACCCCACAGGCCGTCGCGGGGGGTGTGCCGTGGCCGCATCCCCCGCTGCAGCACGGGAAACGCCCCGAGGAAGACCAGCCCCATCACGATGGTGATGCCACCACCGAGGCGTTGCAGCAACTGCTCGTTGACCAGTAGGACATCGGAGAGCCCGAGCACCGCCATCGTCGCCGAGGCGAAGACCACGGTGAATCCGAGGACGAACAGCGCAGCAGCGCCCGCCACTCGCCACCGACCGCTGACCGGACGGGCCGCCCCGTCGGCCAGGGTGACCGGGGGTGGCTGGGCGCCGACCAGGCCCGCGAGGTAGGCGAGGTAGCCGGGGACCAGCGGAAGGCAGCACGGTGAAGCGAACGACACCGCTCCCGCCATCAGCGCCAGCAGCCCAGCCAACAGCAGCGGACCGGAGACGGCCAGATCGGTCAGGTTCACGACGGCCCTTGCGCTGATGTCCGCGGTTCGGCGGCGATCCGTTGCACGACAGGCAGCAGGTCGGCCTCGCGCAGCGCGCTGAGGAACACCGCGGCCACCCGATGCGCCCGGTCGAGCACGATCGTGGAGGGCACCACACTGCGGGGGTAACCGTTAAGCGCCAGCAGGGACCGGCCCGGCGGGTCGTAGATCGACGGGTAGCTAATGCCGGTATCGCGCACGAAGTCCGCGGGTGCGCTGCGCACCTCGTCGCGGACATCAATGCCCAGCAACTGCACCCCGGAGCCCTTGGTCAGGTCATAGACCTTCTGCAGTTCGGGCATCTCATGGCGGCACGGCCCGCACCACGAGCCCCAAATGTTGAGCACCACGACCTCGCCGCGATAGTCCGACACACTGATGTGCTTGCCCGGCTCGGTGAGGCTGTCCCCGCCGAGGTTCTGGATCCTGCCGCGGGTGCCCGGCGGGTCGTAGAAGATCTTCGTCTGACCACCCGGGGAGACGAACTGGAACTCACCACCCCCGGCCACCGCACCCGGGCCCGTGGCGCACGCGGTGAGCCCCACCAGCGCGGCGACGGCCAACGCGACCCAGCACCGGATCAGACGGCCCATACCCACTCACCCCACCCCCTCACTGCGCACCTACGGCGTAGGTTAGTAGATGGTGGTGGCGTTGGTGCGCGGCAGTGGCCCATGCAGTCATGAGGGGGAACTCCAGTGACGGATCTCTCGGCGTTCCAACATCCGCGATTTGCCCGGATGTATGAGCGGATCAGCCGGGAATCAGAACGGCGCGGCACCGCGGAGCACCGGGATCGGGCGCTAGGAGGCCGCTGAAAAACCCACGTTTCGACCCAACTCGGCGAACTAAGATGCAGGTCAGCGGCTTGCGATGAAGATCCGAACCGAGTTATTCAGCGGCCTCCTAGCCGGGCTGGCCGGGCGGGTGATCGAGATCGGCGCCGGCAACGGCCTGAGCTTCGGCCACTACCCGAACACTGTCACCGAGGTCCTCGCCGTCGAGCCGGAACACCGGCTGCGTGCCCCTGGCCGAGCAGGCAGCCACACACGCACCGGTACCGGTCCGGGTCGTGCCCGGACACGCCGACGCGTTGCCCACCGCCGACGCCACCTTCGACGCCGCGGTGGCGTCGCTGGTGCTCTGCTCGGTGCCGCAGGTCGCTAGCGCCGTCGCCGAGATCCGCCGCGTCCTGGCCCCGGGCGGTGAGCTGCGCTTCTTCGAGCACGTGCGGTCCGGGCGGATGTTGTTGGGCCTGCTGCAGGACGCGATCACGCCGTTGTGGTCGGCTGCCGCCGGTGGTTGCCACCCCAACCGGGACACCGCCGAGGCGATTCGGGTGGCCGGATTCCACATCGAGCAGCTCGATCGGTTCTGCTACGCCCCGCTACGGTTCATCCCCGCACACGTCCACATCCTGGGCCGCGCCGCCACACCGAGCTAAGGGCGGCCGGTCATCCGATCACCGGGCCGCACAACGCGACACCGCTCGCGGTTAACAGCACGGTGAGCAGCGGACCGACCGCGAGCAGGGCCGACACCGCGGCCAGCACCAGGCAGACCCGGATCCGCTGGGCGGGCCGGGGTGGGGCGGCCAGACGGGTCGCGCGGGCGAGCAC
>JALYTS010000112.1 GCA_030854185.1 Actinomycetota bacterium | reverse complement strand
GGGGTACAGCAAGCCGCGCACGCCGCGGCCGCGCCGGTCGCGGCGTTTGCGTAGCCGCGAGCGGGCTGACCGGGTCACCGCCATCTGTCGAGACTACGCCGCCGCCGGCACCGGTCTGCTGTCGAGATTGGGCTGCGGGTCGAGATCGGGCTGCGGTCGACATCGCGCCACAGTGCAGTGTTCCGCGCGCCTGCGGCACTCCGCCGGACCTGCGCGCTATGGTCCGGCCGTGCGCACTGGGCGGCGATGCTTGAGGACCGGGTGCACAAACGCGGCAGTTGCCACGCTCACCTTCGTCTATGCCGACTCCACCGCGGTGGTGGGGCCACTGGCCACCTGCAGCGAGCCGCATTCCTACGACTTGTGCGAGCGGCACGCGCTGCGGCTGACGGCGCCGCGGGGCTGGGATGTGGTGCGTCACGAGGGCGAGTTCACCGAGCCGGAACCCTCAGTGGATGATCTCACCGCGCTGGCCGAAGCGGTACGCGAGGCCGGTCGAGCCGATCGGCCGACCGATCCCGTCCCGGCCGCGGCAGCGCCCGGCGCCCGCCGGAGCCACCTCAGAGTCCTTCCCGACCCGGTGGACGACTGAACCTGTCCCCGTGCCGAAGTCAGTGGGCGCAGCGGGTGACCGATCCCCGGGATGACCCCGCCTGCGGCGCGCATTGCGGGCTAACGTCTCGTGATACCGGGCCCGACGTGAGGAGAGCAGTGCCTGATCTGTCAGCGATCGTCAAGGCCTACGACATCCGCGGCATCGTCGGGGAGCAACTGAACTCCATCGTGGTGCGTGACATCGGAGCGGCTTTCGCCGATCTCGTCGGGCGTTCGGACGGTTCGACCCCTGCGCGAGCAGTGATCATCGGGCACGATATGCGGGATTCCTCACCCGGTCTGGCTGACGCGTTCGCGCACGGCGTCACCAGCCGTGGTCTCGACGTCATCTCCATCGGGCTGGCCAGCACCGACATGCTCTACTTCGCCTCGGGGCGGCTTGGACTACCAGGTGCGATGTTCACTGCAAGCCACAATCCGGCCCGTTACAACGGCATCAAGCTCTGCCGGGCAGGGGCCACACCGGTTGGCCAGGACACCGGGCTCGAGGAGATCCGGATCGCGGTGGAGGGTGGCCTCGAGTCAGGGCCGGGTGGCGGTGGCGTCACCGAGCGGAACATGCTCGCCGATTACGCTCAGTACCTGCGCTCTCTGGTGGACCTGTCCACTATCCGGCCGTTGCGCGTCGTTGTGGATGCCGGCAATGGGATGGGCGGGTATACCGTGCCCGCGGTTGTCGAAGGGTTGCCGCTGAACGTCATCCCGTTGTATTTCGACCTGGACGGCAATTTCCCGAATCACGAAGCCAACCCGTTGGATCCGGCGAATCTCGTGGATCTGCAGGCCGCTGTGCGCGAGCATGGCGCCGACCTCGGCTTGGCCTTGGACGGCGACGCGGACCGCTGCTTCGTGATCGACGAGCGTGCGGAGCCGGTGAGTCCCAGCGCTATCACTGCGTTGGTCGCGACCCGGGAGTTGGCGACCGAGCCCGGTGCCGCGGTGATCTACAACTTGATCACGTCGCAGGCCGTGCCGGAGATCGTCGCCGAAAACGGTGGGCGGCCGGTACGCACCCGGGTCGGGCATTCATTCATCAAGCAGCAGATGGCGGAGACTGGCGCGATCTTCGGTGGTGAGCATTCCGCGCACTACTATTTCCGCAGTTTCTGGCGCGCCGACTCCGGGATGCTCGCCGCGTTGCACGTACTCGCCGCACTCGGCCGGCAGCAGCGCCCGCTGTCGGCGCTGATGGCCGAGTTCAGCCGCTACGCCGCATCCGGTGAAATCAACTCCACGGTCGACGACCAGCGGGCCAGAATGGCGGCCGTGCGGGAGCGCTTCGCAGCCCGAGACGGCATCCAAGTCGACGAGCTCGACGGCCTCACCGTACGGTGCCCCAACGGTTCGTGGTTCAACCTGCGCTCGTCGAACACCGAGCCGCTGCTGCGCTTGAACGTCGAGGCTGCGGATACCGCGGCGGTCGAGGTGTTGCGTGACGAGGTGTTGGCATTGGTGCGTGGGGACTGAGGAGGACGACGATGGCCGTGGACTTGGATGCTGCGTTGATGGAGATCTTGGCGTGCCCCTGCCCGGCACACGCCGAGCTGCGCACCGGTACCGCCGATGATCCGGACGCGGATGCGTTGACCTGCGCCGCGTGCGGGCGCAGCTTTCCGGTGACCGATGGCATCCCGGTGCTGTTGCTGCACGAGGCGTTGCCCGGGACCGGACCGGACGCCGGCAGCGGCACTGCCAGCACGCCGGGCGCCGGGTGATGGAATCCGACCGTAGCCGATTCCAGGACGACGACGACTTACTCGACGACCCTGGGCGCCTGGAGGCCATCGACACCAGCGGGTTGCTACGTGCTGCGGCAACGGCGGGTGCGCAGGTGCGTTCCACGGCCGCCGCGGCCGAGGAGGCGGGTCTGCGGGGGCTGACCGGAGAACGTCCACGCGCCCTGGTGCTGCTGACCCGACCGGGTGCGGCGTCCGCTGCCGCACCGCTGCTGCTCGCGCTGCTCGGGCCGTCGTGCCCGGTCCCGGTGGTGACCACCCGGTCGGTGCCGATGTGGGTGGGCGCGCTGGACATCGTGCTGGCCAACACCACCGATCCCGGCGATCGGGAGCTGGCCGAGGGCCTCGACCGGGCGGTCCGCCGGGGAGCCCGGGTGGTGCTCACGGCGCCCGCGGACGGTCCGGTAGCGGCCGCGGTGGCAGGTCGAGCGGTGCTGGTGGTGCCCAGGATCGAGGTACCCCCGGGGCTGGCGCTGCCGCGGACGCTGACCGCCGGTCTGTTGCTGTTGGATGCGCTGGGTCTGCTGGCCACCGACGTCGAGGCACTGGCCGGCGAGCTGGACCGGGAAGCCGAGCGCGACCACGTCGCGCACGAGTCGTTGGTCAACCCCGCCAAGTCCCTGGCGTTGCGGCTGGCTGGGCGAACCCCATTGCTGTGGGGTACAGATCCAGTGGCCACCGCGGTGGCCGTGCACTGCGCCGGCGCGCTCGCCGCGCATGCGGGGGTGGTGGCACACGCGGCGGGATTCCATGAGGCGGCAGCGCTGCCGGTGCTGCGCCGGGAGGCGGTTCGCGGGAGTGCGGCGGCCGACGTGTTCAGTGATTCTTTTGGGGATCCGATCGGGGATCCGATTGAGGATGTGCCGCCGCTCGGTGCGATGCCGGCGGTCCGGCCGGTGTTGCTCGGTGTGCTCGCCGATTCCGGTAACGAGTCCGAGCGGGCCACGGCGTTGGACGCGTTGCCTGACGCCGATGTAGTGACCGTCGACGAGGAGCTGATGGTGCGCCAAGGCGACCCGGGGGCCGCGGCGAGCGCCGCCGCGGTACTGGCCCTACGGTTCGACTTCGCCGCGCTGTACCTCGGGTTGAGCCGGGGAGTATTGGGCCGACCCGGTTGGATCGGCTCGCCTGGCTCGGCCGTTGGATGAACGAACGTGCCGGCGGTAAGGGAGTGGTTGTGGAGCTGTTGCGCAACGCGGTTCGGCCTTACGCCTGGGGTTCCCGGACGGCGATCCCGGAGCTTCTAGGCGGCCCGGTTCCCGCCCCGCACCCGCAGGCGGAGCTATGGTTGGGCGCCCACCCGGCGGATCCGTCGGTGCTGATGCACGCGGACGGCGCCCAGACCTCTCTGCTGGAAGCCCTGCGTAGCGACCCATCCCGGCACCTCGGGACCCGCTGTGCCCAGCGCTGGGGTGGCCGGTTGCCGTTCCTGCTCAAGGTGCTCGCCGCGGAGGAGCCGCTGAGCCTGCAAGCCCACCCGTCAGCGGTGCAGGCTGCTGAGGGCTTCGCCCGCGAGGAGGGCCGGGGAGTCCCCCGGGACGCGCCGGAACGCAACTACGTCGACCCGAGCCACAAACCCGAGCTGATCTGCGCGCTCACCGAGCTCCAGGCGCTGGCCGGTTTTCGGGATCCGCTACGCACCGTCGAGTTCCTCGAAGCTCTGGACGTACGGGCGCTGGAACCCTACCGTGCGATGCTCGCGGCCGAGCCCAATGCCGACGGGCTGCGAACCCTGTTCACCACCTGGATCACCATGCCCGAGGCAGCGATGAAGGCAGTACTGCCCGGCACCCTGGATGCCTGCGTTGCGTTACTGCGGCGCGACGGCGTGTGCGGCTCATCCCACACTCCGCCCGACGATTTTCGAAACGATTTTCGGGCCCCTCGCGGAGGCGATTTTCGGGCCCCTCGCGGAGGCGATTTTCGGGCAGAGTGCCGGGTGGTTCTCGAGCTGGCCGAGACCTATCCGGGTGACGTCGGGGTGCTCGCCGCCCTGCTGCTCAATCACGTCGTGCTGGCATCGGGAGAGGCGATGTACCTGCCCGCCGGTAACCTGCACACCTACCTGCGGGGCACCGGTGTGGAAATCAGCGCGAATTCGGACAACGTACTGCGTGGCGGTTTGACCTCCAAACACATCGACGTTCCGGAGCTGCTGCGGGTACTGGACTTTTCCTCCGGCGCGCTGCCGGTACAACGCGGTGAACCGGTGGGGCCGAACGAAACTGCTTACCGGACCATGGCGGAGGAGTTCCAGCTGACTCGGCTGGAATGGGCGGACGGCGAGTCGACACCGGTGTGCCTGAACAGTCGGTGGCCGCAGATACTGCTGTGCACTCGGGGCTCGGCGCAGTTGCATTCCCTGGACGGCAGCGTCACCGTGCGCCGAGGTGGCTCGGTATGGCTGGCCGCCGAGGACCCCGACGTCACCCTGTGTCCAGGCCCAGGCCCGGTGCAGCTATTCCGCGCCCTACCCGGCCTAGCGCCGTTACCAGCCCACCCTGGGCCGCCACTCGGCGCTGAATAACGATCCACGACATTCGCAGTACGAGGCTGCGGTCCGCCACTTCTGCCCCACAAAGAGAGGGGTGTATCCATTACTCAGTTGCCGTGGACGGCAACTTCGAGCGAAAAGTTGCCGTCCACGGCAACTACGCACGCCGCCAACGATCCTTGCCCAGACGTCACTGACAGTAACGCCGACGTCTGTGGTGCCCGCACCCCCGCGCTGAGGCACTCGGCTCCCCGGCCGAAGTGACGGGATCGAGCCCGGGAGAACGCCATGCTGAAGGCTTTCGCTGACCTGTCCACGCCGCTGCTGGCTGATGCTTGCGTCCGCAGCGACGTGCCGCTGCGGGCCGCGCCGCCCGGAATCGGCGCGGTCGTCCCGGGACACGGGATCGCGGGACGGGCGTTGCCGGCGCGGCATTACGGCAGCGTGGACGTGTTCCTGGAGGCGTTGAGCCGGGCCGAGCAGGGTGACGTGCTGGTCATCGACAACGGCGGGCGGTCGGACGAGGCGTGTGTCGGCGACCTGGCGGTACTGGAGGCTCAGGCCGCAGGGTTGGCGGGCCTGGTGGTGTGGGGGCGCCACCGCGACACGCCGGAACTGGCGGAGATCGGCCTTCCGGTGTTCAGCTACGGCAGCTACTCACCCGGCCCGGTGCGGCTGGACGAGCGGGATCCCGAGGCGCTGGCCACTGCGTGGTTCGGGCCGCACCTGGTGAGTGACGACGACATTGTCTTCGGCGACGACGACGGCGTGTTGTTCGTCGCCACCAAGTGCGTAGAGGAGGTGCTGGCGACGGCCCACCGGATCTGGCAGACCGAGCGTGAACAGGCTCGCAGGATCCGCGCCGGTGAGACGCTGCGCCAGCAGACAGCTTTCGACGACTACCTGGCGCGGCGCTCCACCGATCCGTCGTACACCTTCCGGCGGCATCTTCGGCGGATCGGTGGGGCCATCGAGGAGTAGTTCCCTGTGCTTCGAAAGCCGGCTCGTCGGCGATGCACCGGCGGCCAGCGGTTACGGTGGTGCCATGGGCGCGACCACGCCAGGGCTCTGAACAGCGGTTAGCCGGCACGGTGGTTAGCCGACACGGGGTGAGGCGACACGGGTTGAGGCGACACGGGTTGAGGAGGCGAGCGGGTGTCAGCGGGGGGCGGGAAAACGGCGATCGTCGCGGCGTTGGCGGCTAACGCCGGTATCGCGGTGGCGAAGTTCGTCGGCTTCCTGATCACCGGGTCATCGTCGATACTCGCCGAAGCGGTGCACTCGGTGGCCGACACGTCCAACCAGGGCCTGCTGCTGATCGGCCGCAAGCGCGCCCGGCGGGAAGCCACCGCGGAGCACCCGTTCGGCTATGGTCGCGACCGCTACTTCTACTCCTTCGTGGTGGCGCTGCTGCTGTTCAGCCTCGGTTCGGTGTTCGCGCTCTATGAAGGCACTCACAAGCTGCGCAGCCCTGAGGAGATCAGTTCGCCAGTGGTCGCCATCGGGATCCTGGCCGTGGCGATCGTGCTGGAGGGTCTGAGCTTCCGCACCGCGATCAGGGAGTCCAGGCCGCTCAAGGGCGCCGGTAGCTGGTGGCAGTTCATCAGGCAGTCGAAGTCCCCGGAACTCCCCGTGGTGCTCCTGGAGGATTCGGGCGCGCTTGTCGGGTTGGTCTTCGCCCTGGCGGGGGTCGGGTTGGCGGTGCTCACCGGGGAGCCGGTCTGGGATGCGATCGGCACGCTGGGCATCGGCCTGCTGCTCGGGGTCATCGCGATCATCCTGATCGTGGAGACGAAAAGCCTGCTGATCGGCGAGGGTTCCGGGCCCGTGGAGCTGCGCGCCATCCGTACCGCGATGGTGGGCCGCGGCGTGGACCGGGTGATCCACCTCAGGACCCAGTACCTCGGCCCGGACGAGTTGCTGGTCGCCGCGAAGATCGCGGTGCCGGCCACCATGACCACCGCCGAGGTGGCCCGGGTCATCGACGAGGTCGAGGCGCGGG
Organism: Actinomycetota bacterium; assembly: GCA_030854185.1. Classification (GTDB taxonomy): domain Bacteria; phylum Actinomycetota; class Actinomycetes; order Mycobacteriales; family Pseudonocardiaceae. The sequence continues at coordinate 7,811 of JALYTS010000112.1, read as the reverse complement.
TCCGGGGTGCCGTCCCCGCCGCCCGGATCATCTACCTGGAACCGGACCTGGATCGCACGCCCGCGAGTACCACCTGAGCGCTGAGCGCAGACTGGGTAAGGTCTCCCCACGAGCCAGCGGTGTCGGGGGGATGGTTGCGTGTTCGAGTCGCTGTTGGTCGCCAACCGGGGTGAGATCGCCAGGCGGGTCATCCGTTCCGCACGGAGTCTGGGAATACGGACCGTCGCGGTGCACTCCTCGGTGGACGCGGAGCTGCCGTTCGTCGCCGAGGCAGACGACGCGGTGGAACTGACCGGACCACCCGCGCAGGCCTACCGGGACTCCCACCAGCTACTCGACGCCGCCCGACGGACCCGTGTGGTCGCGGTGCACCCCGGCTACGGCTTCCTGTCCGAGGACCCCGGGTTCGCCCGGGCGGTGTCCGATGCCGGCCTGGCGTGGGTCGGTCCCAGCGCTGAGGCGATCTCCGCGATGGGTGACAAGGTGGCCGCCCGGGAAACCGTCGCGGCCGCCGGGGTGCCGGTAGCGCCCGGTTCGACCCGCGCGGTGGCCACGCAGGATGCCGCGGTCGCTGAAGCCGAGAAGGTCGGTTTCCCCGTCATGCTCAAGGCCGCCGCCGGCGGCGGTGGGATGGGTATGGCGGTGGCGGCCGACGACGCCGCCGTGCGGGTCGAGTACACCAAGGTCAGCACATTCGCCCAACGGCTCTTCGGTGACTCGAGGCTGTTCGTCGAGCGGTACTTCCCGCGGGTACGTCACGTGGAGGTGCAGGTTCTGGGGTTGGCCGACGGCCGGGTGGTAGCGCTGGGGGAGCGCGAGTGCTCGGTGCAGCGGCGGCACCAGAAAGTTGCCGAGGAGAGCCCGTCACCCGCCGTCGATCCGGATCTGCGCGGCCGGATGGAACACGCCGCGGTGCTGGCCGCCGCCACGGTGAACTACCGCAACGCCGGAACGGTGGAGTTCCTGCTGGACCAGGACACCGGCGAATTCTTCTTCCTGGAGATGAACACCCGGCTGCAGGTGGAGCATCCGGTCACCGAATTGCGATATGGCATCGATCTGGTGGCCGCCCAGCTGCGTATCGCCGAGGGCGCCGAACCGGGTTTCGACGTCGACGCGGCGACCCCCGCCGGGCACGCGATCGAACTGCGGATCAACGCCGAGGACCCGAAGCGTTTCCTGCCCGGCCCCGGCCCGGTCACCGGATGGGTGGAGCCGACCGGCAAGGGGGTACGAGTCGACTCCGGTTACGCGGCAGGCACCACAGTGACGCCGTTCTACGACTCGCTGCTCGCCAAGCTCGTGGTGCACGGTCCGGATCGGGAGCAGGCGCTGGAGCGGGCCCGCAGGGCGGTGGCCGGGTTCACCGTCACCGGCCCGAAGTGCAACCTGCCCTTCCACGCCGAATTGCTGGAGCACCCCGAATTCGTCTCGGGCCACTACGACACCGGCCTAGTCGCCCGCATGCGCCCCTGACCGCGCCCGTGATATCGTGTGATATCGCTAGGAGGTACGGGATGCCCGATATCCTTATTCGTGACGTTCCCGACGGTGTCGTAGCGGCGATCGACTCTCGTGCCGCCCAGCTTGGCATGTCTCGTAACGAGTATTTGCGACGGCGGCTGAGCCAGGACGTACAGCGGTGCGGATCACCAGTCGACGTAGACGATCTTCGACGATTCGAGGCCTTGTTCGGTGACTTGTCTGATCCCGAGGTCATGGCGCAGGCTTGGTCGTGACCGCCGAGGCCGGGCGCGAGAGGGACACGACGCACTGGTTGATCGATAAATCGGCGCTCGCTCGGCTCGGAAGCAGCGCCGAGGCTGGCGAGTGGGCGCTGCGGATCGAGCGGGGATTGGTGCGAATCACCACCGTCACCCTCCTAGAGGTGGGTTACTCAGCCAGATCCGCGCGCGATCTACGGGCTGGGTTACACAATCCACCGATCTCAGCCATGCCGATCGAGTACCTGACTCCGGCGATCGAAGACCGTGCCGTCACGGTGCTCACCTCGCTGGCAGACAGTGGACACCATCGTGCGCCGTCGGTACCCGATCTCCTCATCGCGGCCACCGCCGAGCTCTCCGGGCTCACCGTCCTGCACCTCGACAAGGACTTCGAGGTGATCGCGGAGATCACCGGCCAGCCGGTGCAACGGTTGGCGATGTCGGGTATCTAGGCTGGGACAGCCCGGCCGTCACCACGTCGAATCGCGTGGCACTGTTGTAGGACACCACAACGCAGTCAACCTCTGTCGGAACAGCCACGGCTGCCGAGCGTAGTGACACAGCCGGGGACACTGTGTACACGAGCCCGATATGCCGGGGATACCGTGTGCGGGCATGGCGCGGCTGGTGGTCATTGAGGGACTCGATGGGGCGGGTAAGCGCACCCTCGCCGATGGGCTGGTCGCCGCGCTGGTCGCCCGAGGCGCGAGTGTCGCCCGGCTGGCGTTCCCTCGCTACGGCACCGACGTCCACGCTGAACTGGCACGGGACGCTCTCTACGGGCGGCTGGGGGATCTGGCCCGTTCGGTGCACGGCATGGCGGTGCTGTTCGCCCTGGACCGGCGCGACGCCGCCGAGCAGCTGCGCGCGCTGCGGCGCGGACACGACGTGGTCCTGCTGGACCGCTACGTCGCGTCCAATGCGGCATACGGCGCGGCGCGGCTGCACGAGGACGCGCAGGGCCCGTTCGTCGAATGGCTCCGTGGCCTGGAGATCGACCGGTTCGGTGTCCCGGTGCCCGATCTCCAGTTGCTGCTGCGGGTGCCGATGAGCGTCGCCGCTGCCCGTGCGGATCGCCGGGCCGAGGCCGACAGCGCGCGGGCGAAGGACCTGTATGAGAGTGATCATGGATTGCAGGCGCGGTGCGCAGCCGTCTATGACGGTCTGGCCGCCAGTAGCTGGCTTGCTCCATGGTCTGTTTTAGACGGTGACGCCCCCGCAATGAGCAACCCCAGCGCGCTGGCGATGCAGCTGCTCGGCTAAGCGACCCGCCCGGGCGGCGGGACCGTCGCGCGCAATGCCACGATGGTATGCATGGCAGCTCGTGTGCTCGTGGTGGAGGATGATCCCTCGTCCGCTGAGATGTTGTCCATCGCGCTGCGCCAGGCGGGTTTCGAGACCGCAGTGGTCGGCGAAGGCAGCAAAGCGCTGCCCGCGTTTCGTGAGCTGAAGCCGGACCTCGTGTTGTTGGACCTGATGTTGCCCGGCATGAGTGGCATCGACGTGTGCAAGGCGATCCGGGCCGAGTCCGATGTCCCGATCGTGGTGCTCACCGCGAAGAGCGACACCGTCGACGTGGTGCTGGGCCTGGAGTCCGGCGCTGACGACTACATGGTCAAGCCGCCCAAGACCCAGGAGCTGGTGGCGAGGTTGCGGGCCCGGCTGCGCCGCATCGAGACCGATCCCGCCGAGCAACTCACCATCGGCGACCTCGCCATTGATGTCCCAGGTCACCGGGTCAGCCGGGACGGGACGCCGATCTCGCTGACCCCGTTGGAGTTCGAGCTGCTGCTCGCGCTGGCCCGTAAACCGCGCCAGGTTTTCACTCGCGAGGTGCTGCTCGAGCAGGTCTGGGGGTACCGGCACGCCGCGGACACCCGATTGGTCAACGTGCACGTGCAGCGCCTCCGTTCCAAGGTCGAGCGCGATCCCGAGCATCCCGAGGTGGTGCTCACCGTGCGCGGTGTCGGGTACAAGGCCGGCGCCGCGTGAGGACCCCAACGCTGCCGATCCCCGGTTCAGGGATCATTTCGCGGTGACCTCGCTCGCCGACCGGGCGACCGACCAGCTGCGCCCGGTCACCGAAGCGAGCGGCGAGCTGGCCGCCATGTTCGGCTCGTTGTGGCGCCGTTCGCTGAAGGTGCGGGTGGTGAGCAGCACCGTCGCCCTGTCGTCCACTGTGGTGCTGGTGCTGGGCATGATATTGCAGGCCCAGCTCGCCCAACGGCTGATCGAGAACAAGACGCAGGCGGCGCTGTCCCAGGCGGAGAACAGCAGGATCCTGGTCGAGTCCGAGCTCAGCGCGGTGGATCCCACCTCGGTGTCGTTGGCCGGTCGACTTACCACCGCCGTCGATCGGCTGACCAATCCCGACCCGACCGGTACGGGTCCGGCCACGGCCAACGCCGGCGCCTACGAGCCGGTGCTGGTCGACGGCGGGGACCCGTCCGGGGCGGCCGGCACCGGGCAGAAGATCGGCCCTCTGAGCGATGTCCCAGCCGTCCTTCGTTCGGCGGTGGAACGCGGCGCGCTCGCCCACAAGATCACCACAGTGCAACGGGGCTCAACCGGGGTGACCATGCTGGCCGTCGGCATGCCGGTTGCCAGCGCCGGTCGAACCATGCAGCTATACCTGCTGTTCCCGCTCACTGCCGAGCAGCGCACACTGATCTTGGTGCAGGGCACCCTGGTTGTGGGTGGGTTGGTGCTGCTGGTGCTGATCGCGGGTATCGCGAGCCTGGTGACCCGCCAGGTGGTGGTCCCGGTCCGCCAGGCTGCCGAAGTCGCCGAACGTTTCGCCGACGGCCACCTCTCCGAGCGCATACCGGTCGTCGGGGAAGACGAGATGGCCCGGCTGGGCACCTCGTTCAACGAGATGGCCGCCAGCATCCAGCGCCAGATCCGCCAGCTCGAGGAGTTCGGTGAGCTGCAGCGCGGCTTCACCTCCGACGTGTCTCACGAGTTGCGCACCCCGCTGACCACGGTTCGGATGGCAGCCGATCTGCTCTATGAGTCACGCGACAAGCTGCACCCGGTGCTACACCGTCCGGTCGAGCTGCTGGTCAGCGAGCTCGATCGGTTCGAGACGCTGCTCGCCGACCTGCTGGAGATCTCCCGGCTGGACGCCGGGGTCGCCGAGCTGTACGGCGAGACGGTTGACGTGCGCGACACCGTGACGAATGCGGCGGCCTCGGTGCGCGCGGTGGCTGACCGCGCCGGCACCCCGCTGGAGCTGGTCCTGCCGGACGAGGAGGTGCTCGCCGAGGTCGATCCGCGGCGGGTCGAGCGAATCCTGCGCAACCTGCTCACCAATGCGCTGGACCACAGTGAGGGCAACCCGGTCCAGGTGATCGTCGCGGCCGACTCCGACGCGGTCGCGGTGCTGGTGCGTGACCACGGCGTCGGGCTGCGGCCGGGCCAGCAGGACCTGGTGTTCACCCGATTCTGGCGTGGCGACCCGTCGCGTGATCGGCGCACCGGGGGAACCGGACTCGGGCTGTCGATCAGTCTGGAGGACGCCCGGCTGCACGGGGGCTGGTTGCAGGCCTGGGGTGCACCCGGCCAGGGCAGCGCCTTCCGGCTCACGCTGCCCAGAAACCGGGACATCAAGCTCACCAGCAGCCCGCTGCCGCTGGGCCCTTCCGGGAGGTCCCCAGGCTCGGGACCCCCAGTGCCGGGACCTGTAGTGCCGGCCGGACCGGGCCGGTGACAATGCCGAGGCGCCTGCTACCCATCGTGGTCACCGCCCTGCTCATTACTGCCTCCCTCGCGGGCTGCGCGGCTGTCCCGGAGAGCTCCGATCTCCAAGTGGTGCGGTCGATGCCGGGGAGTTCCGGATCGGCGCCATCAGCCGGTCCAGAACGGGGGGTGGACCCGTTCCGGTTGGTACGCGAGTTCATCGAGGCCACCGGCAGCTCGGCGGACGGGCACGCCGCGGCCCGCGCGTTTCTGTCTCGCAGCGCCGCGGCGAACTGGAATGACCACGCCGGCTTGACCGTGATCGAGGATGCTCCCGGGGCGGCCCCGCAGGCTGGCCCCCCCGACGGGGTCCGTCGCATCCGGGTGGGGGGTTCGCGGCTTGGCGTGCTCGCCGCCGACGGCAGCTTCATGCCCGCAGCGGGGAGCTTCTCCATCCCGCTCGACGTGATCAGCGAGCATGGCGAGTGGCGGATCACCAACCCCCCGCCAGGTGTGCTGGTGGAGGCCAGCGCCTTGCAGCGCAACTACCGTCAAGTCCGGATCAGCTTCGTCGACCCGAACCGCGGCACCCTGGTACCCGATCTGCGGTGGGTGCCCGCCCAACCGGCGTCCACGCTACCCGGGCGGGTGTTGGATCTGCTGCTCAACGGCTCGTCCGAGCGGCTGGCCGGCGCCGTCCGGACGGCGATCCCCGACGGGACCCGGCTGCGATCCAACGTGCTGGTCAGCCGCTCGGGACGGACGGTGATCAATCTCAGTGGTGTCAACGCCCTCACCGATCAGCAACGGCGGCTGGTCGCGGCGCAGATCGTCAACTCCCTGGACGGCCTGGTCCCCGCCCCGATGAGACTGCTTGCCGACGGTGAGCCCCTGGTGGCTGAGCAGGCGGAGTGGCGCTTGGCTGATATCGCCTCCTACGCCGCGCCGACCGGACCGCGGCCTGACGTGCCCGGGCAGGTGGTCATCGGTGGTCGACTGCGCAGGCTGGATGGCACTCCGGCACCGGGCTCGGCCGGAGCCGGCCAGTTAACCGTGCTCAGCGCGGCCAGCTCGAATCCCGGTGGGGAGTTGCTGGCGGCTGTCGTCGCCGGTCCGGGCGGGCGCCCGCAGCTACGGGTGGGCCCATCCGGCGGCGATCTCGTGCCGGTGCCATTGGACGCGGCCGCGCTGACCCGACCGACCTGGCGCCCCTCCGGCACCGAGGTGTGGACCGTGCTGAACGGTCGCACGGTGGTGGGGGTGGCGCTCTCCGGCGCCGGCCCGCCGCTGACCTACCAGATTGACGCCACCGAACTGACCACGTTGGGCACTATCACGGAGCTGCGGTCGTCCAGGGACGGGGTGCAGGTGGCTGCGGTGGTCGGCGGGCGCCTGGTGGTGGCCGCGGTGGTGACCGAATCGGGATTGGTGAGTCTGCGCCATCCGCAGGTGCTGCGAGGCGGCAGCCTGCCGTCGACCGCGAGCGTCGACTGGGCGCGTCCCGAGCTCCTGGTGGTGGCGTCGGCCGGACCGTCCCCGCAGGTGGCGTCGGTGTCCGTGGACGGGCTCACCGTCCGGCAACTATCCAGTACCAATCTGACCGGCCCGCTCACCGACGTCGTCGCCGCACCGGGTCGTGAGATCCTGGTGGCAGACGCCACCGGGTTGTGGGCGTATTCGGACACCCAAGAGGTGTGGGAACCCCTACTCGGCGGGATCGGGCCTGGCTCGGCCCCCCTATACCCGGGCTGACCTGTACCCGGGCTGACCTACTCCTCCTCACCGGCTGGCGCTACTCGTGCTCCCCGGCCGGCGCAAGCCGGCTCCGTGGCGGTGTGGATGGCTGGCACCGCTGTGCACAGCCGGCGCAGTCGCAGGCTGGATGACCGTCGCCGGGGTTGCCCATCGGGCAGGCTCGGCGAGGTGCTACGTCCACTGCTGGACCTGTTGTTACCCGTTGACTGCGGCGGTTGCGGAGTGCCCGGTGCGCTGCTGTGCTCCGACTGCGCGGTCCTGTTAGGGGCGCCGGTCCGGGTGTATCCGCCGTGTTGCGGAGCCGACGCGCCGGTGTACGCGCTGGGTGCCTATCGCGGGCGGTTGCGTACCGCGTTGCTGGCCTACAAGGAGCGCGGTCGCCGAGACCTCGCCGCTCCGCTGGGCGCCGCGCTCGCGTCCGCCCTGCTCCATCTCCCCAACCTCGCTGCACACGGCGGCAGCCGCAGTCTGGATGCAGACTGCGGTAAACGGGCCCCCGTTTACCGCAGTCTGCATCCAGAACGGCGCGGAACCGGGGTCTGCCTGGTGCCTGTGCCGTCTAGGAGGGCGGCTGCGGCTCGGCGGGGTGGGCAGCATGTGACGCTGCTGGCCCAGCGGGCGGCGGCGGCGCTGGCCTGCGCGGGGGTGGCC
>JALYTS010000208.1 GCA_030854185.1 Actinomycetota bacterium | reverse complement strand
TGGTGCGCGCCGCCTGCGGCTCCCTCCGAGCCTGGGTCGAGTAGCAACTGACGCCGATCCTTACCGGCAGCCCAGCGCTGCCGCCTCCCTAGCCGGTGCAGCCGGGCACGCTGCCGGGAGGACTGCAGTTGTTCGGCGTGTTGTGCCTCACCCTGCTGTCGCTGAGCGTGATCGTGCCGGCGGCGTCGTTGTAGATGCCGCCCCCGTCCAGCCCGGCCGAGTTGCCGTTGACGCGGCTATCGGTCATCGTCACGGTGGCATTGGCGCTGTTGTTGATTCCGCCGGCCTTGCCGCTGGCGGAGTTGCCGCTAACCTGGCTGTCGGTGACGGTGAGGGTGGCGTTGGGGCTGTTGTTGATCCCACCCGCGTTGGCGGCGCTGTTGTGCTGCACGGCGCTTTCGTTCAGCGTGGCGACGCGCCGTCGACGTTGTTGATGCCACCGCCGAACGAGGATGCGGTGTTGTGGCTGACGGTTGACCGATTGACGGTGAGCGTCCCGAAATTGCGAATCCCGGCGCCGAAGTCCGCGCTGCCGTTGGTCACGCGCAGCTCGTTGATGGTCAGGCGCCCGTAACCGCCGACCACGAAGATGCGGAACTGCGCCGCCGACTTGCGGGTGACGGTGGTGTTGTCGTCGCCGTTGATGGTGATCGACGAGTTGACGTAGGGCGTGCCATTCTGGTCGGCGTCCACCGGCGCGGTGAGCACGTAGGTGCAGTCCTCAGCCAGGTTGATGGTGCCCCCGCCGCTGGCATTGGCGGCATTGATCGCCGCCACCAGGCCTGGACCACCGCCGTGGGGGCCGGAGCACGGCACCGTCACCCTGGTGGCGGCGTCCGCCGCCGGAGGGTAGTCCTCCTGCATCGCAAGCGTCAAGGCGAGCAAGCCGTTCGAATGGGCCTAGCGCCGCCGCCTCTTCCCCGACGAAGCGTTGTCCCTTCTGCGTCAGCGTTCGGCTGATCTCTTTGACCCCACGCCGCCCCGCGGCGGCCGGGTCACGAGGTGAGGGATCGACGCGATCGTGTCTGCGAGCCAGTGTTGCCGTCCTTCGGACATTGACGGCAGGGGGATTGGGGCGCCCTACAAGCACGCTTCCGCCGACCCGCGCGGGCTGGCCGACGTCATGCGCGCAGATAGGTGAGCACCGCGAGGACCCGGCGAGAATCGCTGTCAGTGGTGTGCAGGTCGAGCTTGCTGAAGATGTTCGAAATGGTGCTTCGCAACAGCGCCTCGGGACACGACGAGCCGCTGAGCAATCGTCAAAGTAGCTCCGGCCCACCAAGGTTGTTTCTGTACGTATTCGGATTGGCCCTCCGGCGGCCCGAGCGGCGCAGCGAGCCGCCCGCCAAGAGCGGTGTGGCGGCGATGACGCGTTGACCGCCAGCCTTGCCAAGGTAAGGGTCGCCGGTTCAAGCCCGGTCTCCCGCTCCACTCCGTGATTTTGAATACTGGGAATGGCCGGCTCCGGTCGAACTGAACCGCCCTGGGTTTCGTGGAGACTCGCGCGGTTGGTTTCATGCCGCCGGAACGACGGCGTTGGTAGCATCGTAGTGAGCGGCCTCGAACTCTGCAGGTGAGGTGTGGCCGGTGGCGCCGTGAAGGCGGCGCTGGTTCCACCAGTCGACCCATTCTGCGGTGGCGAGCTCGAGCTGCTCCACGGTCCGCCATGGCCCTCGCCGGCGGATCAGTTCGGTCTTGTAGAGGCCGTTGATGGTCTCGGCAAGCGCGTTGTCGTAGCTGTCGCCCTTCGAGCCGACAGAGGTCACCGCTCCCTCCTCGGCGAGGCGCTCGGTATAGCGAATGGACAGGTATTGGACGCCACGGTCGGAGTGGTGCACCAAGCCGGCGAGATCCGCCGTCTGGCGCGTCCAGATGGCCATCTCCAGCGCGTCCAGAGCCAGCTCAGCCCGCAAGGAGTTCGACACGCGCCAGCCTACGATGTAGCGGCTGAAGACGTCCGCCACAAAGGCCACGTAGGCAAAGCCGGACCAGGTGCTGACGTAGGTGTAGGGGTCGGACCGGAGCGCCCTGCCGGGCTTTCGCCCGGTGGGTTTCTCCGGCCCGCCCTCCGAACCGGACGTGCGACTTCCACCGCATCCGGCTCTCCACGTGTTCATACCAACGATGACACGATTCCCGAGGCACAGCTCGACCATGGTGTTGGAATACGAGTTCCCCGGAAGCGGTATCGCTCAATGTCAACCGCTCGTGGCCGGAACATCTCGATCGCACCGTCGCGAATCGCCCAGCGAGGGAGATAGCGACGCACCAAAGTGTGCATGTTGAGCCCGACGTGACGTTTGCGGAGCCAATTGACAATCCGCCAGAAGGCGAAGTGATCAACATAGCTGAAAGTCCGCGCAGAGACGCCGTGCCGAAAATAGTTGCACCATCCCCGCAACACCGGATTGAGCCGACGCAACAAGTCTGCGAGTGTTCGATGCTCTGCTCGTCGCGTGAGCGACCGCACCTTGTCCAAGATGGCAGCGAGTGCCGCCTTGGAGGGATACGTGTAGATCGCCCGTTTGCCAGTTCGGCTCCGCCAGGGCCGACGCTGGATGCGCCATCCCAGGAAGTCGAACCCCTCGTCGATGTGGCAGACCCTGGTCTTTGCCACCGACAGGCGAAGGCCCATCGGAGCGAGTACCGCACTGACCTCGTCACTCAACGCTTCGGCATCGCCGCGTTGTCCAGCGACCATGACCACGAAGTCATCCGCGTAGCGGACGATCCTCATAACCGGGCCACCGGCACGGCGGTGCTTGGCGCGCGTCCAGTAAGGGCCGAGCGCCGCCCACTTGGCGGTGAAGTGCTCGTCGAGAGTAGACAGAGCGATGTTGGCCAGCAACGGCGACAGGATGCCGCCCTGAGGAGTGCCAGTGATCGTCCCGCGGTGGCGACCGTCCTCGGTGAGGATGCCCGCCCTCAGGAGAGCCTTTACCCAGCCCAGAATATGCCGGTCTCCGATTCGACGTCGCAGGCGGCCCACGAGCGCCGCATGGTCAATCTCATCGAAGCAAGCCTCGATATCTGCCTCAAACACCCACTCGTAATTGCGAGTTGGTGACGCAAGGTAATGAATCTCGGCGACGGCATCCTGTGCTCGGCGCTTCGGCCGGAAACCGTACGAACACGGTTTGAAGTCCGCCTCGAATATCGGCTCGAGCACCAGCTTCAACCCGGCCTGCACGACTCGATCGGCGGTCGTTGCGATTCCCAGCCGGCGACCTTTGCCACCGGCTTTGGGAATCAACTTCTCTCGAACGCGGTGAGGAACAAAACGGCCAGCCTTGAGCTCATCTCGCAACCGTGCCAATAGATCCCCTGCGCCAAGACCGACAGAGCGCGGTGCAACTCCATCGACGCCAGCCGTCCGTGCACCCTTGTTGCCCCGCACCCGGCTCCACGCCACGACGAGAAATGCCGGGTCATACACGAGGTTGTGCAGATCATCGAAGCGGCGGTCAGGATCGTCCGCCGCCCATTGGTGCAGCTTCGTCTGCATCACGCGTACCCGTCGCTCGGCCTCATCGAGGTCGGGCCACGGCGCGCCGATATTCATCGGCGACCTCCGCAATCAGCATTGATGCTGCGAACACGCTGGACCCCTTCGCCATGCGACCGGCTTTCCCGGCCTCGGACTACTACGGGTCCTCCGCCCCATCCCGGCGACTTCAGCCAGCGACGGACCTTCCCGCCGACCAGTTGGACACTGGCCGGGGAGGGGACCGCCGGGATGGTTCCCACGTTCACGCTCAAACCGCTCGACGGGATCGGCGCCCAGTTATGCCCCTGCAGCATCGTCACGGTTACGCCGCAGGCTTTCACCGTGGCCTCCTGGCCAGCGACATCACCAAACCAAGGAGTTCTCCGCACCTTGGGGTGCGGATGCGCGCTGCTCTCCAGCCCCGATCCGCCAGGTTCGAGCTGGTGGGTCTCTTGAGGGGCGTTCAGCCACTGGTTCCTCACGTACACCTCTCCGTCTTGCTTGCCGGACCCAGGCCATCTGGCAGTACTGACCTGTCCCGTCGTTGTCAGGGCTGCTGTCCACCCTCGCCCGCGTCCTCGGGCTCAGGCTGCCCTCAGCTTCAATCGACCCGCTGCGACGGGTCGGTGGCGGTGTCCTTTCATCACCGCACGGTTTGAGTGCGCCTCGTGGCGCTCGA
>JALYTS010000036.1 GCA_030854185.1 Actinomycetota bacterium | reverse complement strand
GTCACCGCCGCCTCCACGCACGCACCCTCCCCGAGACTGAACTGAAGCTCCTCCAACAACTCCGCCGTCGCATCAGTGGCACACAGCGTCTGACTCGAGGCGCTCGCGGTCCGCAGCGAAATCGCCGCACCATCGACGTCCAAGCCCATCACATACGCCCGACAAACCCGCTCGCCCAACCCGCGCTCACCCTCGACATCGCCAGCGATGTCCAACAACGCCCGCGCCACCACACCCAGCTCAGCCACCCAGACCCACCCCACCACACAGGCCTTCACCAAGCGGACCCACGGCAGCCCCCGACAGTCAAGATCAAACCCCGACACGGAGCGCGACGAACACTCGATCGGCGCCGACGGACCATTTCAACGCTACACGCACGCAACAGCGAATCCACCCACAGAAACGTCAGTAGCGCCGAGAATCCTCGGGTTCCGGGTTCGACCCCCACGCTGCCCACCGGTTCGACCATTGTGCGAACCATTCCTTCTAAGGCTGTGGCCACTGGTAGAGCGGCTACGGCCTCGGTGTCTGCCGGGGTGGTGTCGTTGGTGGCTGGTGGTTGCGGGATGCGGAAGACCGGGATGATGGTGGCGGGTCCGGTGATCTTGACCTCGGCGACGAGGGCCTCGATGAGCGCCTTGCGTTGGGCGGGGCTGCCGGAGCGGAGGATGTCGCCGATGTGGTCGGTCAGCTCGTCGAGCACCATCGCCGGGGGCACGACAGGGGCTTCGGAGAGTAGGTCGGCGAGTTCGTCGCGGTGGCCAGTGAGCTGGGTGATCTTGCCTGACAGTCTTTTCATCCGGTCCTTGACCGTCGCGGGGTCGAGGTCGCCGTCTTCGAAGGCTTGCAGGTAGCGCTCGATCGCCGAGTTCGCGCGGGTCAGTTCCTTTTCGACGGTGGTCAGCTCGGCACGCCGGTCACCGATCCCCGCGGTGTGGTCGGCGGTGGCGTCGGCGACGGCGTGTTCGATCAGATCGCGGTGGTGGCGGTAGAAACCGGTGAGCGCGTGGAAGATCGCTTCGTCCATCGCGTCGGCGTTGATGCGGGGCGCGTTGCAGGTGGTGGTGCCGTAGCGGGCGCGGCTGAAGCAGGTGTAGTACCGGTAGGTCTTGTTGCGGCCGTGCGCGGCGGTGCCGATGAGGGCTTTGCCGCATTGGGGGCAGCGGATACGGCCGGTGAGGTGGTAGTCCGACGCGTTGGAGGCGCGCCGGGTGTGGTCTTCACCGCGGGCGTCCATGATCGCCCCGGCGTGGTGGAAGGTGGCCTGGTCAACCAGTGGTGGGTGGGCTCCGGTGACGGTCACGTCGCGGAAGGTCAACTCACTGGTCTGCCTTGTTTTTTCCGGACTGCTGATTAATTGCTACATCATGCTGCGGACTGCCGGTTCAGGTACTCGTCGTAGACCTCTTGCGGGGTCTGGTAGCCGAGTGCCGAGTGGAGACGTTGATTATTATAACGGAATTCGATGTACCGGGCAACATCCTTTCGGGCGTGTTCGCGGGTAGGATAGACGGTGCGGTTGACCCGTTCGACTTTCACGGCGGCGTTGAAGGATTCGGCTAAGGCGTTGTCGAAGCACACTCCGGTGGCGCCCACCGATCGCCGGATGTTCAGGCGACCGGTTGTGGCCGCGTAGGCCGCGCTGGTATATTGGGTGCCTCGATCGGAGTGGAATATCGCGCCCTCGACAAGTGGATAATTCCGGGCGGCCATGGTGAGCGCATCGATCACTAATTCTGTACGGAGATGGTCGGCCATAGCGTATCCGATGCAGGCTTTGGTATAACAGTCGATGACTGTGGCGAGATACAACCAGCCCTGCCAGGTCTGAATATAGGTGATGTCTCCCACCATTTTCTGGCCGGGGGCGGTGGCGGTGAAGTCCCGATTCACCAGATCGGGGATCGGGCCGGGATCGCCGGGCACGGTGGTGGTCGGCCGCCACGGCCTGGGCTGGCAGGCGACCAGGTCGAGTTCGCGCATCAGCTCCCGCACGAGCTCGGGGCTGACCTGCTCGCCCTGACGAACGAGCTGGGCGTGCACGCGACGGTACCCATAGGTTTGATCGGAATGATGAAAAATCGCTTTGACGAGTCGAATGAGGTGCGCGCGACGAATCGCGGTGGCCGAGGCGGGCCGGTCCCGCCACTCATAATATCCCGAGGTGGACACCTCGGTCCACATGCACATCTTCACGATGGAGAAGTCAGCCTTCTGCGCGTCGATGAACTCGAATTTAGCGGTCACCGAGACTCCTGGGCGAAGAAGGCCGCGGCTTTTCCCAAAAATTCCGCTTTCATCTTCAGTTCACGGTTTTCTTTTTCCAGTTCCCGGAGGCGTGCCCGATCGGTGATCGACAACGGCGGCTCCTCGCCGGCGTGGTCGACTCGGTACTTCGCTACCCAACTCCCCAGAGTTCCCTCGTGCACACCGATCTCCCGAGCGACCTCGGCGATCGGACGTGAGGTTTCGATCACCATCTTCGCCGCTTCGTCCTTGAATTCCGGCGTGTACTTCCTGCGCCGTTCTGGCATTCATCCCCCTCCATTCCGGGAGCGGACCTTATAAGGTCCCCTGTCCGGAATGTGGGAGGCGCGCCACACCGAGGTAGACCGGATTGGTGAGGATCCCGGAGATGGTGCGGGCCGACCACGGGCCACCGGTGCGGGTGCGCAGCCCGCGCGCGTTGAGCGTGGTGGCGACGGCTTGGGTACCCAAGCGCTGGGAGGTGTACAGGCGGTAGATCTCCCGCACCACCGGTGCCTGGTCGGCGACGATGACGAGTTTGCCGGTGGCGTCGTTGAGGGTGTAGCCGTAGGGGTAGGCACCGCCGAACCATTTCCCGGCGGCGGCATGGCGTTCCATACCGGACACGACCCGTTCGCGGATCATTTCCCGTTCGAATTCGGCGAACGTCCCGAGCATCTGGAGCATGGCCCGCCCGGAGGGGGTGGAGGTGTCGAACGATTCGGTGGCCGACACGAACGCCACGCCGATCTCGGTGAGCTCTTCCACCAGGGCGACGAGGTCACGCTGGCGACGGGAGAACCGATCCACCTTCACCACCAGCAGCACGTCGATCCGCCCCGCCCGCGCGGCGGCCAGGGCGGCTTGCAGACCGGGCCGGTTGGTGTCTTTGGCCGAGGCGTTGTCGGTGAACGTCTTGGTCTTTCGCCACCCGGGTTGGGAGGCAATGTAGTGGTCGAGTCGGGTTTGCTGCGCATCGATTGAGTAGGGTTGGTGTTCCTCGTCGGTGGAGCGCCGCATGTAGACACCCACCCGTTTTTCGCTCGCTTCGGGTTCCTCGCGCGTGGTAGGTCGGGGCCGTTTCTTGCTCACTCGGCTAGCCATCTTCTCATCCTCCACAGTTGCAGTCCTTCGCGCCTCGTTCGTCGTTACCAAGAAGCGACTAAATGCTGAATCATCAAGCCAGACGCCAGGCCTGTTGTTCCATTTTCGCACAACTGGTGGTGGACCCCAAGGAGTTCGCCTAGTTCAGGCGGCTTTGTCGGGAGGCTCGTTCATTTCCTCTTCCGCTATGTGATGGGCTTGTTGCCATTCGGTGATCAGCGCGGCGAGCGCCCGGACGGCGCTGCGGTGCTGGTTGTCGGTCATCGGCTTGGACTCGACGCGCTCTACTCGCCATTGGTCCGGTGACAGGGGTTTATGTGTGGGGTCGCGGTGGAGCGAAACGACACAATGAGTTTGGGGGATAGACGGTACCGGTGGGGGCTGTGCGGCGGATATGGGGCACCTCCTGTGCCCGCGAGATTGACTCTCGTGGGCTCGTGCACGGCGAATCCTTACCGATGGCCGGACGCGAAGTCCGCAACGTCGTGGGCGCTCAGGGAAGTTGGGCGCCCCAGTTGGGACGCCGCCAGCCCCGCCGGGCCTCCGACGGTGCCGGTGCTGGTGGTGGCGTGGGTGCGTCGTAGAGGTCGGTGTCGTTGTCGGTGTCGTCGTAGAGCGTGAGGTGGTCATCGAGGTCGGCGTCGTCGCCTGGGTAGTAGGTGCTCGGTGGCGCGGGTTCGGGTACTACCGACTGGGGTGGGGCTGTGTTGACGTGGCGCAGGATCGTTTGGTCCAGCGGGTCGAACGCTGCCTCGATGAACCCTGGCCCGGCCAGGGTTCATGGTGGGCTACCGGCTGGCCGCGCTGGGGGAGCTCGGCCAGCCGGTAGCGGCGGGTCCCGCTATCGCCGCCGTGTGGTGACCAGAGTCCCCAGATCGGGCCCGCTGGGCCATCGGCGTGCCCGTGGTCGCGCGCGGCAGTGGCGATCACGACAGCCCGATCACCGCCGGCCAGGAAGCGTCTCAGCGCCGCGCGCAGGCTGGTTTCCCGCTGGGTTGAGTGCACCCAGAACAGCAGGATGCCGAAGGTGTCGGTGGGGTAGGCGTCGTAGTCGGCGAGTTTGCGGGTGACTGTGGTCAGGGATTCGGTGCCCGTGTCGTGTTCGAGGAAAAAGCGCACCGCGCGGCCTCGTTCCTCCCAGCAGCCGTAGCCGTCGGGGTGCAGTTTGGTGGTGGTGTTCCAAAAGAACTCCGCGCAGCGCTGTTCGGACCACCACATGGTCAACCCGCCCACCCCATCGGCGCCGCGGACGGTCCGAGGGTGGCGGCGGGCGTAGGCGGCGAGGTCGCAGAAAAAGCCATTGACGCCGAGGTGGTGGCTCAGCTTGGGCCACACCCCGAGGCGTTCCAGGCGCTGCTGGTGCGCGTGTGGGCGCGGCGGGTTCTGCGCGCGCTGCGCGGCGATCAATCGCGCGCCGAGATAGCCCAGCGCATACCGGGTCTGGCTTGTCCCGCCACCGGTGTAGGAGTCGCGGAACGCGAACACCACACCCAACTGCCGCAGCGTGCGCAGCCGGTCCTGCGCGCGTCGAACCGAGGTGAACGCCACGGCCGCGATCTGGTTGGTGGTCAGCACCTTGTGCTCGCCCAGCAGGGTCAGCAGCCAGCGGTCCCGCTCGACGAGCCGGAACCACACTGAGCTATCTGGCTCACCGTTACGCCCGCCGCGCTCTGCGCGCCCACGACTGTGGGGAGATCCTGGTGAGTCACCCCTCAGTCGGCCTCCCGCGCCGTCGGCTCGGTACCACCGTTGACCAGCGGCGTTAGCCGGAGCAGCCCCGGCGGTTGGGGCAGCGGATTCACAACGCCGGGGCTGCGCCGATCCATCCGCCGCGCCAGACGCCGCCCCATCCGCAACTACTACCTCTCCGGATTTCGGGTCGTTTTGCGACACCACGGTGCGGCTGGGTGCCGGAGCCAGCAGTGGTGGACAACCAGCGTCGTGCATCGACCATTCAAGATCTTCAGACTGATATCGGGATCTTGGAACGACAGTGCGGGACGACGATACCGACTTGTCAAGCGTGCAGCGGCCAACGGTTCGAGGCGCCGATGCAACTCGACAAGATGCGGCTGGCTCGACAGTCCGGCGAGCCGATCACGTAGGTGGGTGCCTGGACCCATATGTTTTGCCTATGCGAAGTGACCCTGTTGGCTTATTGGGGTTCAAGTGGCGAGGGTGAAATTGAGCCGTTGCAGGTGGCTGGTCCGGGTCCTGTCGAGAGGTCTGCTGTTCCACCAGGCGTCCAGCCGGATCAGGTTGACCGATGCAGCGGCGGCATAGTGCTCCTGCCGGGTCTTGGCCAGCGTGCGCGGCGGATGCCGGTGACGTGGGTGGTCTGGCGCATGGTGCCCTCCACGTCGACGCGGATCTTGTACCGGTCCTTCCACTGTTGGCTGTCCTGTCCGGCGCGGGCGGCCACCACGGCGTCGTGGACCTCGCGCGGGCGCAGGGACAGTTGGCGGCCCGAGCGCGATGAGCGGGTGCACCGGTCCTTGGCCGGGCATGCCTGGCAGGTGGCCGCGGCGAACCTGACCACGGTCGCCTCGGTTCCCCGCTGGCGGCACGGGCTCCACGCGATGCTGGTGGCTCCCTGCGGGCAGGTGACCTGGTGGTGTTCCCAGTCGGTGGTGAACGCCTCAGCGGTGTACCCGCCGGAGCGGGCCTGGGGTGAGGTGTCGGCGAGCAGCGGGCCGAGCAGGGTGATTCCCCGGGCGCGTGCGGCCAGCAGCAGGTCCGCGCTGGTGTAGCCGGCGTCCACGATGTGCTCGTCTGGGCCAGGTCTCTGGCGAGGGTCATGTCGTGGATCGGCGCGGTCATCGCCACGTCGGGCACGCTCGCGTCGGTGGTGGCCACGTTCGTGATCAGGTTCGGGGCTTCGGGCAGGCCGGTGGCCGGGTCATCATCGGCGGCCTCGCTGCACGTCTCGGAGAAGTGCACCTTGTACCCGAGCCAGCCCTTGCCGCGCTTTTCCGAGTACCGGGCGTCGGTGTCGTAGACAGAGACCAGGCGGAGTCTGCCCGGCGGCAGGCCATGCTCGCTGGCCTCCCGCCGGACCACCTTCTCCCCGTGCTCATCGATCACCCGGTAGTACTGCTGCACCCAGATCCGCCGAAGCGCCCCGACCGTGGGCAGCTCGGCCAGCCAAGACGGCGCGCCCGGTGCCCCCACCGCCTCCAGCAGGTGATAGCCGTCCCTGCCGTACTGGACGGCCAGGGCCGTGCACCTGGTCTCGCTCTCGGGCAGGCGCAGGTTATCGATGCGCTGCCCGTACACCTGCTGCCAGGAGTCGTCGATCACACCGACCAACCAGTCCGGGGCAGCAGCAGACAATGCCTCCAGCGCCGCCCGCACGCTCTCCCCGGCCAGCTCCAGCCGATTCAGGTCGCGGATCCGCCCCAGCACATGGGTCGAGTCGGTGCGCTGCCGGCCACCGGCCTGCACCAGACCCAGCCCCTTGAGCCGGTCCAGCAGCAGGTCGAGGACCGCCAGCTCCACACCGCCGGCCACCAGCCGGGCCCGGAACTCGCTCAACACGCTGAAATCGAAACCCTCGTCCTCCAAGGCCAAGCCCAGGCAGTACTTCCAGTCCAGCCGACCCCGCACCGCGTCCGCGGCCTGCCGGTCGGTCAAGTTCCCGGTGAACTGCAGCACCGTCACCATCGCCAGCTGCGCCGGGGAGATCCCCGGCCGCCCCCGCACGCCGTAGGCCACGGTGAACACCTCATCGTCATACCAGCTGCCCAGCTGGTCACGTACCCGGATCGGCAGCGTCCCCTTCGGAAACGCCTTCCCAACGACCCGGGAGGTCTCGACTGGTACTTCCGGCCGCGGCTGCATCGACATGACGATCCGATTCTGCGGCCGGGAAAGGGGAAAGGCCAGCCACAGCAAAGATCATGAACACCATCGAGATCAACATGCGGGACGCGCTGCAGCGTGGCGCGCGGAATTAGACAACAGGGTCCCTGAACAGCGCAAACTCGCCATATACCTGATCGAGTTCGCCGGTTACATCCGGGCCAACGCCGACCGGATCCCTAACTACGGCGAGCGCCGCCGCTGCGGTGAGACCATCTCCACCTCGTTCGTCGAGTCCACCGTCAACCAGGTGGTGTCCAGATGGTCAAAAAACAGCAGATGCGCTGGACCCCGCGCGGCGCCCACCTCCTACTCCAGGTCCGCACCAGAGTCCTCAACAACACCCTCACCAACGACTACCGGCGCTGGTATCCCGGCTTCACCCACACCCCGGAAGCAGACACGCTGAACGATCAGTAGGTGGCGGCACAGCTCCCACGGAATGTTCCGCTCTCCGGCTCCTGGGGCGGGTAGTACGCTGCCGCATTCCATAGACCGATACAGCGTTCACCGTGGTAATCCTCTATCACGGAGATTGAGGCGGTTGCGCTGGCGAATAGGCGCCCGCAGTCGGCCGTGAGCCGTAGGGCTCTGGCGGCGAGGATTCGCGAGAAGTGTCCGTGTGAAACCACGACGACTGGCCTGGTGGAGTTTTCGACGAACTCACGTAGAAAGGTGTCCGCTCGAGTCCCGACATCGTTGGTCGACTCTCCAGTGGGGCATCCGTCGCGCCAAATGTCCCAGCCAGGAGCGAGCAGGGAAATCTGCTCGGCGGTCAAGCATTCATAGTCACCGTAGTTGTATTCAACAATGAGTGGTTCTACCACTGGTTGACTGTCTGGAAGTGCGAGCTCGGCTGTTTCGATCGCGCGTTTCCTGGGGCTTGAGTACACGGAAGGGACCTGATCCTGCAGAACGTAATCGACGAGCGGTCGCAGCGAGACGGACTGTCGGCGACCGTTCGACGTCAGGGGAATGTCGGTTACACTGGTATATTGCCCCGAGATTGTCCAGTCGGTTTCACCGTGGCGAACAATGATCAGTTCCACTTGGCCTCTTTCATTTCCGCTAACTCACTCGACCGATGCTACCGGGACGTATCATTGGCTTTTCGTTCCTTCCAGGTCGCCGTCGGGGTGGACTTTCGGGTTGTTTTGAGTCTCACTTCGGATGACAAGTTAGACGCTAGTACTCCAGCCGTAGATCGTGATCATGTGAGCTGTGCTTCTTGGCGGCGGTAGTGGCTGGCGCGAGCATGGTGTTGATGGTGTCGTCGCCGACGGGACCAGGCCAGCGGGTCGGTGAGTCGGCGGGTGGGTTCGGTGATCAGGCGGGTGAACAGGTGTCGGATTTCGTTGCAGGTCAGGGAGATCAGCTCACCGAGTGGTGGGTGTTCGGCGCGTTCGGTCGCGGCGATGACCGCGAGTAGCGCGTGGGCGAGCATCGCGAGCAGGGTCCAGCGCCGCCGTGCCAGCCAGCGGCGGACCTGGTGCTCATCGAGCCCGGCCAGGCCTTTGGCGGCCTGAAAACTTTCCTCGATGGTCCAGCGGCGTCCGGCGACGCGGACCAGTTCGCCCAGTGGCACCAGAATCGGGCAGTAGCAGCGGTAGAAGGCGAGTTCGCCATGGCGGGGGTGGCGGCGGATGAGCAGCCAGTGGTGTCCCGTCTGGGCGATCAGTGTGACCCACGCCCAGTCGTAGTAGCGCTGCCCCTTGGCCCGCGGCCCGGCTGAGAGCCGCTGCCAAGCTCTCTTGGGCAGGCTGGCGGCTAGGGCGTCCGCGCGCATCGGGCCGGCCGCGGTGGGCACGCGGCGGTCGCAGCCGATGGCCAGCACATATCCCACCCGGCGGTCTTCAAGGTCGGCGCGCAGCCCCGGGTCGGCGCCATAAACTTCGTCGGCGGCCACCCACCGCGCCGGGACCCCGGCATCGAGGGCGCGAGCGATCATCGCCTGGGCCAGTGCCGGTTTGGTCGCGAACTCGACCTCCTCGGGTACTCCAGCGGCGGCGCACCGCGCCGGGTCAGTGGTCCAGGAGCGCGGCAAGTACAGCTCGCGGTCGATCATCGCGTGCCCGGCTTGGCCTGCGTAGGTCAGATAGACTGCCACCTGGGCATTCTCGATCCGACCCGCAGTACCGGTGTACTGGCGCTGCGTCCCGACTGTAGTGCTGCCCTTCTTCACATCACCGGTCTCATCCACCACCAGCACCGCACCCGGATCACCGAGGTACTCCACGACGTAGTCGCGCAGGTCATCACGCATCCCGTCGGTGTCCCAGACCGCCCGTCCCAGCAAATACTGCATCCCATCCGGCGTCGCATCACCGGCGTGCTCTGCGATCGACCAGCAGTTCTTGCGCGGTAGGTCCGCCAACAACCCGAGCAGGAACGCCCGAACTCGCCGCCGCGGCTCGACCCCGCCCGAACCGGCCAGCCACCCGACCGACCAGCTCCTCCAGCATCCCCGGCCATCGCTCTACCACTACGCTGCGGCCCACGGCCACCGTTTGATCCTCTGACGTCGTCACAACCGAGGATGATCATGCGGTGGCCGCCCTACGTCCGGGACCGACACGCCGCAAGATCACGATCTACGGCTGGAGTACTAGGTGGCAGTGGTTCTTTGGCCAGGGGCGCGTTTAGGCGGTTGTCGAGGCGGTGGTGGTCGAGGTCATCAGGGGGCGTTCTCGATGGGTATTCACTTTTTCGATGGGCGATCGCTTGAGTACGTGTGTGCATTCTCGATTTGATTGTGCGTGGGGGGGGTCGGGCTCGGCGAGATCGCTCAGTGGAGCTTGGGGCTCAGCGGTTCAGGGGCTTCGTTGGCGCGCGGGGGTAGGGTGGTCAGTCGGCGAGGAGTGCTTGTCTGGCGGCGTCGTGCGCGGCGCGTTCCTTATCGCTGACCGTGGGCAGGTTCAGGTCGAGTTGTTCGATGGTGTGGGTCAGGATGCCCCCGACAAGCGCCCGGGTGGCGTGCTTGTGATCGGCGGGGATGACGTACCAGGGGGCCCAGGGCGTTGATGTCGCGGTGATGGTCGCCTCATAGGCTCGTTGGTAGTCGTTGAAGTACTCCCGTTCGGCTAGATCACCAGCCGAGAATTTCCAGTACTTTGTGGGGTCGTTGAGCCGGGCGAACAGGCGCTTCGTCTGTTCTTTCTTGGAGATGTGGAGGTAGAGCTTCACGATGTGTGTGCCGTTGCGTTGGAGATGCTGTTCGAAAGTGTTGATGTCCTGGTAGCGCTGTGCCCACAGCTTCGCTCCGTGCGCTGTTCCTGGTGGGAGGTGCTGAGCGGCGAGGAGTTGGGGGTGGACCTGGGTGACGAGGACGTCCTCGTAGTAGGACCGGTTGAAGATCCCGATCCGTCCTCGCGCGGGGAGCGCTTTCACGCAGCGCCAGAGGAAGTCGTGGTTGAGTTCCTCGGCGGAGGGAGCTTTGAAGGAGACGACGTCGCAGCCCTGGGGGTTGACGCCCGACATGACGTGTTTGATGGTGCCGTCTTTGCCGGCGGCGTCGAGCGCCTGGAGGATCACGAGCAGCGCGTAGGTGTCGGACGCGTAGAGCAACTCCTGCGCCGAGGCCAGCTCCTTTTTGAACGCTTCGAGATCGCTGTCGGCGAGGTCGCGTGGGCTGGATTTGGTTGAGTGGTTTCGCCACTGGATCGTTGTGTCGCTGGTGTCCCGACTGCCCAGGTCTGCCGCTGCGCCGGGCGTGACGAGGAGTTCCTCGATGACTTTTCTACGCAGCTTCACGTCACGACCTCCGCAGGTGATAGGTCGGTGGGTGAGTCGTGGTGGCCTGGGGGTGTGTCGGTGTTCACCGTGGTTGTGTTCTTGGCGGGGTCGAGGATCCGGTAGGCGAGGATTTTGATGCGGTCACTGGCCAGTGCCCACACGATGGCGTAGCCCCAGACGAACGCCGCCCAGCCCCAGCCCAGGGGTGTCATGAACAGTCCGTAAACCGCGATCAGGGTTGCGATGGTTTGGGTGCCGAGAACGGCTATCCAGAGGGTGTGGGCGGGGCGGATGGACCAGAACGGTCCGCGGGTGCGGGTGAGGAAGATCGTGAGGTGGCCGGCGATGGACAGCATCAGATACATCAGGGTCTGCAGTCGCGGGTGGCCGAGATCGAAGACGCGGTCGCCGAGGTAGAACAGGCCGAACGCGGCGATCGGGCCGACGACGCCCAGGACAGTGGAGATGCCCAGGACGAGGCGCATGTTCCAGGCTTCGGGCTCGTTTTTGTAGTGGACATTGTCGTAGGCGATGGACAGGATCGCGCCGTCGTTGAGCAACGCGAGCATCACGATCATGATGGCGGTGAGGGGGTAGAAGTTGAAGACCAGGATGGCGACGGTCATGAACAGCAGGACGCGCAGCGTTTCCACGATGCGGTACATCGCGTAGCTGTTCATCCGCTGGAAGATCTTGCGGCTCTCCTTGATCGCGTCGATGATCACCGATAGGCCGGGGGTCAGCAGAACGATGTCGGCGGCCGCGCGGGCGGCATCGGTGGCGCCGGACACGGCGATGCCGCAGTCGGCTTTCTTCAGCGCGGGGGCGTCGTTGACTCCGTCGCCGGTCATGCCGACGATGTGGCCACGTTTTTGCAGCACGTCGATGATGTGATATTTGTGCTCGGGGAATACCTGGGCGAACCCGTCGGCGGTTTCGATGGATTCGGCCACCGCCACCGATTCTTTCTTTTTCACGTCACCCAGGCCCGCGGCGTCGAGGATGTTGGTGCCCAGACCTACTTTCGCGGCGGTTTCCTTGGCGATGGCCAGCGCATCGCCGGTGACCATCTTCACGGTGACGCCCATCGTCCAGGCGGTGGCGATGGTGGTTTTGGCGTCATCACGGGGCGGGTCGAACAGCGGCAGTACACCGAGGAACTGCCAATGCCCGTCCTTGTCGGCGCGGGCCACCCCGAGGGACCGGAAGCCGCGGGCGGCGAAGTCGTTGACTGCTTTGTCGGCGGCGCGTTTGACCTGCGCGGAGCCGGCAGCCAACGCGAGCATCACCTGAGGAGCGCCCTTGCTGACCGTGAAGGTGGTTCCGTCGGCGTCGGTGACGGTGGCCTCGGTGCGTTTACCGACCGGGTCGAACGGCTGGAAGTGGGTCACCTCATAGCCGTCCAGAGCGGTCTGGTCCTGGACGGCACCGAGTACGGCCAGGTCGATGGGGTCGTCGTTGTCCGCGCGGGAGGCCAGCGCGCCGTTGAGGATGACGTCGGCGGCGGTTACATCACCGACGGTGAATGGCTCGCCTAGGGTGAGCGTGTTCTGGGTCAGGGTGCCGGTCTTGTCCGCGCACAGCACGTCCACGCCTGCGAGTTCTTCGATGGCGACCAGCTGGCTCACGATGGCCTGCTTTTTGGCGAGCAGACGCGCGCCGACGGCCATGGTCACCGACAGCACGGTTGGCATCGCGACCGGGATCGCTGCGACCGTCAGGACGAGGGCGAACTGCAGGGTGGTCAGGATCGGGTCACCGCGCAGGATCGCGACGGCTACGATGACCGCGACGAGCGCGGCGGCAAGGATGATGAGGTAGTTGCCGATCTTGAGCACGGCGCGTTGGAAGTGGCTGACGGTGTGCGCGTCTTGCACCAGTTCGGCGGTTTTGCCGAAGTAGGTGTTGGTGCCGGTGGCATAGACCAGTGCGCCGATCTCGCCTCGGCGGATGACCGAACCGGAGAACACGGCGGCACCTGGTGTGCGGGTAGCGGGCAGTGACTCTCCGGTGAGTGCGGACTGATCGACCTCGACCTCGTCGCCGTCGAGTAGCCGGGCGTCGGCGGGGACGATGTCGCCCAGGCGCAGTCGGATGACATCACCGGGCACGAGCTCACACGCGGGTGGGGTGACCCATCCGCCGTCGCGTTTGACGCGGGCGTTGATCGCGAGCTTGGCCTTCAGCGCGGTGATGGCGTTGCCGGCCTGGCGTTCCTCCGTATAACCGACCACACCGTTGGCCAGTAGCAGCAGCAGGATGATGAAGAAGTCCGGCCAGTGCCCGACCGCGCCGGACAGGATGACAGCGATCTCGATCATCCACGGGATCGGACCCCAGAAGTAGCTGAGGAACTTCAGCAGCGGGTTGGTCTTGTGCTCGGCGATCTCGTTAGGACCGTAGTGCGCCAACCGCTTCGCCGCCTCGGCCTGGCTCAGCCCCTCCGGTGAGGTCCCGAGTTGTTTCTCAACCTCTGCCATGGGCAGTGATTTCAAGTCGTGCTTGGGGCCAGACTCCGCTGTCGAGTCCGGGGGCGTGGACCGTGTGGTGTCAGTGGTCATGATGGGTGTCCGCCTGCTCGTGGCCGGTGGTCGGTGGTCGTGTCGGGCGTTGCTTGGCGTTGATCGTCATGCGCGGGCCCGCTGGGCTGCGGGGTGTTAGTCGCCGCGATGGGCGGCCTGATGGCAGGTGGCCCGATGGAGCAGGGCCTTGTCGTGCCCGCGGCGCGGTGGCGGCCCGGCCGCGCCCGATCCGCGGGGCGGGTCGCCGGATCGCTGTGCCGAAAGACAACGACGTAGGCCTTTGTCGCCAGCGGCTGGCGGTTGCGGTGTCGATGGGTGCGGTGATGGTCATTGCCCAGGGTTCCAGGTCCAGTTGCGGATTTCGGGCAGGTCCTGGCCGTGGGTGTTGATGTAGGTGTTGTGTTCGACGAGCTTGTTGGCCATCGTTTGTTTCAGGTAGTCACCGGTGGCGCCGAGCTGGCCGAGTCGGTCGATGACATCACCGACGAGGTGGAAGCGGTCCAGCCTGTTTTGGACCCGCATGTCGAATGCGGTGGTGATGGTGCCCTCTTCGATATAGCCGCGCACGTGCAGGTTGCGGTTGGCGCGTCGGTAGGTGAGGCGGTGGATCAGGGTCGGGTAGCCGTGGAAAGCGAAGATGATGTGTTTGTCGGTGGTGAACAGGGCGTCGTAGTCGCGATCGCTCAGGCCGTGCGGATGCTCGCTGGCCGACTGCAACTTCATCAGGTCCACGACGTTGACCACGCGGATCTTCAGCTCAGGCAGGTTGGCCCGCAGGATCGACACCGCCGCGAGCACCTCGAGGGTGGGGGTGTCTCCGCAGCACGCCAGGACCACGTCAGGTTCGGCGCCCCGGTCGTTACCCGCCCATTGCCAGATGCCGATTCCCTCGGTGCAGTGCACCACCGCCGCTTCCATGTTCAGCCATTGCGGCAGCGCATGCTTGCCGGCGACTATCACGTTGACGTAGTGGCGGCTGCGCAAGCAGTGATCAGCGACCGAGAGCAGGCAGTTGGCGTCCGGTGGGAGGTAGACGCGGACGACGTCGGCTTTCTTGTTGACCACGTGGTCTAAAAAGCCCGGGTCTTGGTGGGTGAACCCGTTGTGGTCTTGTTGCCAGACATGGGAGGCCAGCAGGTAGTTCAGCGAGGCGATGTCGCGCCGCCACGGCAGTTGCGCGGTGACTTTGAGCCATTTGGCGTGCTGGTTGAACATCGAGTCGATAATGTGGATGAACGCCTCGTAGCAGTTGAACAACCCGTGCCGTCCGGTGAGTAGGTAACCCTCCAGCCAGCCTTCGCTTTGGTGTTCACTGAGCATCGAGTCCAACACTCGCCCGGTGGGAGCGAGGAACTCGTCGTTGTCGGATGTGCGGGCCTCCCACTGCCGGTCGGTGACCTCGAAGACCGCGCCGAGCAGGTTCGATAGCGTCTCGTCCGGACCGAAGATCCGGAAGTTCCGCTGATCGTCGTTGATTCTGACGACCTCGCGCAGGAAGCTGCCCAGCACGTGGGTGTCCTGGGCTTGCACCCCACCGGGCGAAGCCAGGGCCACCGCGTGGGCGCGGAAGTCGGGCATCCGCAGCTCACGCAGCACCAGGCCGCCGTTGGTGTGGGGGTTAGCACCCATCCGGGCCTGGCCGTGCGGCGCGAGTGCGGCCAGGTCGGGCAGCAGCCGCCCGGCCCCGTCGAAGAGCTCGTCGGGCTTGTAACTGCGCATCCAGCTGTCCAGCTGCTCGACGTGCCCGGGGTGTTCACCATCGACGAGCAGCGGTACCTGGTGGGCACGGAAGGTGCCTTCGATGCGCTGTCCGTCGACCACCTTGGGTCCGGTCCAGCCCTTGGGTGAGCGCAGCACGATCATCGGCCACCGCCGCCGGGTGGTGTCGCCGCCGGTGCGGGCATCGGTCTGGATACCGCGGATGCCCTCGATCGTCTCGTCGAGGGTGGTGGCCATGAGTTCGTGCATGTCGGGGGGGTCGTCGCCCTCGACGTAGCGCGGTTCCCAGCCGCAGCCGCGCAGGAATTGGTCGAGTTCCTCGCACTCGATGCGGGCCAGCACGGTGGGGTTGCTGATCTTGTAGCCGTTGAGGTGCAGGATCGGCAGGACCGCGCCGTCGCTGATCGGGTTGAGGAACTTGGTGGAGTGCCATGCCGTGGCCAGGGGCCCGGTCTCCGCCTCGCCGTCGCCGATGACGCACGCGACGATCAGGTCAGGATTGTCGAACGCGGCTCCGAAGGCGTGGCTTAGGGAATAGCCCAGTTCCCCGCCTTCGTGGATCGATCCCGGTGTCGTCGGGGCCACGTGGCTGGAGATGCCGCCGGGGAAGGAGAACTGGGTGAACAGTTTCTTCAGACCGGCCTCGTCCTGGCTGACGTCGGGATAGATCTCGGTGTAGGAGCCTTCGAGGTAGGTGTTGGCGACCAGCGCTGGTCCGCCGTGGCCGGGACCGGAGATGTAGAACATGTCCAGGTCGTATTTCTTAATGACCCGATTGAGATGCACGTAGATGAAGTTCTGGCCCGGCGTGGTGCCCCAGTGCCCGACCACCAGGGGCTTGACATCCGACAGCGCCAGCGGCCGCTTCAGCAGCGGGTTGTCATACAGGTAGATCTGGCCCACCGACAGGTAGTTCGCCGCCCGCCAGTAGGCATCCATCTTGTGTAGCAGTTCTGGCTCCAAGGTTCGGGTCGTCATGACGTGCCGCTCCTCGCTCGACTCGCTCCGGCGCGGCTACGGCCTGGCGTCTGTCGCGCGTCTTGCCGGGTCGGGTGCGCTGTGATGGTGGTTCCGGTGGTGCCGGCGAACACCGCGCCTGCATCCGACAGTGCGCCGATGGTGGCCACCTGGCCGGTGGCGGCGACGAACCGGCGGCAGGCCTCGACCTTGGGGGCCATCGACCCCGCCGAAAAGCGCAGACCGCTGAGATCGTCCAGATCGAGATGGGTCAACGCAGTGGCCTGCGGCGTGCCGAAGTGCCGCATCACAGCGCCGACGTCGGTGAGCACGACCAACCGCTGTGCGTGCACCGCGATACCCAGCAGCGCCGCGACGTAGTCCTTGTCCACTACCGCCTCCGCCCCAACCAGCCCACCGTCGCCGTCCTCGGTGACCGCCGCCCCACCGCCACCGCCGCAGATCACCACGGTTCCGGCGTCCAGTAGCCGGGTGATGGACTCCAGTTCGACGATTCGTTGCGGGTCAGGTGACGCGACGACCCGCCGCCAGTGCTCGCCGTCGGCGGCGATGCTCCAGCCGTGCTGGTCGGCCAACCGCTGCGCCCGGTGGTGGGTGTAGCCAGCTCCGACGAATTTGGTCGCCTCGGCGAAGGCCGGGTCAGCGGGGTCGACCACCGTTTGCGTGACCAGGCTCAGGATCGGTTTCCTCACCCCGGCGTTGCGCAGCGACTGGGCCAGCCAATAGCCGATCATGCCTTGGGTCTGAGCCACGAGGTCATCAAGCGGGTAGGGGCGGCTCAGAGCGGGGTCGGTTTCGCTTTCCAAGGACAGCATGCCGACCTGCGGGCCGTTGCCATGGCAGATCAACAACTCGTGTTGTGCCGCCAAAGGGGACAGGGCCCGCGCGGCGGTGCGCACGTGTTCTAGTTGGACGCTGGCGTCGGGTCTGTCCCCGCGCTGGAGAAGAGCGTTACCGCCCAGCGCGACCACGATGCGCACCTCAGCCACCGTCAGCGACATCGGGGGCGAGCGTCGAGGTGACGGTGCGCCCTGCCTCTTCGGCGCTTCGATGGTGTCGGTGGGCCGAGGATTGGGCTGGATTCATGATGCTGAGTCCCTGAGCAGCCGGGTCAGCTGACGCTCATCCAGTGCCGTCCACTCACCGCGGGCAGGTAGCCACTGCACGGGGTCGTCGTCCGCCCGCGCTGGCAGTGACGCGGGAGGGGGATGTTGCGTCACAGCGGTCATCGGTGCCGCGCCCCGTGCCCGGCGCGTCATCATCGCGAGGCTGTATCCGATGAGTGAGATGTAAAGGATGCAAGAAAAGAAAATGATCATGTGTGGCTCCGTGGTCAGAGACTCAGGACGATTGTCCGAAAGGTAGAGATTGCGGGCGTTATCGGTACTGACGCGTCGGCGTGGGCGGCCCCAGCAGTCGTAGGCGGGGCGTCGACGTCGAGACCAGTCATCAAAGCCCGCTTCCGGCATCGGCTGGCGTCGACTGGTGGTGAGACCGCGAATCGGGCATGGGATCGGCCACGTCACCCACAACTGGGTCTGTGTCCGACGCCCGCGGGGGCGACGCTCCGTTGGGCAGCGCCGTGATGAGCTTCGCGGTGTTGGCGGGTGATCCGGAACCGGCCGCCGCTGCGCTCTCACGGGCCAGGAAGGCGCCCAGTTCTCCGATGGTGCTCATCAACGGGGCCGGGAACACGACGGTGGTGTTCTTGTCGACACCGATCTCGACCAGGCTCTGCAAGTTCCGCAGCTGCAACGCCAGGGGGTGGGCCATCATGGTGTCTGAGGCGTCGCCGAGCGCGGCCGCGGCCAGCGACTCACCTTCAGCGCTGATGATCTTGGCGCGTTTCTCCCGTTCGGCTTCGGCTTGGCGGGCCATGGCGCGTTTCATGCTGTCGGGCAGCTGGATGTCTTTCAGCTCGACTAAGGTGACCTCGACGCCCCAGCCGACGGTGGTGACGTCGAGGATCTTGCGGATGTCAAGGTTGATCTTGTCGGTCTCGGACAGTGTCTGGTCCAGGGTGTGCTGCCCGACGACCTTACGCAGCGTCGTTTGAGCGATCTGATCGATCGCGGTGTAAACGTTCTCGATCGCGACGACGGACTTCACCGCATCGACGACCTTGAAGTACGCCACCGCGGACACGTCGACACTGACGTTGTCGCGGGTGATGATGCCCTGGGACTGGATCGGCATCGTCACGATCCGCAGCGACACCCGATGCAGCACGTCGACGAACGGGATGATCAACCGGAACCCGGGTTTGCGGTCGCCGATCACCCGCCCCAGGCGAAACAACACTCCGTCCTCGTACTGCTTGATAACCCGGACCGACATCGACATCGACATCAGGAACAGCAGCACGACGGCGATCAGGACGGTGACGACGATATTCATCATGCGGCTCCCGTTCGGGTGCGTGGAGGTGGTGTCGTTCCGTGCAGCACCAGCACCGGACAGGTGGCGTGTGCGGTGCACACGGCGCTGACCGAACCGAGCAGCAAGCCGCTGAAACCGCCGAGGCCGCGGTTTCCTACGAGCAGCATTCGTGCACCCTCGCTCTTCGTGAGCAGAACCTGTGCGGGGTTGCCCTCCAGCACCATGATCTCCAGCCCAGGTGGACGGTGCTCGCCGAATACCTCATCGACGGTCGCGACGAGGGCTTTCTTAGCGTCGTCGGCCGGGTTCCAGTAGGCCGACATCGCGGTCCACCCCGCGCCCACCCAGGCGCCCATCCAGCCGTAGGCGGTGGTGAGTGGTTGCCACGCGGCGACTACCGAGATCCTGCTCCCGGTGGCCTGGGCGAGAAACCACGCCCAGCGCAGCGCGTGCTTACTCGATTCGGATCCATCCACGCCGACGACGATGCGGTCGTGCTCCGAGAGGGTCGGGTCGGTGCTCAAGTCCTTGCTCCTAAGGGGTTCGGATGCCGGGATGCGACTGCTCCCGTGACCGCCCGCGCCGCTAAGCCGGCAATGGGCGCCACACAACCCGGATCGGGCGCGCCACGCTCGGTGAGGCGGCCGCGTAGCCGATGGTGGGAGCCCGTGTCGTGAGGGCGTTGGTCTCGCGTCGAAGGCCTGGTCGTAAAAGCGGCTGGTTGTGTCGGCCGGGTCGGTGACGGAAACCAAGCACATGCACTGTCACCGCTTGCGTCGTCGGCGTACCCGCACACGGTCGTCGCCGGCGCGTCGCTGTCGGTGAGATCAACGACCACGAGTGCCGCCGAGGGGACCGTGTTTCTGCGAGAAATGAACCAGATCGCAGCGCGGAGGTCCCCGCCTGTCCGGATGCAAAACAACAGTCGGGACGGCGCTGCCCCAACCCGTGGAATGCGCTACCCAGGGCGAACGCGGGGCCGGGTGCAGTTGGGGCATCCACCGTTAGCAGAACCACAAAAACGACAGCGACAACAAGAAAGATCACGACAAACCTCATGCCCGGCACACACCTGTGCCAGCGAGGTGAAAGACCGCCGTCGTGACCTCAGCGAGGTCCAGGCCGCATCGCGTACGGGGCCAGGATCGGCACCGCGTCTCCAGCGGGCACCGTACGAAGCAACGAGACACCCCACGGTAGCACCGAAACCCTCCCGCCAGCACACAAGAAGATCCCCAGCCCAAGCTGGATTGCGAAGCCAGGGGAGCATCTTTCTGGGAAGGGCTTGGGTGGCGGAGTTACCATCCTGGGCGTGTCCGATCTGCCGGATCTTGACCTGCTCGCCCTCCCGGGGATGCGCGCTGCCTTGGCGCAGCGCGACATCGCGAGAGTTTTCAAGATCCTCACCAGGCACGGTGTGTCCCAGCGGCAGATCGCGAACCTGACCGGGCAGTCGCAGTCTGAAGTCTGCGAGATCCTCAAGGGTCGCCGGGTGCAGGCCTACGACCTGCTGCTGCGCATCGCCACCGGGTTGGGCATCCCGCGTGAGGCGATGGGGCTGGGCCAAGCGACCTATCCTGAGGACTCGGCCTCTGAGCCGAGTGAGGCGGAGGACAACGTGCTCCGTAGGCAGTTCCAGCACTTGCTCGCGCTGGCGGGGATGGCGGCGTTCGGTGTCACGGTGCCCGGCGTGGGCGAGACGTCCACTTCCTCCCTGCTCGGTCGGTTCGCGGACACGCACTCCCGCATCGGAAAGACCGACATCGCAGCGCTTCGTGACCTGACCAGGGCGGTGGCCGATTCCGCTCGCACCGTCGGAGGTCAAGCCGGCCCGGCTACCGCCCTCGCTGACTGGGCAGATGAGTTACTGGCAGCGCAGGCATCAGACGCGGCACGCAACGCGCTGCTGGCTGCACTCGCTGACCTGCATGTCATCGCGGCGTGGTGTTGCCATGACAGTGCGGCCCCCACTGCTGCTCATCATCATTTCGCTCAGGCGGTGGATCTGGCAATCCAGGCTGGGGACAGCTATCGGGCCTGCTACGCGCTGCGGCACGCGGCGATGATGTTGATTGATCGCGGCGAGCCCAACAACGCGTTGAAGCTGGTGCAGATAGTGGAGGTGCGTCTCACGGACGCGCCTCGCGAGGACCCTCGCGTTGCGCCGTTGCGCTCCTGGTTGGCCATCGAGAGTGCGCTTGCGCGGAGTCGCATGATCGCGCCAGGCGACGACTCAGCGACTCGCCCGGTGCTCTCTGAACTGGCCCGTGCCCGGGATAGTTGGGCACCTGCGTCTCCGCACGCTCGCGCGGACTTCGACTTGGTGACGGCGCTAGTGTACCTCCACCTCGGCAAGGTGGATGCCGCTGAGATGATGGCTGCTGAATCGGTCCAGGCTTTCGCTGCAGGCAGCGACCGTCGCGAGGGCGTGCTCGCCGATGTCACGCTCGCTCGGCTTCACGTGCAGACCGGTCAGGCCGATGCCGCCCGCCTAGCTGCGGATGCAGTGGAAGCTGTGATCCCCACCCGCTCCAGCATCGCCAGAGCCGCGCTGCAACCATTGGCCGTGGCGCTGGAGGCAAGACCTCGCTCGGACCTTCGCGAGCTGGCCCGGAGAGCCAGACAGGTCGCTTCTACCCAGACGTGATCCAAAAAATGCGTCGCGAGCTCAGCGCTGTCGCAGCCCGATTCGACGCAGCGACCGATGCAGCCGAAGAGTTGGGAGTCGGTCTCCGACCGGTCGCAACGCCGCACGTCGGCGTAGGCCGCTCCACAGACCTTGAGGTGAGCCGTCAGCCGCAACGGCTTCAAACCGTTGATCCGCGATCTGGGGCGGTTTCATCGGCACCACCGCCGAAAAGTCGCCCGCCATGTGGACGGTTCCGTCCTCATCGTCAAGTGAGGTCCACGTGTGCCCCCGATGCAGGACATCGATGTAGAACCACCCGAGCCCGGCGAACGCGAGTACCTGGAATACCGAGTTCAGCGCGACCAGCACTGCGGCGGCCTCGCGGTCCCCACCGGCCAGGTCGTTCCAGATGATGACCATGGCGATGCACCGGGCGAGCCCGACGATGATCAGCCCGGTGCTGTAGGCGGGCAGGTCGGGCAGCATCAGCCAGGCCAGCGCGAACATCAGCGCGGGACCGAACACCCAATTCAGCACCAGTGACGGGATCAGTAGCCCGCGGTCCCGAGTGACCGTGTCGAGCCGGTCGTAGCGGACCTTGGCCAGCACCGGATACATCATCACCAGCAGCCCGAGCGCGATCGGCAGGGACACCCCATCCACCGCGATCGCATCCAGCGCGCGGCCAGCCCCGGGATCAACCGGCCGCCGATCAGACCCGCCGCCATGGCGGCGAGAATCCACACCGGCAGAAACCGGTCCAGCGTGGACAGCTTGGCCATGACCCCGGTCGAGCCCGGATCGGTGCCGGTGAGGTTCTCTGTACTGACCTTCCCCGCGCTCACGCCCCGACCACCGGGGCCTCATCGGGCACCAGCACCGCGGACAGCCGGCGCAGCGCGTGAGGCTCGACGCGGTAGTACACCCAAGTTCCGCGCCGCTGCCCACTGATCAGTCCGGCCCCGCGCAGTACCTTGAGGTGGTGGCTGATCGTCGGGCCGGTCAGCTCGAACACCCCGCTCAGCTCGCAGACACACGCCTCCCCACCCTCATGGGAAGCGATCAGCGACAGCAACCGCAGCCGCACCGGGTCGCCCATCGCCTTGAACAACCGCGCCAACTCCACCGCCTGACCGGCGACAACGGCTCCCGGGCCAGCGGCGAACAGCAACCCACCGCGTCGGCCAACTCGGCGAGCACCTGCTCTTGATTCGACATGACTCTACCTTGACAAATATCAAGGCAGCGGCGCAAGGTGGATTCGACCACCATCGAAGCAACGTCGGAAGGGAGCTGCGTGATGTCTCGGGATCCGGGGGAAGCTGACACCGCCACCACAGCCGCCGATCAGCTACGCGAGGTGGTGAGAGAGCGTTACGCGGCCGCAGCCACGATGGCCGCGGCCGGTGATCGGCCCAGCTGCTGTGACAGCACCGGGCGCGCCATCGACGTGGGCGAAGGGTTCGGCGTCGAGCTCTACGCCGACACCGACCGCAGCGAGCTGCCCGCGCAGGCGCTGGCAGCCTGGGCTGCGGCAACCCACTGGCGGTGGCCGAGCTGCGCGCCGGCGAGACCGTGCTCGACCTGGGCTCCGGCGGTGGGATCGACGTGCTGCTGTCCGCCGGTCGAGTCGGGCCCTCAGGCAAGGCCTACGGCCTGGACATGACCGAGGAGATGCTCTCCCTCGCCCGAGCCAACGCCGCCCGGGCCGGCGCGGCCAACGTCGAGTTCATCAAGGGCAGCATCGAGGACGTGCCACTGCCCGATGCCAGCATGGACGTGGTCATCTCCAACTGCGTGATCAACCTGTCGAGCGACAAACCCGCGGTGTTCGCCGAGGCCTTCCGCGTCCTGACCCCCGGCGGCCGGCTCGGAGTCTCCGATGTCGTCGCCGAGGACACCCTCACCGTCGAGCAGCGTAGCGAACGTGGCAGCTACGTCGGCTGCATCGCCAGCGCCCTGTCGATCAGCGAATACCACCACGGCCTGGCCGCGGCCGGATTCACCGACATCACTATTACCCCCACTCACCAGGTGGCCGACGGTATGCACTCGGCGATCATCCGCGCCACCAAACCCACCACGGAGCGGATCAAGGAGGTCTCGTCGTCGGTCTCGGCTCCGGAGGCATAGATCTCGCCCGGAGACGCAGCGTGGTTTCGGTGCGGTGGCGTTTGAGCGCTCGGCTAAGCAGCTTGACCGCGAGCAGCAACGTTAGCGGCGGACGCCGCGTGGTCAGCAGCCTGTCCACGATCAACGGCCAGATGGTCGCCGTGGTCGGGTCGGCACCGAACCGCAGCGTGAACGCCTGACCGTACGACGGGAACGCCGGTCGGCCACCGACCCGCTCACCGAGCGCCCTCGGCGACGACCGGCATCCGACGGGTACCAACTGGCCGGAGAATGATCTCGGGGGCGCTGACCAGCACCGAGCGGTTCGTATTGTGGTAAGTATCGCCCACCATTTCCGGTCCGCCCCTGCCCGGATCATGCCAGCCTGAGGGCGGCCCCGGTACAAACCGGGTACAAGCCGCACCACCCGACGCCACCCAATGTCGACCAACGTCACCCGACGTTCACGCAGGCCCCGGCCGTCCCGACCGCCAAGTCCCTGGTCAGCATTCTCCCAGCCGCGCTACATCAGCAACCGCAGCCCGATCCACCCAAAACTTGCCCTCGCCGGGCGGGCGGATCTCCGGAGCGAGCGAGCCGATCAAGATCAGGCCGTGTCCAGGCCGCCAGACGTCAAGTCGCGTCAGGACACAACAGGACACAACAGCAGGTCACAGCAGATCGGCCGCCCGACCACCGCAGGCCCGTCCATCAGGCTACGAAAAGTCCGGCTTCTCGTTCCGGGTTCGCTTGAGCTCGAAGAAGTGTGGGTAGCCGGCCAGCAGCTGGGTGCCGTCGAAGATCTTCCCGGCCTGCTCTCCACGCGGGATCCGGGACAGCACCGGTCCGAAGAAGGCCACCCCGTCCACGTGAATCGTCGGGGTCCCCACGTCCAGCCCGACCGGACCCATACCGGCCTCGTGGCTTGCCCGCAGTTCCTCGTCGTACTCGGTGCTGTCCGCCGCCGCAGCCAGCTCCGCGGGCAGGCCTACCTCGTCCAGCGCGGCTGCGATCACCACGTCGAGGTCCTTGTTGCCCTCGTCATGGATTCGCCTGCCCATCGCGGTGTAGAGCGGCTCAAGCACCTTCTCCCCGTGGTCGCGAGCGGCAGCGATGCACACCCGGACCGGCCCCAAGGCCTGATCCGTCAGTTTCCGGTAGTCCTCGCTGACCTCGCGGTCGGCGTTGAGCAGTGTCAGGCTCATCACGCGGAAGCGCACGTCGATGTCCCGCACCGTCGCGACCTCCAGGATCCACCGCGAGGTGATCCATGCCCAGGGGCACCGCGGGTCGAAGTAGACATCAACGCGCGCCGGGTTGGGCTCGATGAGAACCTCACTGTCGTGGCCTGCGGTCATCGTCATCGCACTCTCCGTTCCTCAATGCGTCGTACAACCCGTCCGGGTGGTCAGGTCTTCCCCGGGGCTTACTCACCTGCGGGCCGACCGCCACCCGTGATTGGATCCCAAGGAATCCATCCGACATTCCGAGGTGATCCGTGTCCGTTCCCAACCTGACGCAGGAGCAGGCCATCGAGCGCGCCGCGCTGCTCGACGTCGACTCCTACACCGTCGACCTCGATCTCACCGACGGCGCCGGCAAACCGGGCGAAGGCACGTTCCGGAGTACCACCAAAGTCCGCTTCTCGTGCCACCGTCCTGGGACGTCGAGCTGGATAGATCTGGTGGCCGCCGGGGTCCGTGCTGCGACACTCAACGGAGCCGAGCTCGACGTCACCGGCTACGACGAGGCGAACGGGATCGCCCTGCCCGCATTGGCCGCCCAGAACGAGGTGGTGATCGAAGCTGACGGCCGGTACATGAACACCGGCGAGGGTCTGCACCGCTTCACCGATCCTGTCGATGGCGGCGTGTATTTCTACACCCAGTTCGAGACCGCCGACGCGAAGCGGTTGTACGCCTGTTTCGACCAGCCCGACCTCAAGGCGGTGCACCGGATCCGGGTCGTGGCACCGGCCGACTGGGTGGTGGTCTCCAACGCACCGTGCCCGCACACTGAGGACGTCGCGGGCGGGGCGGTTCGTCATGTCTTCGCCGACAGCGCGCGGATCAGCCCCTACATCGTGGCGCTGGTGGCCGGGCCCTACACACAGTGGACCGATGAGTACACCGACGACCAGGCAACGATCCCGCTGGGCATCTACTGCCGCGCCTCGCTGGCTGAGCACATGGACGCCGAGCGACTGTTCACCGAGACCAAGCAGGGTTTCGGCTTCTACCACCGCGCGTTCGGGGTGCGCTATCCGTTCGAGAAGTACGATCAGTGCTTCGTGCCCGAGTTCAACGCCGGAGCGATGGAGAACGCCAGCTGCGTGACCTTGCTGGAAGACTACGTCTTCCGCAGCCGGGTCACCCGCTTCCTCTACGAGCGACGCTGCGAGACGGTGCTGCACGAGATGGCGCACATGTGGTTCGGCGACCTGGTGACCATGCGGTGGTGGGACGACCTGTGGCTCAACGAGTCCTTCGCCACCTGGGCCTCGGTCCTGTGCCAGTCGCAGGCCACCGAGTACACCGGCGCATGGACCACGTTCGCCACCGTGGAGAAGGCCTGGGCTTACCGGCAGGATCAGCTGCCCTCCACCCATCCGATCGCCTGCGACATCCCCGATGTGCAGGCCGTCGAGGTGAACTTCGACGGCATCACCTAC
Source organism: Actinomycetota bacterium (assembly GCA_030854185.1). Taxonomy (GTDB): domain Bacteria; phylum Actinomycetota; class Actinomycetes; order Mycobacteriales; family Pseudonocardiaceae. The sequence goes on along the minus strand of JALYTS010000036.1, from coordinate 13,920 downwards.
GCCAAGGGCGCCAGCGTACTGCGCCAGCTGGTCGCCTACGTCGGGCTGGAGGAGTTCCTCGCCGGTCTACGGATCTACTTCACCCGGCACGCCTGGGCTAATGCCACACTCGCTGACCTGCTTGCCGCACTGGAGCAAGCGTCTGGCCGCGACCTGTCCGGTTGGAGCGCCCAATGGTTGGAGACCACCGGGCTCAACACCTTGCGACCGGAGTTCACCGTCGACGGTGACGGTGCGTTCACCTCCTTCGCGGTGCTCCAGAGCGGCGCCCGCCCCGGCGCCGGTGAGCGCCGCACACACCGCCTCGCCGTCGGCGTCTACGACTCCCCCGCCGACTCGCCGGACGGCGCGCTGGTACGCACGCACCGGGTGGAGCTCGACGTCAGCGAGGGGCGTACCGAGGTCCCCGAGTTGATCGGGGTTCCTGCCGGTCAACTGGTGCTGGTCAATGACGACGACCTGACGTACTGCACGATGCGGTTCGACGAGAAGTCGCTGGCGACGCTGACCAGCCGGATCGGCGACATCACCGAGTCGCTGCCCCGTTCGCTGTGCTGGTCGGCTGCCTGGGAGATGACTCGCGAGGCTGAGTTCAAAGCCAGGGACTTCGTCACGGTGGTGCTGGCCGGGTTGCCCGCCGAGACCGAGGTTGGCGTCGTGCAACGGCTGTTGGCGCAGGCGCAGGTTGCGCTGTCCTCCTATGCCGATCCGGTCTGGGCCAGCGAGGAGGGCTGGCCGAGATTCGCCAGCACGCTGATGAACCTCGTCAGCGCGGCCGACCCCGGCTCCGACCACCAGCTCGCCCTGGTCAACGCGCTCACCACGGCACTGCTGGGCAAGCCGGAACTGGATGCGATGGCCGGATGGCTGGCCGGCGACGGCGTGCCCGAGGCGCTGGCCGTGGACACCGATCTGCGCTGGCGGCTACTGCAGGGGCTCGCCGCGCACGGAGTGATGGGCGAGGGCGAGATAGCCGCCGAGCAGGACCGCGACGCCACCGCGACCGGACGCCGGCAAGCCGAGCGGACCCGTGCGCTGCTGCCCACCCAAGCCGGCAAGGAACGCGCCTGGGAACAGGCGATGCGCGACGACGAGTTGCCCAACGCCATCAGTGAGGCGATCATCGGAGGCTTCACCCACCCGGCGCAAAAGCAGCTGCTGGGTCCCTACCTGGGCCGGTACTTCAGCGAGATCGCCGACGTCTGGGATCGCCGGACCTCCGAGCGCGCTCAGTCCTGCGTGGTCGGGCTGTTCCCCTCCTGGGCCGTAGAGCAGCGTTGCGTGGACGCTGCGAGCGCGTGGCTCAAAGCGACTGAACATCCCCCCGCACTGCGGCGGCTGGTTTCCGAGGGTCAGGCCGGGGTGGTCCGGGCGCTGGCCGCGCGCGTCGTCGATGCGCGCGGCTCGTGACTCACGAGCGGGTGTGGTCGGCGAGTATCCGCAGGCCGGAGGCCAGGCCTGCAGCAAGATCGCCCGCTTTGAACGAAGAGAGCATGCTCTCCACCGCGAGCTTGCACCTCCGGTCAGGTAGCCGGTTGGCGGCCTTGCAACCAGTGACCACCTCAACCACCCGCTGTCCAGGCGAGACGGCCACCAACACCGCATTGTCGGCCCACTTACCCATCGAGTCGTGCAGCACCTCGGCCCGGCCCCGGGTGTCCGAACCGAGGTCGCCGAGGTACACGCCGAAGTGCAGGCGCGCATTCCGGCTGGCCCGGACCAACTCGTCGTCGAGGGTGGCGAGCTGGGATCTGGTGAAGGGCAGGGTGGGCAGCACCGGCGTGACCATTCGCGCCGCGGAGATCCGACCCGTGCCGACAATGGCTTCACCCGGGGCGGATTGCTGCTGGTCCTCGTCGCGCTGAGAGCGGTCACGCCGCGCAGGATCCCGGTGCTGTTTGTTACCAGTTGCCACGAGCACCTCCCCGGGCTTCACCGGATCCGTCCTGGCTGCCATGCTGGGCCACCCCGTCACGCAAAGCCTCGGGGTTGGCCGTCCACAACACCGGTGGGTGATTCCACTGCTCGCCGGGGCGATAGCGGCGGGTGCGAGCGAACTTCGACCGTAGCGTCAGCAGCCCCAGCAAGATCATGATGATCAGCGGAGTACCCGCCAGGACAAGGATGACCTCCAGCGATGTCACAGGATCACGGTAGCTGACCGGAGTCAGTCCCCGGTTCACCAGGTAGCCGGTAGGGTCAGGCGACCTCGCTGAGGTAGGGCAACCAGAGCGGATCTGCGTCGGGCACCGTGGCCAGCAACCGCCAGTGCTGCCCTCGCGGGGCACGGGGTACCGCCCGCAGCTTCCAACCGAGTTCGCTGAGCAGCCGATCAGCCTTGCGGTGATTGCACAGCGCGCAGCAGGCCACGCAATTCTCCCAGCAATGCTCGCCACCACGACTTCGCGGCACCACATGGTCGATGGTCTCCGCGCGCGCTCCGCAGTAGCTACAGCGGTAGCGGTCCCGATGCATCAACGCCGCCCTGGTCATCGGGACCCGCGCCCGGTAGGGCACCCGCACGAACGTGCACAACTTGATAACCGAGGGCGCCACCACGCTGGTCGTCGCGGAGTGCAGCACCAACCCCCCGGTATCACCATGCACCACGTCAGCCTTGCCGCACACGACCAGGACGATCGCCCGGCGCAGTGGCAGCGCGGTCAGTGGCTCGAAGCTAGCGTTGAGCAGCAGTACTCGTCGGCGTCCCCAGACCGGTGCACCCGCGGTGGGTGATGGATCCGCGACAACGACTGTGGTTTCGAGAAGCCCGGTTGAGGTTCCTGAGCGCGAGGCGGTCCGCCGGTCCGCCCCCGCTGGGTGACCCTCCGGGCTGGGTTGTCGGTCGTGCACGCGACCACCTCCACCAATGCGCGGGACTAGTCCACCACACCAAGCGGCGATCGCGCACGTGTCGGAACATGACTCGTGTCGGTGACTACCCGTCGAACCAGCCACGAGCAGTGGTCACAGAGAGGTCACGGATACAGTCGCCGGTGTGCTCCAACCGCCGCCGATCGCCCAGCTGATCGCCCAGCCCGACTGTTCCCGGGACTCGGGGTCGTGGTGTTCGCGCATCTACGGCTTGACCCACAACGACCTGCTGTCTCGATACGCCGATGCCGTAGTGGGGACCGGGCTGCGCATCCTGCTGATCCTCGTACTCGCGGTACTGATCCGGCTGATGCTGCACCGGGCGATCAACCGGTTGACCCAGGTGACGGCGGACGGGCCACCGCCCGGATTGCTCCGGCCGCTGCGGGAGCGGGCCCCGGAGTCCTGGCGGAGCACCGGAGTGCTAGGGCTACGCCGATCCCAACGGGCCCGCACGATCGGCTCGGTACTGCGGTCGGGCATGACGTTTGTGATCTACGGGGTCGCGTGCACGCTGGTGCTCGGCGAACTGGGGATCAATCTCGGCCCGATCATCGCGTCGGCCGGCATTCTCGGCATCGCGCTGGGCTTCGGCGCGCAGAACCTGGTGAAGGACTTCCTGTCCGGAATGTTCATGATGGTCGAGGACCAGTACGGAGTCGGGGATGTGGTCGACCTCGGCGCAGCCACCGGCACCGTGGAGGGGGTGGGCCTCCGGGTGACCACGCTGCGCGATACCAAGGGCACCGTGTGGTACGTGCGCAACGGCGAAGTGCTGCGGGTCGGCAACTCCAGCCAGGACTATTCGGTGGCCGTCGTCGACCTGCCCATCGGCTACAACGCAGACATCCAGATCTCTACCGAGCTCGCCGAGCTCACCGCCGCCGAGCTCACCGCGGACGGCAGTGCACTGGCCGACGACGTGCTCGAACCGCCCCAGGTGCTCGGAGTCGAGTCGATCAGCTCCGACGGCGTGACGCTGCGGATCACGACCAAGGTGCAGGCAGGGCGCCAGTGGGCGGTGCAGCGGGCGCTGCTGGCCGGGATCAAGGCAGCCTTCGCCGAGGCCGGGATTCCGGCACCCGCACCGGCCGGCGTCACCGCACCGGTCGGCCTCACCGCTCCGCCGACCTGAGGCTTCCTGCCCGCTGCCCGGCCGGGCAGGGCAAGATGGGGGGGTGGCTGCACCGGAGAACTTCTATGAGGCCGTCGGTGGTGAGCAGACTTTCCGCCAGATCGTCGGCCGCTTCTATGCGCTGGTCGCGAAGGATGAGGTGCTGCGCCCGATCTACCCGGAGGAGGACCTCGGTGCCGCCGAGGAGCGGCTGCGGATGTTCCTCGTGCAGTACTGGGGTGGGCCACACACCTACTCGATGCAGCGCGGACACCCGCGGCTGCGGATGCGCCACGTCCCGTTCCGGATCGGGCCGGTCGAACGCGACGCCTGGCTGCGTTGCATGCGCACCGCGGTGGATGAAGCCGACCTCGACGAAGCCCACCGCGGCGTGCTCTGGGACTACCTGCAGATGGCCGCAAACAGCTTGGTGAATTCGCCGGCCTGAGGTCCAACGCTGCCGCGGACTCCAGTGGCAAGATTGATCCTCGTGCGACGCGCCGACGACCGCCGACTGACTGACGACGAGGCCTGGTGGCGAGATGCCACGTTCTACCAGGTCTACGTCCGTTCCTTCGCCGACGCCGACGGTGACGGCATCGGCGACCTGGAGGGCGTTCGCAGCCGGCTGGGCTACCTGGAATTGCTCGGCGTGGATGCGCTGTGGCTCACTCCGTTCTTCCCGTCCCCGATGGTCGACCACGGCTACGACGTCGCCGATCCGCGCGCCGTCGACCCGCTGTTCGGTGATCTGAACGCCTTCGATCGGCTGATCGCCGACGCTCACCAGCGCGGGCTGCGGGTGACCATCGACGTGGTGCCCAACCACACGTCCGATCGCCACGAGTGGTTCCAGGCGGCCGTTGCGGCAGCGCCGGGCAGCCCAGAGCGAGCGCGTTACCTCTTTCGCGACGGTTCCGGCTTCAGCGGTTCGCAGCCGCCGAACAACTGGACGAGCACGTTCGGTGGCCCGGCATGGACCCGGCTGCCTCCCACGATGAACGACGCCGGGCAGTGGTACCTGCACCTGTTCGCGCCGGAGCAGCCGGACCTGAACTGGGACAACCCGGAGGTAGCCGCCGATCTCGAACGGACCCTGCGGTTCTGGCTGGACCGCGGGGTGGACGGCTTCCGCATCGACGTGGCGCACGGGATGGCCAAACCTGCTGGGCTGCCTGACATGCCGCACCCGATCGAGGTCTGCCCCGGTCTGGTCGGCGCCGACGATCCCCGCTTTGACGCTGACGGTGTGCACGACATCCACCGGATGATCCGCCAGGTGGTCGACAAGTACCCGGCACGGATGGCGATCGGCGAGATCTGGGTGATCGACGATGCCGCGTTCGCCCGCTACATCCGTCCTGATGAGCTGCACCTGGGGTTCAACTTCCGGCTGTTGGAGGCGGATTTCGACGCCGTCAGCGTCCGCGAGGCCATCGAGCACTCGCTGATGGCCGTCCGAGGGAGTCCGGCACCGGCCACGTGGACGATCGCCAACCACGACTCGGTTCGTCCGGTGACCCGCTACGGCGGGGGCGAGGTCGGTCTGGCGCGGGCACGGGCGCTGGCGCTGGTGCAACTCGCCCTGCCAGGCCCGGCGTATCTGTACAACGGCGACGAACTGGGGCTGCCGAACGTCGAATTGCCCGACTGGGCGCTGCAGGACCCAGTGTGGAAGCGCTCCGGGCGCGTCGAGCGCGGGCGCGACGGCTGCCGGGTCCCGCTGCCCTGGCAGGGCAACGTCCCGCCATACGGATTCAGTCCAAGCCCCGGCACCTGGCTGCCGGTGCCCGGCAACTGGGGCGGCCACACCGTGGAAGCGCAGCTGGAGGATCCGAACTCCACGTTGTCGCTCTACCGGCAGGCGTTGGAACTGCGCGAGGGTCACAACGCGTTCACCGGCGAAGAGCTGGAGTGGTACGGCGCGCCGCCCGGATGCCTGGCGTTTCGCCGTAGAGGCGGCGGGCTGGTCTGCGGCCTGAATACCTCCGGCGACCAGGTATCACTGCCCCCGGGACAGGTGCTGCTGGCCAGCGGCCCGCTCCCGCCCAGCGGCGATGTCCTGCCGCCCGATACCGCCGTCTGGCTGGTGTGATCCGATCAGACGAGCAGCGGCAACAGAGCGTGCCTGCGGCGCAGCACCGCGCCGTAGCGGGCATCCAGCCGCAGCCAGGAGTCGGTGGCCGAGACCCGGACGGTCTCGCTCGCGCCGGGGGCTCCCGCAAAACCCATGCCCGACAGGGCGAACAGGCAGCGCAGCGGTACCCCCACTTCGAATCCGGCCCCACTGACGGTGATCACCTTCTGGTCCAGCAGCGCGGCGGGCGGCGAGCTGTGCGGACCGGGGTTGTGCCTGGCGACGGCAGCACCCTGATCGGTGAGATCGGCGAGCACGTCAGCGGGTACCTGATCCACTGCATACCAGCCCCGCTCCGGCGGTAGGGCGCAGCGCCAGAGCACATCCTGCGACCTGCCAGGGTCCGACACCGAGGCGCCGGCTTCGGCCACCGCGGCCAGCAGCTCCGTGCCCCCGACGGTGATATCACCGGGCCGCACCGCTCCTCGTACTGAGCGAGTCACCAAGGTGTCGAACGGGGTATCCACCCAGGCGTGCACCTTGCCGTGCCCATCCCGCAGCCGCACGAGCGCATCGCGGTCCAGCCGCACGGCGCGGGCCACGAAGGCACCGAGATCGTCCCGTTCGGCGGGATCCGGAATGCGCAGTTCAGCCACCGCTACCCCCATCTCGAAACGCAGTCAGGAACTCCCGCTCACCGGAGGTCAGGCGCCGTGGCCGTTGCGCTGCGGTGTCGTACGCGGCGAGCTGGGTGCGCGCGATGACGGCGTCGCCGCCATTGCCTGCCACGACGTATTCCACGGCGAATGAGGCGGCCAGCAGCTCGCTGACCCACAATCGGACACGCACCGGGCTAGCCGAGTACACGAGCGGCTGCCGGTAGCGGACCAGCAGTTCAACGACAACCACGCCCTCGGCCAGGGTCTGGGCACCGCGCCGGGCGCCCTCGCCGAACAGTAGTTCGGTGCGCGCCTCCTCCAGCAGCGTCACCACTCGTGCGTTGTTGACGTGCCCGTAGACGTCCATGTCCGACCAGCGCACCGCGACGTCCGTGCTGAACACCGCCAACTACCCACCTCCGGTCGGCTCGCGAACCGACTTCTAGAGGTCGACTGACAACATCGCTGCATCCACCTGCAAGCCGGGCGCTTCCGGAGCCACTTCACTAGTCTCCAGCTGCGGATCGGCGACCCGCTTCAGGCGGGACCCACCGGGGTTCAGCGGTCAGGTCCGGCAGCCGCAGCAGGGGATTGGTGACCGCAGCGGCGGGATCCTCTCCGTCGGAGTCGACCGGATTCGGTTCGGCTGGATCGGCGGTCAGCTTCGGGGCTAGCGCCAGGCCAGCCGTCCAGCGCGTTCCTAGGCCACGGTAGGGGGGCGGGTCGCGGTCGGTCTCGGCGTCAGCAGCGGTCGCACTCTCATTGCCGCCCATACCCGCGGATCGGGCGCCGGCGTGGATATCGCGGCTTTCCTGGTATGCAGCGAGTGCCTCAGCGAGCAGATCGCCCAAGCCCATCTGAGACGGCGCCTCATCACCTGCTGCATCCTCAGCCGCAGGTTCCCATTCCAGCGCCCGGGGCGTCGGAGCGGGAGGCGGCCCAGAAACCGGGAACTCCCGCCGTGGCTGCGGAGCCGATCTTCCGATGTGCTCTGCGCATGGCTCGGGTTCCTCCGACGGGTCGATATCGCTAGCTTCGCCCTGCAAGGTGACCGGCGACTCCGATGTGGGCTGGAGTGGCAACGGGTAGATCGCAGCCTCTCCTTCGCCCACACCGCTGCGTTCGGGGTCAGCGTCGGCGATCTGATTCTGATCCATCTCGACCGCCGACGTCTCGGCAGCGCGGTCCTCCGCGCGGCGCCGGCCGGAGCGTCCCGCAGACAACGCCGACGCCGGCAGGAGATCACTTACCGACACCAGAGTGCCAGCGCCGCGGCGATGCCGCGCACCGGGCCAGGGATCGTCCACCTCCGGGGCCTCCGCCTGCGAGGCCTCCACCTCCGGGGGCTCCACCTCAAAAACCTCCGCCTCGAGAACCTCCGCCTCAGGAGCCTTCTCGGTCTGCTGCCCCGCGTTGCCGACGTCGATCTCGACGCTCAGCGGAGCGGTGTCAGCGTCGGACCCGGCGATACACCCCGTCCCGGCATTGCCGAGTAGCGCGGCCACCTGGCCGACCAGGCGCGCTTCTTCACGACGGGCAGACCCGCAGTTCTCGAGCAGCGTGGAACGCGCAGCTTCCACATCGCGGCGGTGCCGGCCCTCAGCTGCACGGGCAGCCCGAACGCAATGCAGGGCGTCGGCGAACTCGCCGCGGGCCTCATGAACGTGGGACAGGCCCTCAAGGCATTCCGCGAGGACGACGTCCACCCCATATCGCTGAGCACCCTCGACCGCGTCGGCGAGCAGCGTCAACGCAGGTTCGTGGCGACCTTCGACGAGGTGCACTCGAGTAGCCAACGCCAGCCGTAGCCTGCCGACCGCAGCGGCCGCGGCGGCGCGCACCGGACGCCGCAGCAATGGCCGCACTTCCTGCATGGCGGCGTCGCCGGCATCACGATCCAGCAGTGCGAGCGCTATCTCGAGCATCAGCCGTGCGCTTACCTCGCCGCTGTCATGCTCAGGATCGGCCAACCCCGCCAACAGGTCTCGACCTTCCCTAGCTTTCGCCTCGGCCTCCGCGCCCGCCTCGCGATGGCGGTGGTGCTCTGCGTCCACCGCCCGGACGGCAGCCCGCAACAGCAGCGCGGTGTCATGGTCGAGACTGGGGTCCTCGCGGTAGAGCTCGTCAGCCTCGTCGAGCGCGGAGCTGACCAGATCATCTCGACCGAGCGCGGCCGACGCCTCGGCTACCGCGACGAGGGCGCCGCCTCTCAGCACTGGAGCGACATCATCACCGGCGGCCAGCACCGCCCGCACCGCGCCGAGCGCGGTAGCGGATTCGCCTAGCGCAACCGCGCAGTGCGCCAGCTCCACGTGCAGTTCGTGGCGCAGCCCCGACGGAGTTTCGGCGTCTCGAATCGCTGGGAAGAGCCGGTGAGCCGCTTCCCCGTGCCGACCCAGCCGGTTGAGGGCGAAGACCGCGAGGTGGTCTGCCTGCAGGACGGCCTGCTTGTCATCGTGCCCGGCGGTCACCGCCCGATCGGCCAACAGCAGCGCCAGCTCCGGCGCGCGCCAGCGCAAGAGCATTGCCGACTCCACCAGCGATGCGGCCTCGCCCCCGTTGGGCGCCATGCCGGTCCGGATTCCTTCGCGCGCCGTGCTGCTCACCTCCCACCCCCATCGACGTTCCCGATCACCGGACGCCCCATGCCCCATCAGTTTCGGGTCAGCCTGCGGTACGTCACACGATGTGGTCGTGCCGCCTCCGCGCCGAGTCGTTCGATCTTGTGCTGCTCGTAGGCCTCGAAGTTGCCTTCGAACCAGAACCAGGATGCGGGATTTTCCTCTGTTCCCTCCCAGCTGAGAATGTGTGTCACCACCCGGTCCAGGAACCATCGGTCGTGGGAGATCACCACCGCGCAGCCGGGAAAAAGTTCCAACGCGTTCTCCAGCGAGCCGAGCGTCTCGACGTCGAGGTCGTTGGTGGGCTCATCCAGCAGGATCAGGTTGCCCCCCTGCTTGAGGGTCAGCGCAAGGTTGAGCCGGTTGCGTTCGCCACCGGAGAGTACTCGAGCCGGTTTCTGCTGGTCAGGTCCCTTGAAGCCGAAGGCCCCGACGTACGCCCGGGATGGCATCTCGGTACTGCCGACCTGGATGTAGTCCAGACCGTCGGAGATCGCCTCGAAGACTGTCTTGTCCGGGTCGATGCCCGCGCGCTCTTGATCGACGTAGGACAGCTTCACCGTCTCGCCAACTCTGACCGTGCCAGAGTCAGGCTTCTCCAAACCGATGATGGTCTTGAACAAGGTGGTCTTGCCGACGCCGTTGGGGCCGATGACACCGACGATGCCGTTGCGGGGCAGCGTGAAGGACAGGTCCTTGATCAGGAGGCGGCTGTCGAAGCCCTTGTCCAGATGCGACACCTCCACCACCACGTTGCCCAGCCTCGGCCCAGCCGGGATCTGGATCTCCTCGAAGTCCAGTTTGCGGCTGCGCTCGGCTTCGACTGCCATCTCCTCATAACGCTGCAGTCGGGCTCGGGATTTGGCCTGCCGGGCTTTTGCCCCCGATCGCACCCAGGCGAGCTCGTCACGCAGGCGCTTCTGCAGCTTCTGGTCCTTCCTGCCCTGCACCGCGAGCCGGTCAGCCTTCTTCTCCAGATAGGTGGAGTAGTTGCCCTCGTAGGGGTAGGCCCGACCACGGTCGAGCTCGAGGATCCATTGAGCCACGTTGTTCAGGAAGTACCGGTCGTGAGTGACAGCCAGTACCGCACCCGGGTAACTCGCCAGGAACTGTTCCAACCACAACACGCTCTCCGCGTCCAGGTGGTTGGTGGGTTCGTCGAGCAGCAGTAGATCAGGTTTGGACAGCAACAGCCTGCACAGCGCAACCCGACGCCGTTCTCCGCCGGACAGGTGGATCACTGGCTCGTCGGGCGGCGGACAGCGTAGAGCGTCCATGGCCTGTTCAAGCTGAGAGTCGAGATCCCACGCGTCAGCATGGTCAAGCGCCTCTTGCAGCCGTCCCATCTCGTCCATGAGCTCGTCGGAGTAGTCGGTGGCCATCTTCTCGGCGATCTCGTTGAACCGGTCCAGCTTGGTCTTGATCTCACCAAGGCCCTCTTGCACGTTGCCCAGGACGGTCTCGTCCTCGTTCAGCAGCGGCTCTTGCTCCAAGATGCCCACCGTGGCGCCCGGCGCCAGGAATGCCTCCCCGTTGTTCGGTTGGTCGATCCCAGCCATGATTTTCAGCACGCTGGATTTGCCGGCGCCGTTGGGCCCGACCACGCCGATCTTCGCGCCGGGATAGAACGCGAGGGTGACGCCGTCGAGGACGACCTTGTCACCGTGCGCCTTGCGCACCTGCTTCATGGTGTAGATGAACTCCGCCACGGCCCGATCGTAGAGGTCGCCGCCCGGGGCCGAGCAGCGCGGCCGACCGCCGCCCGGCCCCGCTCGTCACTCATGCGGGTACGGGCACCAGCGGTTCGACCGCTTCGGCGAGGTCGGACAGGCTCACCCCGTCCGGTAGACCGGTTCTGCCGAGCAGTTCTGACGAATCCCCCTCGGGTGGTGCCACGGTTTCCTGGCTCGCGGCACGCGAAAGCCCCTCACGATGCTGCTTATGCACAGTGACAGTGCATCGAGCCAGATCCGGGCCGATCGAGCTGGCCTCCAGCTCTACGACTGAACGGCGCTCGCCCTGGTCGGTGGTCCACTCTCGGGTGCGCAGTTTCCCTCTGACGATCACCGGGTCACCCTTGACCAGGGAGGCAGCGTTCTCGGCGAGCCTGCGCCAACAGCTCACCGACAGGTACAAGCTTTCCCCATCCACCCAGGACTCCGACGCCTTGTCAAACCGACGCTCGTTACAGGCGACCCGGAAATTGAGTACGAGCGCCGCGTCGGGACCAACCCGGCGCGGCCGCATGTCACTGACCAACGTTCCGACCACAGTTACCGGTGTCTCTCTCATGATCACATGCCCTCCTGCAGCGGTCCCGCCTTCGCGGCGGGATGCCGGCCCCTCGACCGGCGACACCCAGGCTGCGTGACGAGCAACACCGTCGGGTAGGACACCATGATCGACATGTGGATGGCCGGGGTGCTGTGCACAACCGTCCTGACGCATCGGGTCGAAACCCACGGTTGTCGGGACTTCGTGCTAGCGCATGGTGCTTGAGCCCGGAGTATGTGTCGACCAGCTACCTGCGAGTAGGCAGCCGGTCGTCGCTAGTCTTCTCGCTGACGCCCACCGGCGCCCGGCCCCCGTAGCTCAGCCGGATAGAGCAAGCGACTTCTAATCGCTAGGCCGCAGGTTCGAGTCCTGCCGGGGGCGCTGCACCACAGGTCACACACTTACGGATCATGCTGATCAAGATCAATCCCACGTTTACCCCACGCTTTCGTTCGGTCCTAGCCGGTCCAACGCCGCCGCTGCGGCGACTCCCGTCGTCTGCCGCGACATGTAGACGTCCTGTGTCATGGAGATCCGCTCGTGCCCCAGATAGTCGGCGATCTCACGTGCCGACAGGCCGGCTCGATCTAGCCGAGTCGCGACCAAGTGCCGGAATGCGTGCGGGTGCAGGCCCTCCCATGGCGTCCCCCTCACGACATCGCGCAACCTCGCCCGAGTGTTGTCCGGATCGCGCAAGGTGAGCCGAGCCGATGGGAAGATCCACTCACCAAGAGAATTAACGTGCCTGCGCCGGAAGAGGTCCAGCACCCAACCCGGCGGATGGATCGTGCGCATGCCAGCCTTCGACTTCGTGTGCGGCTGAACGATCAATCCCTCCCCAGGCACACGGATCACTGTTCCCTCAATGCTCAGCGTTCCGGCCTCCGCGTCAACCTTCGCCCAGTCGAGCGCCAGAAGCTCGCCGATTCGGCACCCGAGCCCGGAAAGCGCATCAACGAGGTCGATGAGGTCGTGTTTGTGCGCGTCCGGCGAAGCGCAGAGATGCTCACGAAGAGCGGCGAGCTTCTCCTCGGTCAGCTCGACTGCCAGTCGCGGCTTCTTCTTCCGGGACCGGCTCAGCTCGCGCACTGGGTTGGCGTCAAGTGCGTCATGACGAACCGCCATGCCGAAGATGCCCGACAGCACGATCTTGGAGTGTCGTGCGCGCTCCGGCCCACGTCGCTCCCGGATCTCCCGAATCACCCTGTCCACACCGGATACCCTGACGTCCCCGATCCGCAGGTCTCCGATCGATGCTGCGAGGCACCGATCCCACACGTCCCGATAGGTAATCTTCGTGCGAATGGCGCGATCGGACTCATCGATGTCGCGGAGCCACAACTCCGCAAGCCTGCTGACCTTGATTTGCGCCGTTATCTCACCATCTGCGGAGACGCGAGCGCGGTCGCGCAATGCCTGCTTGAGATTGTTCTCTGCCCCGGTCCGCGAGGGACCGACGCGCTCGATGTGCCGTGTCACGCCATCGTAATCCCGGTACCGCACCCGAGCGCGGAACCCGCCCCAGCTCAGCGGGTACGACTGGATCCGACCGTACGTGCCGACCGGCAGCGGTGGCCTCCCCATCGACAACCTCCTACGCGGCCTGGTCGTCGAGCGACTCGAACCAGCTGCGTACCTCCGCCGGCTCGTAGCGCAGGTACCGGCCGGCCTTGCGGGCACGTGGGCCGTAGTCGCGGCAGCGCCAGTCGTACAGCGTCCGCACTGGGACGCCGAGGTAGTCCGCGACGTCCTGCACTGTCCACAACCGAGGTCTGATCTCCACTGTCTTCTCCCCCTCAAGCGGCTTGATCGGCAGTTGCCGAACAGTTGCCGGGTGGTGTCCCGCTCGCGACGAGCTGGGCGGCGGTGTATTCGGCTTTCCATCGCTGTCGTTCGGCGACGGCGCGCAGCAGCAACACGGGCCGGGGTGGGATGTCGGGGTCGGTGGGTGCAGGTCGTTCCCACCGGTACGGGCCGTCCCCGGGACCGTGCGCCGGCTGGATCCCGACCTGCTCCAGGAGTTGCCGAACGAATTCGCCGCGTTCGGCGCGGTGGTCATCGAGGGTCTTGTTCGACCATTTCCGGGACACCAGGACGCGTCGCCCGGCGATGCCGAGGTGTTCGGGTTTGTGGGCTTTGCCCTTGCACCGTCCGGGGGTCAGGGAGTGTCGGGCGCCGTGGGGTTGGATGGTTGGGTCGGACCGGGGCGCGGTGCTGGTCTTGCGATCAGTCCGTTTCCCCGGCCCGCCCGCCGCACCCGGCGTGCGTGTCTCCACGCACCGGGCGCTCCACGTGTCTTGC
>JALYTS010000035.1 GCA_030854185.1 Actinomycetota bacterium | reverse complement strand
CTAAGAGCGCGTCTGGAAACTCCGGTCTACCAGTCTCCGGTGCGGGCTAGGCGGCGGGACATGATCATGATCATGGCTACGTGGACCATGGCTTCGTGGTGTTGGGGCAGGGTCTCGTAGTCACGGACGCAGCGGCGGTACTTGTTGATCCACCCGAACGTGCGCTCGACGACCCAGCGGCGGGGCAGGACCGTGAAACCGGTGAGGTCATCGGTGCGTTTGACGATCTCGACGGTGAGCGACAGGACCTTGTGCGCCCAGATCAGCAGGCGTCCGGCGTAGCCGCCGTCGGCCCAGATGTGGGACACCGTGGAGAAGCGGCCGCGCAGTGCCGCCAGCAGCCGGTGGGCGCCGTCGCGGTCTTGGATGTGGGCGCTGGTGACGACGACGACCAGTAGCAGCCCGAGGGTGTCCACGGCGATGTGTCGCTTGCGGCCTTTGGTTTTCTTGCCCGCGTCGTAGCCGGCGCTGGCCGAGGGCACGGTGTCGGCGCCGCGGACGGTCTGGGAGTCGATGATCGCCGCGGTCGGCAGCGGATCACGCCCGGCGTGCACGCGGACCAGGTCGCGCAGCGCGTCGTGAACCCGTTGCCACACTCCGGCTTTGGCCCACCGGCCGAACAGGTCATAGACGGTCATCGCGGGTGGGAAGTCTTTGGGCAGCTGCCGCCAGGCGATCCCTCCCCGAGCCAGATAGAAGATCGCATCCAGCATCACCCGGCGTGGATGTTTCTCCGGCCGCCCACCCCTGCCCGCGGTGTTACCCGGTGGTGGCAGCAGCGGCTCCAGCACCGCCCACTGAGCATCGGTGATCGAGGAGGACGGGTAGAACGGGCACGTCGGGAGTGCGACAAGCGACTCACCGTGGGCCGGGCATGACAAACACTGACAGGCAAGCGACACTGAGACTCGAGCTCCAGGTTGGACCGGTCGGCGTAGACAACCGCCAGTCCTACCTGGAGCTCACCTACTTTCCGGGCAGCACACGCCGACCCCAACCGAGTTCTCAGACGCGCTCTAAGACCGCTCTAAACTTTCCAGAGCAAGCTAACGCCATGGACCACACCCAAACCACTGCGGCCGGCCGCCCGCCAACGCGGCCCTCTACGGGTCGCTCAGCTGACCCGTCGGCAAGGAATCAACCCTCTGCTGGCATCCCACACCCAGCGGCCCGCGCTGGTCGTGCCGTGGGGAGCAGCCTGGTTGCGCGGATGGTAGGCGTCGTGGGGTGCCTTGCGGTCGCCGCAATTCACGTCCTCGACCAGGGTGGCATGCCCGGCACGAAAGGCCCGGACTATGTCCAGGTCATGTACTACGCGCTGGAGGTGGCGGGCGTCGTGGCGGCGGTACTGCTGCTGACCAACAAAGCACGGGTGGGCTGGTTGCTCTCGCTGGGGGTCGCAGCCGGCCCGATCGTGGGCTACGTGCTGTCCCGCGGACCGGGGATGCCCGGCTACACCGACGACATCGGCAACTGGGCCGAACCCCTCGGGGTCGTCAGCCTAGTCGTCGAGAGCATCCTGCTGATCCTCGCCGCCGCGTCACTGCGTTGGTACAGCTCGTCAGCGGACAGGCTCGCGTCCCGCGGACGCTGAATGCGCCAAACAGGCGTACCGACACCCCGGGCCGCGACGCGCGAGACGGACCGCTGACTGGACGACCGTGATGCCATACCGATAGCTTTCGGGGTATGGCGCCACGGCAACGGACTACCAAGAAGATCACCGTCACTCTGCCGATCGAGGATGCCGAGGCCGTGGAGCGGCTAGCCGAGTCTGGCCAGGTCGAGTCCGTCAGCCGGTACGTCACCGAGGCCGTGGCATTCCGCCGCGCCCGTGAGGACGGCCTGGCCGTTCTCGAAAGCCGGTTTGGCAAGCCACCGGAGTACGCCCTGGAATGGGCACGTACCCTCATCTCGCGCCGCCTCAGAGCGCCAGGACCGACCGCGTGAGCCAGGCCTTCGGTGGCTGGGTGCTCGACCACCACGCACTGGCCGCCTGGGCACGGGTCGAGCCGTATGCCCAGTCCTTGGTCTGGTCGGCGATGGAGGTGGGCATGGCCGTAGCCGTGCCGGTCGCGGCGCTGCCCCTGGCCTACGCCGCCACTAGAAAGTCTGATCACGAGGTCCTGCGCGCGCTACTGGATCTCCCGGTGACGCTGCGCGACCCGCTCACCGAGTCCGCTGCCCCGGCCCTGGGCCGTATCCTCGCCGGCGCCGCCGATCCTGGCGCGCTGGGCTCCGACGCCCTGGCTCTGGCCTGCGTCGTGCACTCCGCCCGTCGCCGCGGCTGGCCCGTGCTCACCGGAAGCGCCGCCGCGCTGCGAGCTCTGGACCCAGACCTGGGAACCGACGAGCTGCCGTAAGGGCGGCCGGCCCTCGCCCTGAGGCTGAAGCCATCCGGGTAGCGGTCGCGGGAGAATCGGGGCATGAACGGGACTGAGGAATTCGACTACGTCATCGTCGGCGGTGGTTCGGCGGGCTGCGTACTGGCGGCCCGGCTGTCGGAGGATCCGTCGGTCACGGTGTGCCTGCTCGAAGCCGGCCCGTCCGACGTCGACGACCCGAAGATCCTGGCGCTGGAGCGGTGGCCGGAGCTGCTCGGTTCCAGCTACGACTGGGACTATCCGATCGAACCGCAAACCCGCGGCAACAGCTTCGTGCGGCATTCTCGCGCCAGGGTGCTCGGGGGCTGCTCGTCGCACAATTCCTGCATCGCGTTCTGGCCACCACGAGAGGACCTGGACGAGTGGGCCGCGCTCGGGTGCACGGGCTGGAGCGCCGACGACTGTTGGCCGCTGATCGCACGGTTGGAGAACAACGACGGCCCCGGCGATCACCACGGCCGCGCCGGCCCGGTGACGCTGCGCCAGATCCCGCCACATGACCCGTGCGGTGTCGCGGTGCTGGCCGCCGCGGCCGCGGTCGGGTTGCCCACGGTGCGCTTCAACGAAGGCGCCACCGTCACCGAGGGAGCCGGCTTCTTCCAGATCAACGCCGAAGAGGACAACACCCGCAGCTCATCCTCGCGCGGGTACCTACACCCGATCATGGGTCGGCGGCCCAACCTGGTCGTGCGCACCGACGCCTGGGTCAAGCAGGTGCTTTTCGACGCGGACCAGCGGGCGACGGGCGCGGAGTATTTCGAGTCTGGTCGGTCCGCCACCGCGCACGCCCGGTGGGAGGTGATCCTGTCCGCCGGGGCGATCGACACTCCCAAGCTGCTCATGCTGTCCGGCATCGGACCGGCCGAGCACCTGCGCGGCGTCGGCATCGGCGTCCTGGTCGACAGCCCCGGTGTCGGGTCCAACCTCGACGACCACGTGGAGGGCCTGGTGATGTGGGAGGCATCGAAACCGATGGTCACCAGGTCTACGCAGTGGTGGGAGATCGGCCTGTTCAGCCGGACCGAGCCGGGCCTCGACCGGCCGGATCTGATGATGCACTACGGCTCGGTCCCTTTCGATATGAACACCGTGCGCTGGGGCTACCCGACGACGTCCAACGGCTTCTGCCTGACGCCGAACGTCACCCGCGGCAGGTCCCGGGGGACCGTCCGACTCCGGTCACGAGACTTCCGGGACCAGGCGAAGGTCGACCCGCGCTACTTCACCGATCCCGAGGGCCACGACATCACCGTGATGCTCGCCGGGATCACGCTCGCCCGCGGGATCGCCGCGCAGCGGGCGTTGCGGGGCTGGATCGAACGGGAACTGGCGCCCGGCCCTGCGGCGGTGACCGACGACGAGCTCATCGACTACATCGCCAAGACACACAACACCGTCTATCACCCCGCGGGCACCGCCAGGATGGGTGCGGGGAACGACCTGGGCGCCGTGGTCGATGCGCGGCTGCGGGTCAAGGGTGTGACCGGGTTGCGCGTCGCGGACGCGTCGGTCATGCCCTTGCTGCCGGCCGTCAACCCGAACATCACCGTCATGATGATCGGGGAGAAAGCGGGCGATTTAGTCGCGCAGGACGCGGGTCAGCGACGCGTTTGAAGTGCTGCGACCAGGCGGTCCACCGCGGCGCCCAATCCCCACCTGTGCTGCAACGCCGTGAGCGCGGCTGGGTCGGCGGGCTCCGGGGGCAGCGCGTCATCGCGATCCTTGCGCACCGGGGCGTCGGTAGCCACCCGCGTGACGCTGGGCGCCAACTCCAGATAGCCCCGAGCGACGCGCAACTTGGCTCGTATCCCCGCGGCGAGCGCCGATTGCGGATCATCCAGCGCCGCGAGCAGGCCCTCCACCGAGCCGAACCGGCTGATCAACGTGGCGGCGGTCTTCTCGCCGATTCCTGGCACCCCGGGTAGCCCATCGGACGGGTCTCCGCGCAACGCGGCCATATCCGCGTAGCCGGGCCCGGCGCCGGCTTCCGGCAGCCCGTAGCGGCTCGCGAGCTCGGCAGGGCCGATCACCTCCGCCTTGGCCAGCCCCCGCCCGACGTAGACCACCCGCACCGGAGTCGGCTCGACGCGCACCACCTGGAACAGGTCCCGGTCACCGCTGACCACCTCGACGGGGTCGCGTCGTTCCGCCGCGGCCAGCGCGCCGATCACGTCATCGGCCTCGTACCCGTCCGCGCCCGCGGTGGCCAGACCCGCGGCGGCCAGCAGGTCGAGGATCAGCGGGACCTGCGGGCTCAACGTGTCCGGCACCTGCTCGACGTCCGGAACGCCAGGGCCGGTCTGCTCGGCGACCCGGTGCGCCTTGTAAGAGGGGATCGCGGCGACCCGGAAGGCCGGTCGCCAGTCCAGGTCCAGGCAGGCGACCAGCCGGGATGGCCGGCGCTGCTCGATCAGCCGGGCAACCATGTCGGTGAAGCCGCGCACCGCGTTCACCGGCGTGCCGTCCGGAGCAGTGATCGACTCCGGTACTCCGAAGTAGGCCCGGAAATACAGGCTTGCAGCATCGATCAGCAGCAGCGGCGCGTCCATGAGCGCAGAGCGTAGGCTTCGCCCGTGAGTGGCGATGCGAGTTATAACTCGCATCGCCACTCACGGGTTGTCCACAGTTAGGCTGCGGCTGTGCCCGCACCACTCGAAACCCTCACGGCCCGCCTGGCCCGCACGCGTGACGCGACCCGGGCCGCGGGCTTCGACGCTCTGCTGATCACTCCGAGCCCGGACCTGCGCTACCTGCTGGGGGTCGACGGCGAGTCCCATGAGCGGCTGACCTGCCTGGTCCTGCCCGGTGAAGGCGATCCGGTGCTGGTAGTGCCTGCGCTGGAACGGCCAGGGCTGGACGGCACGCCGGCGCTCGAGCTCGGCCTGGAAGTCGCCGAGTGGACCGACGGGCAGGATCCGTACGCCCTGGTCGCCGACGCGCTACGCAGGTCCGGATCGCCGGCGACCCGCGCCGCGGTGGGCGACACGATGCCCGCCGCGCACGTGCTGGCGCTGCGCGACGCGCTACCGGCCTGCCAGCAGGAACTCGCATCGATGGTGCTGGCGCCGCTGCGGATGCGCAAGGACAGCGCCGAAATCGCTGCGCTGGCTGCCGCGGGCAAAGCCATCGATCGGGTGCACGCCAGGATGGGGGAGTGGCTTCGGGTCGGGCGAACCGAGGCGCAGGTCGGTGCCGATGTGGCCGCCGCGATCGTCGAGGAGGGGCACACCGCGGCCGCGTTCGTGATCGTCGGTTCCGGTCCGAATGGGGCAAGCCCGCATCACGACGTCTCCGCCCGGGTGCTGCAGCCCGGGGACCTGGTGGTGGTCGACATCGGCGGCCCCACCCCCGAGGGCTACTTCTCCGACTGCACCCGCACCTACTGCCTGGATGAGCCCGCCGCGGCCGACGTCGCTGCGGGCTACGCCGTGCTCCAGACCGCGCAGGACGCCGCGGTGGCGGCTGTCGCGCCGGGCGTGAGTGCGCAACAGGTCGACGCCGCTGCCCGGGTCCCGATCACCGACGCCGGTTTCGGCGACCGGTTCATCCACCGCACCGGGCATGGCATCGGTCTTGACGTGCATGAGCAGCCTTACATCGTCGCGGGCAACGATCTGGTGCTTGAGGCCGGCATGGCGTTCAGCATCGAGCCCGGCATCTACCTCCCCGGCCGTTGGGGTGCCCGTATCGAGGACATCGTGGTGGTCACTGACAGCGGCGTGACGCGGCTCAACCATCGCCCTCGCGAGCTGGTGGTGTTGTGACCGCTACAGCCGAACGTGAGTCTTTAATGTTATTCGAGTCACAGAGTGAGAAGTCGGCAACCGGAGTTTAACCGTAGTTCGCGATTGGTCACGCGCATTCAACGCTGGCGTAACAAGCAGCTCGCTAGGGTTGGGAAGGTCAGCGAGGGGGCATCTGGTCTGAATCACTGTCCAGATTTTAGCCCTCAAGAGCGTTGAATTTCCGCCTGAGAGGGAAGTAACCATGACCAGTCAGACTGATGAAGTCCGGGCGATCGAAGGGCCCGATCAGCTGATCACTCCCGAATTCGCTCCACTCGCCGAGTTCGCCGGGTTCGGTGAGTACGAGGCTATGGCCGTCCAGCAGACCGGTAGAGACATGTCAGCTCTGATCGACGGCATGCCAGCGGCTATATCCGGATACCTCACGGCCCGGCCGGAGTTCGTGCGGCTGATGGGCGGGTCGGACCCACCGGTCAGCGAGCCATTGATGAAGGAATGGCTGGACAAGACGATCGCTGGACCCTTTGACGGCGAGCTGGCTGACTTCTTGCGAGAGACCAGCCACGTCGGGGACAAGGAAGTGACCTTTCCGGGTGTGCAGATACCTCTGCCGCCCCAGCTCGTCCTGGCCCTTACTGCCTGGTTGCAGGGAAAAATCCTCGGGGCGATGGGTGAGACGTGCGATGTCGCCACCGTCTCCACCGCCGGGGCGGCTTGGATGAACCAGCTCATGCTTCAGCTCGGTATCATCCTCGAACCTAGCCTTCGAGCACCGGACGCCCCGATGGGCCGGCATGAAACCGCCGAGTTCCATCCCTACGCGGAGCTTGCGGGTTTCGGCGCCAAGGAGGCGTCCATCCTGCGTAAGACCGGTGCGCTACTGGAGCCAGCGGCCGGTGGCGTGATCACACTCGCCTATGACTACCTGCTGTCCCGTCCAGAGTCGGCTGGATACTTCCAGGATGCCTCGCATCTGACGCAGCGAAAGATGACACTCAAGAACTGGTGGTCCAGAACCACCACGAAGCCGATGGACAGCAATTTTCACGCCTATATGTCCCGAGTGGCCGATGCCCATGTCAAGGGCGGCGGGACGCATCCTCACGTGGTCATTCCGGCTGATCTGACGATCGCGCTCATGGGATGGGTCGAAATGAGAGTCATGACGGCGTTGAACACCATCGCGCCGGGAGCCGACGGAGAGTATGTCTTCGGGACGATTCCCGAACCGGCCGAGGCCGCGGAGGTGGGTCAGGCATGGATGCGGATGCTGACCCTGCAGCTGGGCATCCTGCTCAAGCCCTACCTCGAATCACCTGTCATCGCCGCGGTCGCCTAACGACGTTCGCCATCCAGATCGGCGTCCAGGTCAAGGTCGACCTGGACGCCGATCGCTACGCTGGTTGCGGGTGTCACCGGCGTTCTCGTCGTTCCACCCCCGCGGAGAGCCGGATGCGGTGTGACGAGTCCACCGGGTCAACCAACTCGATGCCGATGGCCACCACGCCCAGGGCCTCACGCTCGGGTGGGTAGATCTGGCGGATGTTGGCCAGCTGCTCCTCACGGGTGGCGGTCGGGTTCACGCTGGCCACCGACTCGTGGTCGAACATCTCCTCGAAGGTGGTGTAGCGAGCCACTCGGGTGACTCGGGTGAGGACTTCTTCTTGCCGGCAGCGGAACCTGATCAGCGAGCCTTCGGTGATCTTGCGGCGGGTGGAGTCGTTGACCCGGATCTCGGTGGTCTTGCGCCCGGTGGCGATCATGTCGGCAGCACACCGATCGCCGCTTTCGCCTGCCGCACCTTCTCGCCGGCCTCCTCGCGGGCCCGCTTGGCGCCGGCACGCAGCATCGCCCGGACGTACTCCGGGTCGCGGGCGAGCTCGACGTACCGTTCTCGGACCGGCGTCAGGGTAGCCACAACGGCGTCGGCGACCGCCTCCTTCAGCTCGCCGTACCGGTCGAACAGCTGGGCTAGGCGCTCGGGCTCATCGCTGGTGCAGCTGGCCAGGATGGCCAGCAGATTGGATATTCCCGGTTTGCGTTCTGGGTCGTAGACCACCTCGCTGCCGGTGTCGGTGACTGCCCGCATCACCTTGCGCCTCAATACGTCGGGCTCATCGAGCAGCCGTAGCGCGCCTGCGGTCGAGGAGCCCGATTTGCTCATCTTCTCGCCGGGCGCCGCCAGGTCCATGATCCTCGCGGCGACCGGTGGATTGACCGCCCGCGGGACTGTGAAGGTGCGCCCGTAGCAGGTGTTGAACCGGCACGCCACGTCGCGGGCCAGCTCCACGTGCTGGTGCTGGTCCTCCCCGACCGGGACCTCGTCGGTGTCGTAGAGCAGGATGTCGGCGGCCATCAGGATCGGGTAGGTCAGCAGTGACATCCGGACTTGCTGCTGGCGGCGGGACTTCTCCTTGAACTGGATCATGCGCTGCGCCTCGCCGTACCCCGTGGTGCACTCCAGAAGGTAGTGCAGCTCGGTGTGCTCGGGTACGTGCGACTGGACCAGGAACAGGCATCCGTCGGGGTCGGCGCCGGCGGCAAGTAGCAAGGTGGCGAACTCCAACGTTCGCCGCCTTACGTCAGCCGGATCGTGTTCCAGGGTCAGGGCGTGCAGGTCGGAGATGAACACCACCGTGTCGGTCCTGGCCTGCTCGACGATGATGGGCCGCATCGCGCCGACGTAGTTGCCCAGATGCAGGTTGCCGGACGGGGTGAACCCGGTGAGTCGTCGTGGCATCGGTCAGCTCCCGTGGATCGGGGCCGCCGTAGCCGGGCCACCGAGGCGCAGACACGCGAAACGGCCGCCCAGCTCGGGCGGCCGCGGTGTCGAGGTACGCGGAGAAGCAGTGCCGCCCGTCAGGGGCGCCACCAACCGAGATAGTTGCACGTCATCCGCATGTCCTGACCGTAGCACCGAAGCTGCCTGGGGCACACCGGAACCGCGTTGCGTCACGAGGCCGTTCTCCGGGATGACCCTGACGTCGGATCCGGGTCCACACCGAGGCGATCGCAGCCCATGCGAGGGAAAGTGAGAGGGGGCCGCCATGAGGAGGATTCGATGAGCACGTCACTGACCCGTCGCCGAGAAGGCAAGGTCATCGCCGGCGTATGCGCCGGGATCGCCGATCGATACGGCTGGGACGCCAACATGGTGCGGCTGGTGTTCGTTCTGTCTTGCCTGCTTCCCGGTCCGCAGTTCGTGGTCTACCTGGCGCTGTGGATGCTGATGCCCAAGCGGCCGTACTGAGCCAACCGCCTGATCAGGGAAGGCGCGCGCGCAGCCAGCCGTACCAGCCGTCGATACCGTCACCAGTGGTGGCTGAGAGCTGTAGCACCTCCACGCCCGGGTTCGCCCGTCTCGTTCCATCCAGGAAAGCGTCGACGTCGAAGTCGACGTACGGCAGCAGGTCGGTCTTGTTCAGCAGCACCAGGTCTGCGGCGCGGAACATCTGCGGGTACTTCCGCGGCTTCTCCGCACCCTCGGTCACGGAGGTGATGACCACCCGGGCCTGCTCGCCCAGGTCGAACAACGCCGGGCACACGAGGTTGCCGACGTTCTCGATCAGCACCACCGAGCTGTCCGGCGGGTCCAGCGTCTGCAGCCCACCGGCTAGCATCTGCGCGTCGAGATGGCAGCCAGATCCGGTGTTGATCTGCACCGCCGGAGCGCCGGTGGCGCGGATCCGGTCGGCGTCGAGCACCGTCTCCTGATCACCCTCGACGACAGACACCCGCAGCTCGGCGCCCAGTTCCCGGATCGTGCGCACGAGCAGGGTGGTCTTACCGGCACCGGGTGAGCTCATCAGGTTCACCGCGAGGATGCCGCGTTCCGCCAACCACTTGCGGTTGAGCTCGGCGAGACCGTCGTTGCGGGCCAGCACCGCCTGCTCGAGTGTGACGGTGCGGGTCTCAGGATGTCCGTGCCCATGGCCGTGCTCGTGATCATGTCCGTGATCGTGATCGTGATCGTGATCTTCGAGGATGGCGCTGCCGGAGCAGCCACACGTCGCGCACATCAGACCAGCACCTCGACTTCCCGGATTTTTAGTTCTTCTCCCGCGAGCAGTTCGCGGTTCGCGCTGCCGCACTTGCAGAGCACCAGCAGGTCGTTCAGCTCGAACTCCGCGCCGCAGTCCCGGCAGCGGGCCTTCCCGGTGGGTTGGATGATCTCCAGCGACGCCCCCTCGAGCGGGGTGCCCGCAGTCACCAGATCGAAGCAGAACCGGACCGAGTCTGCCACCACACCGGACAGCGTGCCGATCTCCAGGCAGACGCGCTGCACCGGCTGGTCACCCATCCGGTCGCATACCGCCTGGATCACGCTCTGGGTGATCGCCATCTCATGCACAGAAGCGCCCTCCTCGACTCGGCACCAGTGCAGCCCTCTGCCGGGATCTTGTCAAGGCGCGAGAGAATGCTCTTGTGCAGCACTGTATCCGAGTTGAAGTGCGGGTCGAAGGTGTCGTCCAAGGTGTCGGGTTCCGGCCCTACGTCCACGGTCTGGCGCACCGTCTCGGCCTGTCCGGCCGAGTGGGCAACGACACCGCCGGGGTCTTCATGGAGATCGAAGGAACCCAGCAGCTAGTCAGCGAGTTCCTCGCGACGCTACCGGCGCAGGCCCCCCCGCTGGCCGTCATCGAGCAGGTGCGGACCAGCCCGATGGTGCCCACCGGGGAGCCGGGTTTCCACATCGTGTCCAGCAATGCCGCCGGCCGCCCGGACACCTTGGTCTCGGCGGACAGCGCGACCTGCGCGGACTGCCTGCGCGAGCTGGCCGATCCCGCCGACCGCCGCTTCGAGTATCCCTTCATCAACTGCACGAACTGCGGGCCGAGGTTCACCATCGTGCTCGACGTCCCCTACGACCGGCCGCTCACCACGATGGCGCCGTTCGCGATGTGCCCCGCCTGCGCCGGTGAGTACCACGATCCCGGCGACCGGCGCTTCCATGCCCAGCCGGTGTGCTGCCCGGCCTGCGGGCCCCGACTGCGGCTGCTCGACGCCGACGGCGCCGACCTTCCCGGTGAGCCGCTGGCGACCGCCGCGGCCTTGCTCACCGGCGGGGCGGTGCTCGCGGTCAAAGGTCTCGGTGGCTTCCACGTCGCGACGCTGGCCTCCGACGCTGCCGCCACCGCCTTGTTGCGCGCGCGTAAGCACCGCGAGGACAAGCCGTTCGCGGTGATGGTGGCCGATCTGGACACCGCGCACGCGCTGTGCGTGATCGATCCGGCGGCGGAGCAGGTGCTGGTTGGCCGGCGCAGGCCGGTGGTGCTGCTGCCGCGCCGCCCGGACACGCCCCTCGCGCCGGCCGTTGCACCCGGTAACCGCAATCTGGGGCTGATGCTGCCCTACACCCCGCTGCATCATCTGCTGCTCCGCGTTACTGCCGGTCCCATTGTGCTGACCAGCGGAAACATCTCCGATGAGCCGATCTCGTACCAGGACGACGACGCACGACGGCGCTTGGCCGGCATCGCGGATGCTTTCTTGACTCACGACCGGGCGATCCACATGCGCACAGATGACTCGGTGGTGCGGGTGTTCCGCGGCGCTGAACTACCGGTGCGCCGGGCGCGCGGCTACGCACCCGAACCGCTGACCCTCGCGCAACCGGTGCCCCGGCCGATTCTCGGCTGCGGCGCCGAACTCAAGAGCACCTTCTGCCTGGCCCGCGGCCGGCACGCGTTCGTGTCCCACCACATCGGCGATCTGGAGAATTACGAGACCCTACGCTCGTTCACCGAGGGCATCACCCACTTCCGCCGACTGTTTGACGTGCAACCGGAGGTGGTCGCCCATGACCTGCACCCGGAGTACCTGTCCACCAAGTACGCGCACGACCTACCCGACGTTGAACTCATCGGGGTGCAGCACCACCACGCCCATATCGCGTCCTGCCTGGCAGACAACCGCGCCGCGGGCCCGGTGATCGGTGTGGCCTTCGACGGGTTGGGCTACGGCAGCGACGGCACCTTGTGGGGCGGTGAGTTCCTGCTGGCTGATCTAGCCGGATTCCAGCGGCTGGCGCATCTGGTTCCGGTCCCGATGCCGGGGGGCACCGCGGCCATCCGGCAACCCTGGCGGATGGCCGCCGCCTACCTTGGTGCCGACGCCCCGCAAGAGCTCGCGCTGCGCCACGCCGAGCACTGGGACGCGGTGCTGGCGATGGCGCACCGGCAGGTCAACGCCCCGCTGACGTCAAGCGCCGGACGATTGTTCGACGCCGTCGCGGCGGTACTCGGGATCCGCGACACGATCAACTACGAGGGTCAGGCCGCGGTGGAACTCGAACAGCGAGCCGATCTGACCGAGCGGGGAAGCTACCCAGCCGCGGTGACCACGGGACCAGCGCTGCAACTGCACGGCGCGGACCTGGTGCGCGCCGTGGTAGCCGACCTACAGACCGGGGTGGCTCCGGAGGTGATCTCCACCCGGTTCCACCACGGCGTGGCGGATGCAATCGTCCGGGTCTGTGTGATGCTGAGGGACTCCACCGGCGTGGGCGTCGCTGCCCTGTCCGGCGGGGTGTTCCAGAACGTGCTGTTACTCGAGCGCACCGTGCTAGGCCTTGAGCAATCCGGTTTCCAGGTGCTCACCCACTCTCGGGTCCCGCCCAATGACGGCGGCATCAGCCTCGGACAGGTCGCCGTCGCCGCCGAAGTACTGCGTTCCGGATCCGGAACGCAGTAGTCGAAGGGTGTGCTCGAGCCCGTCGGCGTTAGCTCGCCGCCGATCGCTCGTCAGCCCTGGTTCTCCCGAACCCAACAGCAGGGCTGTTCCACGCCAGCACGACAGCTCTGCTGTTGAGTTCGGGAAACCCGGAGCAGGACAGCACCCCTGAAGTGAGGTTCGAACTAACGATCCTTGGACTGTCTCATGAACCGTCTACCGAACCATTACAGATCGGTTCGGTTTTCTCCGCCACCTCGGCGTGGCGGCACCCGGAACACAAAGAAACGAGGAGATCTGGTTTTATGCTGCCGAAACCAGGGGAGGCGCAGTCCTGTCTGTCCGATCCGGGGGGATCGTGGTGCAACCGGGTGGGTAGGGCTGGCGAAAGGGGACACCACTATGCTGCACGGCACCCGACGAATAAGGCGCGTCGGAGCGCACCTGGCGTTCGTCTCGTCAATTCTCGACCTCACCGTGGTCAACCCTCAGGCGGCGGGACGAGGTCGGCCCGGTGGGCTCAAACGGGGGACCGGCGGAGGCGGCGCTTTAAGGACCGCCCCCACCGGTTGATATTCCACCCATAGATCATGATCAGGTGGACGGACTCGGGGAGTGATCGCGTGAACGACTTGTGGTCTGATGATTTCGAGGTGCTGCACTGGGTGATTGAGCGTTTCGAGCGCAACGGGCACAGTGTCGAGGTCGGTGAGGTGCTCCGCGTCTTTCCCGAGGAGCACTACGACAGTGTCCGGGAGTCATTGCGACGCTTGAGCTCTTACACCTACCCCGTGGCCGTCAACGGCAGCGGGTCAGGACGACGTGGCAAGCCAGCGGCGTCCGTGGTCACCGGGAGTGCGCCGCGCGGTGTCAGTGGGTCGCCCGACAATGCTGAGCTACTTGCTGATCGGATGCTGGCGGTCCTCGTCGAAGGTGCCGTGCACGAACCGGATCCAGAGAAACGATTCAAACTCAGGGCCGGGCTCGAGGGCGCCGGCGGGATGACTCGAGACGTGCTAGTGAGCGTTGTCGCCGCTGCTATGGCCAAGCCAAACGGAACCGCCTGGTCCAGGTGGCCCCGCTCCCGCGACACCATCGGCCAGGATCATCCGTAGCCGCGAGATCGAACCGATTCGAGTCTAGTCAAGTGAATCGCGGCTAGGGGTGCAAAGTAGCCAGGTCTAAGGGAGATCGAGGTTCCGGAGGTCGACGACGCTCCCGTTGTTTACGCCCCGGTCGATCAGTTCCCAGATTCGACCAGCCACCTGCTGGGGATCGCTGAGCCTGCCCTGTTCATGAAGATCCAGGAACTTCTGGCGACTCGGGAAGTCTGCCTCCGGCGTGTCGCGGAGACGCCCCTGCATGGCGGTGTCGACAGTGCCCGGAGCGACCGACAACACGTGCACACCCCCGCGCTTGTCCTGCTCATCGCCCACATTGCGCACCCATTGGTCGAGTGCCGCCTTGCCCGCTCCATAAGACGACCATCCAGGATAGACGCTACGGGCGGCGCCTGACGTCAGCATGACAAGGTGACGGCGAGCGGAGAGCGAGCGGACGGCAGCCAAGAATAGTTGCCCGAGTACCTGCGGGGCTGCACTGTTCAGGAGCACGTTGCGCAAATAGGCCTCGCTGTCGACCTCCGCAGCGAAGCCCATGGGGTCGACGGTACCGGCAGCCTGGACGAACGCCACGTGCTCGCCGTCGAACCCTTCCATTTCCCGATGGAATG
This sequence comes from Actinomycetota bacterium, assembly GCA_030854185.1. GTDB lineage: Bacteria > Actinomycetota > Actinomycetes > Mycobacteriales > Pseudonocardiaceae. The sequence goes on along the minus strand of JALYTS010000035.1, from coordinate 25,453 downwards.
AAGCACCGACCACGGGCCACATCAATGGATCGGCGAGGTCCGCCTCGAGATGCTCGATGGAGTCCCCTGGATGCCCCCGGCTTATCCCAATCACCCGAGCGCCGTCCCACGGAACGGTCTTTGCCAGCGCCCCTCCGATGCCGCTGGACGCTCCAGAAATCCACACTAGAGAAGCAGCCATAGGCCCCCGTCCTCAGCTTGAGCTTGGCCACCGGGGTGGCGCGGCACCGCGGTTCATCGACCACGTGACACCGCCTAGCCGTCCCTCCTGAACGGGCTCCGGCGGCCGTTCCCGGTAGGACTTCGACAGCTCGGCAGTGGCGTCGTCGCCCTGGTTCAGCAGGAGGCAGGGGGAGCGGTACGAACAGCGTGCGCAGACCCCCGGCGCCGGGCTCGGATAAATGTCGAGGTCCGCGCGAGTAGCAGCATTGACCTCCGCAGCCAGGTCGGCACCGGCAGCCGCCAGCTCGGCCTCGCCGCGCCGAATCTGGGTGCGGCGGAACACGTCTGTGCCTTCGGCATGCAACCGTTCCCCAGAAACCGTGCCGCTGCGGGCGTACATCCGGCGGTGATGCACCTGCTGATGTCCGACCGGCGGCGGGGCCTGTACGCCCAGTTCGCCAGCATCGGCACGGATCTCGTTGTACACCGTGCCGGTGATGCCCATCCCCAGGTAGAACTGTGGCCACGCCCAACTCCACGCGATTGTCCGTTCATCCAACTGCAGGACGTCGGGGTCGGCCCAGAAGTCGGTGACCAGCCGGTGCTGGATTACCCAGTAAGCATCGTCGGAGTCGATGGCGAGCAGGTCAACACGGTCGTAATACCGAATCTCGTCACCGGCTGGGAGTACCAGGTGGGCGCCGGGCCTTGCCGGGTCGGGGATGCCCACTTCGAAGTCGGTGTCGACGCGCAACGGAGTGAATCGATCAACCGTCGGCGCCCACGCGGCGTAGGAGTCCAGCAGCGCATGGCCCCGGTCCAACGTCTCCTGCACGGCCTGGTTGTCAGACGCAGCCCCCGCCTGGCGGCGCACCGAACGATCCAGAGCCTGATGCACCAGGGGCTGGACGATGGACCTGTCCCACTCCCACATTCCGGGGAAGTAATACACCGCAAGCGCGTCACGCAGCGCCTGAGCCCGGTCGATCGGACCCGGACCGGGGATCGGTTCGAGGTTGCGCCGGTTGCGAGAACTCAGGTCCCATTCCCGGCGGCAGCGCTTGAACGCCGTCCGGTCCGATGCATGGATGCGGTAGGCCATCCCACCTCGACTCAGTGCCCGTAACTTGGTGCGCCTGACCTAGCGCGCGCGGCCTAGTGCGAGTGCGGCCAAGGGTCATCCGCCGACCAGCGGCAACGATCATGACCCCCGGCCGCCGCGTCCATCTCGGCGAGCAGGTCGTCGAAGAACGCCGACTCGTCGTACTTGTCGTGCGCCGGCCAACCGCTGTAATAAATCCATGCATCGGGCAGCGACTCATCCGGCGTCGGCAGCGGCAGAGCGCCATCGGCACCGATGCGCCGAATCGTGTAACTGTCCCCCCGGCGCTCGAGGTAGACAACCTCACCGGACTCGGGCCAAGCAGCCACGAGCTCGGTGATCAACTCCTTGCGATTCAGCGGACCTCCCTTTCGATGTGCTCAGCAGATCCGCGGCAGTGGGTCACCGACCAGCAGATCAATGATCCGGGTGCCACCGAAACCTGTCTTGAGCAAAACCAACCCAGGTGGATCCTCGGCGACTCGGCCGACCACGGTGGCTCCGACACCGAGCGGATGAGCCCGCAACGCCGCGACCGCGGCATCGGCCGCACCGGGGTCGACGATCACGACGATGCGCCCCTCACAGGCGACGTAGAGCGGGTCGATGCCCAGTAGCTCGCAGGCACCACGCACCTCCGGGCGCACCGGGACGGCCTCCTCCTCGACCACCACGGCCACACCCGCGGCCGTGGCCACCTCGTTGAGGATGGTCGCGACCCCACCACGGGTGGCATCGCGCATCGCTCGGACGTCCGGGCCCACCGCGTCGAGCAGTCCCTGCACCAGCTCGTGCACCGGTGCAGTGTCGGAAACCAGATCGGCCTCGAGGTCCAGCTCACCACGCTCCAGCAGGATGGTGATGCCGTGGTCGCCCACCGGCCCTGAGACGATCACCACGTCGCCGGGACGAGCAGTGGCCACTCCCAGATTCAGGCCGCCGGTGATCAATCCAACCCCGGCTGTGTTGATGTAACAGCCATCACCCTTGCCGCGTTGCACAACCTTGGTGTCGCCGGTGACGATCGAGACCCCGGCCGCCGTTGCGGCCGCAGCCATCGAGGCCACGATCCGGCGAAGGTCCTCCACCGGAAATCCCTCCTCCAGGATGAACCCGGCGGACAGATGAGCCGGCCGCGCCCCGGAGACAGCCAGGTCATTGACCGTGCCGTTAATTGCGAGGTCACCGATGTTCCCACCCGGGAAGAACAGTGGCGACACCACATAGGAGTCCGTGGTGAAAGCCAGCTGCACATTGCCGACCGTCACCGTCGCGGCGTCCTCGAGCGGCTCCAGCAGGGGATTGCGGAAGGCGTCCAAGAATATCGCCTCGATCAGCGACTGGGTGGCCTTGCCACCGGCGCCGTGCGCGAGGGTGATGAGCTTCTCTCGCACCCGCGGCCGGGCCCGCCGCGCGCGATCGATGCGTTCCAGCACCAACTGCTCCCGGCCGGCATGCTCAGACCCGGCCGCGGGGTGTGCAGAGTATCCCGCGGCGTTTTCGTCGGCGTGCTCGGCGACGGCCGCCTCCGCCCAGTCAGCCCGGTGCTGCTGGGTGGTGTCCTGATGCGTCATGCCCTGCTCGCCTCGATGGTGACTTCACGGACCCGCTCACGGGTGAACCGGCCGAAGTTGTAGTACGCAGCACAGGCTCCCTCGGAGGAGACCATGCAGGTGCCGATCGGCATCTCAGGGGTGCACGCGGTGCCGAACACCTTGCATTCCCACGGCTTGAGCACACCCTTGAGCACCTCGCCGCATTGGCAGGCCTTCGGGTCCGCGACCCGGACGCCGGGCACCGTGAAGCGCTGCTCCGCGTCGAAGGCCGCGTAGCGCTCGCGGACCTGCAGCCCGGAGTGCGAGATGAAGCCGAGCCCACGCCACTCAAAGTATGGACGCAGCTCCATCACCTCGCTCACCGCCCGCAGCGCCACTGTATTGCCGTCCCACGGCACCACCCGGGAGTACTGGTTTTCCACCTCGCAGCGCCCGTCGACGATCTGCTGCAGCAGCATGTACACCGACTGCAGGATATCCAGCGGCTCGAACCCCGCCGTCACGATCGGCTTGCCGTACTCCGCTGGGATGAACTCATACGGCCGGCAGCCGATGACGGTGGAGACATGGCCGGGGCCGATGAACCCGTCCAATCGCAGGTCGGGGGAGTCCAGGATGGCCTTGATCGCCGGGACGATCATGACGTGGTTGCAGAAGATCGAGAAGTTCTCGATGCCCTCAGCCGCCGCCCGTAGCACGGTCATCGCGGTAGACGGAGTGGTAGTCTCCATCCCGATCGCCATGAAGATCACATGCTTATCCGGATTCTGCCTGGCGATCTTCAGCGCGTCGAGCGGGGAGTAGACCATCCGGATGTCGGTGCCGGCGGCCGAGGAGTCGAAGAACGACCCGCGCCCGCCGGGCACCCGCATCATGTCGCCGAAGGACGTCATGATCACATCTGGCTGTTCGGCCAGCGTGATCGCATCGTCCACCCGACCCATCGGGAGCACGCACACCGGGCAGCCAGGCCCGTGCACCAGGCTGATCGACTCCGGAAGATAGTCCTCCAGCCCGTGCTTGTAGATGGTGTGCGTGTGGCCCCCGCAGACTTCCATGAATTTGTAGTGTCGCCCCGGCTCGCACAGCGCCGCAATCTTGGCCGCCAGCGTACGAGCTTTCTCGGCATCCCGGTATTCATCGACGAACCGCATACCACTCACTGCCTTTCGTCAATCCGCGACTCGAGCAAGGCGGCGATCTCATCCTCGTAGGCCTGACCGATGCCTACCAAGAAGTCCATCGCTGCCTTGGCCTCCTTCTCGTCGATTTTAGATAGCGCGAAACCGACGTGAATGAGAATCCAGTCGCCGGGAACAGGCGGGTCATCGGTCAGCAGGCCGATGTTGATCGCGCGCTTGACCCCGCTGACGTCGACCCTGGCTAGATCGGGGTGCTCGGGCATGAGCTCGATCACCTCGCCTGGGATGCCGAGGCACATGGGCTTTACCTCCGTGGTGGGAGTTGGGTTACATCTCGCTTATCTGCTTGTAGCGAGCCACGTCCTTAGAGACCTGTACCGCTACGGTGACCAGGCCGATCGCTGACCCCCAGAACAGCAGCCGACGCACCAGACGGAACATTCGCTTCACTTCCTTCCTTGTCGGTGAGCAGATCCAGAACCACCCCGACAGCCCTGTCGACGGCTGAAGCGACGGTGCTGGACAACCCGATACGTTCCTCGGTGTCAGCCGGCTCGCAGCCGACCAACAGGGTCCGCCCCGCGCTGCCGCCGAGGTTTTCAAGCAGCGCGAGCACCGCGTCCGGAGTCATCCCGTGCGCGTCGATAGCTGACGGCTCGATGCCTGGCACGTCGCCCGTGCCGATCTCGAGCACGTAGATCGTTCCTGGTTCGCCGCCGCGTGAAACGGCGTCGAGCAGGATCGTGGTGTCCGGAGCCATATCGAGGAGGTCGTAGGCAAGATGCATCCCACGGATCCCATAGTCAGTAACCCGTACGCCGTCGGGGACCGTCTCGGAGGTGAGCCGGCGAGCCAGTTCGACGCCGAACGCGTCATCACCGAGGAAGATGTTCCCGATTCCAGCCACCATCGTCGTCATGACTGTGCCTCTGACGGTGACATTTTTTGGGCATCCAGCGGCGCGAGCTCGTCGGGGGAGAAGTAACGGAACCGGCCGTGCGCGGCCGAAATCTCCGCACCTGGATCATCGTCGAGCGTGACCGCGACGTGGGTGTTGCCGTCGACATCGAGCAACACCGCGGCAACAGTGGCTGTGCGCCCTTCCAGGAACATGTCCTGAGCGTCCGTCCCGCGCAACCGCGGCGTGAGCACCACCTTGCTACCCTTGGCCACCTCGACTCCGGCGATGAGCACGCTGTCGGTGTCCGGGTCTACCGAGGCGTCCGCGCCGGGATCCCACCACGGCGCACCGGGAGTGGTGATCGTCTCGATCGGATCCGGCTCACCAAGCGTACGGGACGTCTTGGGGGTTTCGCCGAGATAACGGATCGCTCCGTGCAGCTTGTCGAGCATCTCCGGCGGCATCGAGTCCACCCGATCCAACAGCTTGCGGGCCCGTTCGTCAGTGGCCCGTGCCTCGGCCTTCTCCTCATCGGTCAGGGTCATCGTGCGCAGCGTGAGAATCTCGTCGATCTCGGTGCCATCGAACAAGTCGCCGGGGCTCTCCGGCGCGATCATCGGATAGTCGTAAAGGATGATCGGCGAGATCAGGAAAACGTTGCGGCTGCCCGCTTCACCGACCATCACCGGCCAGGTGCGTTCGTTGCGGCAGCTCTTGACGGCGGGTTTTGCCCATTCCGGCGGGTCGATCAAGGAAATGAATTCCCCGTCGGTGACCGCGAGCACCGTGTGTGCGGCGATCAGCGAATGCCGCAGCGCCTCGTGTCGAGCAGCCTCCGCATCCACCCACGGCGCAGTGTTGATGACCTCGAGGCTGAGGTGCAAAATGCCGTACGGGCCTTCCAGCCGCTGCCCGGACAGCCGGATCTCGCCAGTAAGCGGCCAACGCTGGCGGGTGACGCCGTCGGTGGTCTCGGTACCGCCGGGGATGGTGACCGGGATCACCTGCTCAGTATCCAACAACTCCGCTACTGATAACACGGAGTCGATCTCGTGCTCTACCGCCTCGTCGAACTCGGGAACTGGCCCATCCCCACCACTGCGGTGCTGCAATTGCAGGAATCGCAACCGGAGGTGCAGTACCGGGTCAGTACCGGGCTCCAGCAAGAACTCGCTGTGTGAGCTGGCGTGCTCACCATGCCCGGCCGCGGCGTAGGCGGAGGGCATCAGCACCCCCCACTGCCAGCGGATCTGATTCTTGGCTGCCGACGCCCGGTACGGATAGAGCAAGTACCCCTCATAGAGGACGGCGTTGGCCACCTCCCGGGCGACCTCCATCGGCGCTGTCATCAGCCTCCCTCTCCTGTGCCTTCGCCGACCACGGTGCGCTCGCGGGCCTGGTCCAGCACGGCGATGATGGTGTCGTCCCAGGTGGGGAGCGTGCGCGCACCCCGGAACTCGGCTAGGGCGTCGATCGTGTCGCGGCGCAACCGCAGCCACCCGCTGCCCGGGAAGTGACTATCCATCATCTCACTCCACACCGCTACCGGCATCTTGTACCGGGCTTCGGCGTGCCACGGCACCTGCTCGATCCACATCCCATTCTCGCCATCGCCGAAGATCGTTCCGCTGAACAGCAGGATGAACGGAATCTCCCCATCTTCGAGGGCGTGAAAATATCGACCAGCGGTGACCTCCATGTCGTAGCTGCACGGCACGGTTATGTCGACGTCGATGCTGTCGTCGAAGCTGGCGACGACCGTCGAGGTGTTGGCGAACTGGAATGGCTTGAGCGTGTCGCCCCAGCGTCCGCGTTCACCGAACAGCTCAAGCAAACGCTCGGGCTCCTTCCCACCGTACCCACGGCGCCCCGGCTCGATCCTGATCTGGCAACGCAGCGCGATGGCTTTCACCCGCCGCCCGCCAGCAGCGCCGACGCGCAGCTTGAACAGCAGGGTGGGTGCCGCGGAGTAGCGCTCGGGTTGCACATCAATGCAGCTGAAGGACAGCTCAGCCATCGGCGGGCTCCATCCCGGGCGCCATGATCTCGCTGCGTTCCCGTAGACCGGCGAAGAACTCGTGGATCGCCGTCCAGGCCTCTTCGCCGCCGTCGAAGCCCTTCCAGTGCATGCGGACCAGACCGACGAGCTCGTAGCAGGCATCAATCGGGATCGCGAAACACTCGAACCCGCCTTCTCCCTTGTGCACCAGCAATCCCTCGACATCGGGTTGCAGGTCGGCCAGGGTCGGAGTCGCGGCGAGCAGATCCGCCCAGGCTTCCAGGGACAACAGCGATTCAGTCGCCCCTGCAGGGCTCGGGTAGAAGGCCATGGTCTGCTTGAGCTTGCTGTTGGTGAAGAAGAACGCCATAGCCACCGGGATCCCGATCGTATCCCAGGTTGCTTCGGCGAGCGGTACATCCGCGGCGTACCGGTAACGCTCGGGAACTGATCGGAACCGTCCGCCAGCCGCGCCCTCTTTGGTGAACAGCAGGGCGCACGGGCGGCAGGTGCACATCAGACCGCGGCCTTCGACGTCGACCACGTGCCCATGCCACTCGCCGATAGCTTCCGCGCACATCTCGCACTTCTGGACCTGCGGCTCGGCGGGAGGCGGAGGGGGAGCGGCGCCTCCAACGAAGCGCCGCAGCCCCCCTTTCACGACACCGCCTGAGCGGGGACCGCGATGCGAACCCCGCCGTTCTCGGCCAGCAATGGCAGCGGGTCGAGGTGCACTCCGGCTGCGGACGATGGGTTCGCCTCGCCGGGTCCGCCCATTCCGCGACCAGCCCGGACCACGTCGTAACGCTGCTCGCAGCCGGGGCAGGCCAACACGGCCCCCTCCAGCTTCGCGGGGGTCAGGCCGGAGCCGCAGACCGAACAGCGGTCGGCGTAGGCATACAGGCTCCCTGCCACGTTGCACACCACCGACGCGGTGTCGGCAACCAACATGGGAACCACCTGACCCTGACGGAGTCCCTCGATCCCGTCGACCTGTACCCAGGTCGCAGCCGGTCCGTCCGGCTGCTTACTCACCTGGAGCAACGGGAGCATGGTGGCCCCTTCGGGCACCGCTCCCGCGGTGAGCGGCGAAGCTGGATCGGGCGCCACGCCCTCCACCTCCACCTTGGTGACTTCCGGAGCGACGTCCTCAATTCCCTTCTCGATCGCCATCTTGACGGTGAGGGCCGAGGACGGGCAGCCATCACAGCTGCCCGCCAACCGCAACCGCACGGTGGTGCCGTCGGGGTCCATCCCGAGGTACTCGACGTCGCCGGCATGCGAGCCCAGGTAAGGCCGGACCCGCTCCAGCGCGGCGAGGACGCGTTCCTCGGTGCTCTGCGGGTGCAGGTCGTGCAGCACCAGCAGCCCCGCCACCATCTTGTCGGCTAGCAGCGGAGTGACGGCCTGCTCGTCGAGCAACTCCAGGATGCGGGCCAAGCCCGCACCGTAGAACTCGACGAGTAGGCCGACCAGCTCCTCGGCTCGCCCGGCGGTGGTGGGGTCGGAAGTCGAGGCAAACTGCGCGAGCAGCGCCTCGACCCTTTCCCCAACCGCCTGGATATCCACTGTGTTACCAGTGGGCACTGCGTTACTAGTAGACACTGTGGTACTAGTGGGCACGACTCATCCGCCAGTCGTCGAGAACGCGTGTGGCGTGTGCAGTCGCTGCAATTCCTGCCCCTGTCCCAGATACATGTGGACGCCACAGGGCAGGCATGGGTCGAAGCTGCGTACCGCCCGCATGATGTCGATGCCCTTGAAGTTCGCCGGTGGGTTCTCCTCGAAGATCGGCGTGTTCTGCACCGCGTCCTCGTAGGGGCCCGGCGTTCCGTAGATATCGCGGACGCTGCCGTTCCACGGTGTGGGCGGGTAGGGGTGGTAGTTGGCGATCTTCCCGTTCTGGATCACCATGTGGTGCGAAAGCACACCACGGACCGCTTCGGTCCAGCCACAGCTGATCGCTTCCTTGGGCACCTTGAACGGTTCCCAGGTCTTGGTGCGACCAGCACGCACCTCGGTCAGGGCCTTCTCAATGAAATGCAGCGCGAGCGCGGCGGAGTAGGCCTGGAAGTAGGTCCGGGCCCGGTTGCGCTCGATCGCGTTGGACAGCGGCTTGCCAGCCTTGTCGTACGGGATCTTCCACTCGAACGAGACCGCGGGCTTCAGGATCGTCCTCGGCAGGTTGATCTGCACGCTGTGACCGGTGGCCTTGACCGTGCCGGTGTCGACCAGCCCGGACAGAGCCGTCGGCCACAACCGGGCCAGCGGCCCGCCGCCGGTGTCCAGGGCAAGATAGTCCTTGCCGTCGAACCACCGAGGCGACATCGTCCAGCTGTAGGCACCGGCAAAATCACGCTTCGCCGGCCTCGGGATGGTGTGCTGGTTCCACGGGTGCTTCCGGTCGACCGGGTTACCCAGCGGGTCCTTGTCGACGAAGATCTCCTGGCCGTCCCAGTCCTCATAGAACGAGGAACCGAGCAGGATCCGGAGCCCGAGGTTGATCTTCACCAGGTCGTTGGTGACCAGCTTGCCGTCCACAACCACACCGGGGGTGACGAACATCTTGCGTCCCCAGTTGGTCATGTTCTTGTAGTTGAAGTCGCAGTGCTCCGGGTCGTTGAAAGCGCCCCAGCAACCCAGCAGCACCCGGCGCCTACCGACTTCTTCGTAACCAGGAATCGCGTCGTAGAAGAAGTTGAACAGGTCGTCGTGCAGCGGCACGATCTTCTTGCAGAACTCTACGTACCGCATGAGGCGGGTGTAGTAGTCGGTGAACAGCTGGTGGGTGGCAACGGTGCCGACGCCGCCCGGGTACAGCGTGGAGGGGTGCACGTGGCGACCCTCCATGAGGCAGAACATCTCTCGCGTGTAGCGGGAGACGTGCAGTGCCTCGCGGTAGAACTCACCCGAGAGCGGGTTGAGCGCCCGCATGATGTCGCCGATGTACTGGTACCCGTGGGCCTCGGACTGCGGGCATGGAGTGCGGTTGGCCAGGTCCAGGACGCCGGGGTTGGTCTCGGCGACCATCTTCTCGCAGTAGTCGACCCCGACCAGGTTCTCCTGGAAGATGTTGTGGTCGAACATGAACTCGGCAGCTTCGCCGAGGTTGATGATCCATTCACCGAGGTGCGGCGGGGCCACCCCGTATGCCATGTTCTGGTTGTACACCGAACAGGTGGCGTGGTTGTCCCCACAGATCCCACAGATACGACTGGTGATGAAGTGGGCGTCGCGCGGGTCTTTGCCCTTCATGAAGATGGAGTACCCGCGGAAGACCGATGAGGTGCTGTGGCACTCAGCCACCGTTTTCGCCCCGAAATCGATCTTGGTGTAGATACCGAGACTGCCGACGATCCGGGTTACCGGATCCCACACCATCTCGGTGAGCTGCCCTTTTGCAGCGCCTGCGCTGCCATGCCTTGGTGCTGTGGTTGTCATCGTCTAGATGCCTTTCTCGAGCCGGTCGGCGATCACCAGGACGGCTTGTAGCCGGTTTCGAGCGTGCGACCCTTCTTGCGCCACTTGGGCTCGGCGTCGGTCTTCTTCATCGTGATATTGCGCAGCGACCGGATGACCGAGCCGTAGGCCATGCTCGCGGTCCCCGACACCAGAGAACCCGGAGGAGCGTCCATGAACGGCATGAACTTGTCCGGGAAGCCGGGCATGGTGCAACCGATGCAGATGCCACCCACGTTCGGGCAACCACCCACACCATTGATCCAGCCCCGCTTGGGCACGTTGCACTTCACTACTGGGCCCCAGCAGCCGAGCTTCACCAAGCACTTCGGTGAGTCGTAGGTGCTGGCGAACTCGCCCTGCTCGTAGTATCCGCCCCGGTCACAGCCCTCGTGCACGGTTGCGCCGAACAGCCACTGCGGACGCAGGTGCTCGTCCAACGGGATCATCGGAGCCAGGCCGGCGGCCTGGTAGAGCAGGTACAGGATCGTCTCGGAAAGGTTGTCCGGGTGGACCGGGCAGCCTGGCACGCAGACGATCGGGATACCTGCCTTGGACTTCCAGTCCCAGCCCAGGTAGTCCGGCACACCCATGGCACCGGTCGGGTTTCCCGCCATGCCGTGGATACCGCCGTAGGTGGCGCAGGTGCCGACCGCGAGAATGATCGTCGCCTTGGGCGCCAGCTTGTCAATCCACTCGTTGATGGTGACCGGCTGGTTCGTGTCGGGATGCCTCCCGAAACCAGTGAAGTACCCATCGCCGTTGATCGCCTCGTTCGGGATGGAGCCCTCGAGGACGAGCACGAACGGTTCCAGCTCGCCCCGGTCGGCCTTCCAGAACCACTCGATGAAGTTGTCGGCACCCTGCTCGGGGCCGCATTCAAAGTCGATCAGCGGCCAGTGCACCGCGATCTTGGGCAGTCCAGGAAGAGCACCCAGCGCGATTTCCTCGATGCTGGGCTGGGTCGCCGCGGTCAGGGCTACCGAGTCCCCGTCACATGACAACCCACAGTTGATCCACAGGATGTGGATCGGGGCCTCTTCTTCCTTGGTGGGAGTGGCTTGTGCAGTTGGTTTTGTCATGATCCCCTACTCCACGAGCGACCTCCGGCCGCTCTCTCGTTCCGGATGTCGCTTAGTGCTGATGAGCTCATCCAGTGTGAGCTCCCACAGCGTGTGGTAGATCGTGGTCTGTGCCTCCTGGATCCGGTGCACGGAGTCAGAAGCAACCACGAACAGATGGTCGATGCTGCCCAATTCGGCCATTGCGCCGCCCTCGTAGCCCGCCAGACCGACGGTGAGCAGGCCGAGCCTGCTCGCCTCCTCGAAGGCGCGTACAAGGTTGGTGGAATTACCCGAGGTGGATAGCCCGACGACGACGTCGCCACGCCGCCCGAAGGCTGCGATCTGGCGGGCGAAGACGACGTCAAATGAGACGTCGTTCGACAGCGCCGTCAGCACCGCAATGTCACCGGTGAGGGCGAAGGCGGGCAATGCCCGCCGTCCCGGACCGGGGTGCAGAAACAGGCTAGCGAGGTCGGCTGCGTCGGTGCAGCTCCCCCCGTTGCCGATGGCGAACAATCGCCCGCCGGTGGCGAACGCTGCCGCCATTGCCGTGGCACACGCGGCCAGCCGCTGGCTATCGCGAGCCAGGACCTCCCGCCGCAGCGCCACGATCTGGTGCGCCTTATCCACTGTGGAACGGCGCACCTCGGCCAAGACCGCCTCGAGATCTCCAGCTCCGGGGCGATCATGACCGACGTTGTCAGGGTGTGCATACAGGAATGGGTACAGGGATGCCAAGTCATCGGACCGGGACTGGGCATCGGACCGAGATTGGGCATCGGACCGAGATTGGGCAGCCGATCGGGTGACTGGACCAGTGTCGCCGTGGCCGTTGCTTCCGGGGCTCATTCGCAGACCCGTTCCATGGCCTTCTCGGCGCCGCTTTCTGTGCCTCTTTCTGGGCGCCCGACGACCGCGATCGCTTCCTTGGCGTGCACGAGGATCTCGTCTCCGATCCCGGCCGACACGAAAGCGACGCTCACTTCTTCCAGGCCGGATCCGGTGTCCACCACAGCGAGATCGTCCGGGAGCAGCTCGACGATGCGTACCGCTACGGCCTGATCCGAACAGGTGATGCACACCTCGCCGTGGCATTCCGGGGCGGTCATGCGACTGCCCTCGGCTCTAGCAGATCCGGATGTTGGAAGAACACGTGAACCAGCTCCCACAGCACGTGATACGCGGTGACGTGCACTTCTTTGATCACCCGGGGGTCGTCGGAGTGGGCCACCACGATGTGGTCGGCGGCCTTCAGCGACGCGACCCGGCCGCCGTGGCCGCCGACGAGCGCGATCGTGAGCATGCCCAGCTCCCGGGCGGTGGCCAATCCGTGCAGCACGCTGGTGCAGTTGCCGTCAGCCGAGATGCCCAGCGCGATGTCGCGGCTGGAGGCGAGGTGACTCAGTTGGTGGGCGAAGATCTCGTCGAAGCCTTCCGTTCCGGCTATACCGGTCACTGTCGCGACATCGGCGGTCAGCGAGATCGCCGGCAACGCACGCTTGCCCATGACCACCGGGTGGACGAACTCGACCACGACGTGCTGCGCGTCCGTGCTGGCTGTCCCGTTGCCGAACACGACAAGCGTGCCGCCGAGGTGGAAGCGAACCGCCATGGCGTGGCATGCAGTGGCGATCGCCGCGGCATCGTCGGCCAGTTGATATAGGGGTAGTACCCGCCGCTCGAACAATTCCGCGGCGGTGGCGGTCCCGGCTGATGCCCTGGACACGCCGCACACCTCCCGACCTGGTTGGCCATGCACGTGAGTCACATCACGATAGGGGCGCCTGGATCAATGAGCAAGGGCCCCGCATCCAGACGTGTAACCCAGATTTCATCAGGCCGCCTCGTTGGGCCACACACCGACCCTCCACTTCGCACCATACCCGGTCGTATCGCCCGAATCGGGCATTTTAGTGTCCGCGATGTACTCTCGTTGATGTTGATCTCGATGCAGTGCGTGCAGTCGGGAGCGAAGTTGCCGCGTCAGCCGTTATGACATCAGAGAGTGCGCCACACTCGTTCCGTACGAACCCCAGGGAGCTCGCGCCATGCCAGTCCTGCTGGTCCTGCTCGCCGCTGTCATCGTCGAGCTGACGGTGCTCATCGCGGTGAGCCACGCGATCGGCGTCCTGGCCACCATCGGGTTGTTGATTCTCACGTCGCTGGTGGGGGTGGCCCTGCTGCGGCGCGAGGGTGCCCGCACCCTGGGCGCGTTCGTCGAGGCGCTACGCGCCCGCAAACCTCCGCACCGGGAACTGATCGACGGCATGTTGATCACCGCAGCCGGGGTGCTCGTCGTTTTGCCGGGCCTCGTTTCTGACCTCTTTGGCCTGCTCCTGCTACTGCCTCCCACCCGCGCGCTGGTTCGACGACGGATCCTGCGCTCAGCGTCACGGCGCACTCCCGCGCGCTATGCGCCCGGCGACGTGGTCGAGGGCGAGGTCGTCGACGAGCCGCCCCGCTCTGCAAGCGGCGAGCTTCGCTGACAGCGGGAAAAGGCTCTCCGACGGTGCCTGCCGTGGGAGCCGATCGACGAAGTGCTCATGGTCGGCGTGAATACTGCCGACCATGAGCACTTCGTTGCTGCTGGGCGGACACATCCCGTCGGTCGCCGGGGCCACCGCGCTCGCCGTCGTGGATGGGATGGTGGCCTGGGCCGGAGATGACAGCACCGGTCGCACGTGCTTCGGCGACGCCGACGAAGTGATCGAATTGCGCGGCGCACTGGTCACCCCGGCTTTCGTGGACGCGCACGTGCACGCCACCTCCGCCGGTCTGCTCGCCACCGGGCTTGATCTCACCGGTTGCGTCACCCTCGGGCAGTGCCTGGACCTGGTCACCCGACAGTCCCGTCCGGGCACGGTGTTGTGGGGCCATGGCTGGGATGAGACGTCATGGCCGGAGGCCCGTCCGCCGACCCGCGCGGAACTGGACCGGGCCTCGGGCGACGCCCCGGTGTACCTTTCCCGGATCGACGGGCACAGCGCCGCGGTCTCCTCCAGACTCCTGGACCTGGCCGCCGCAGCGGTCGGCGCGCCCGGTTGGGCGGCCGAGGGAGCATTGACCCGCGAGGCACACCACCACACCCGCCGCGCGGCCTGGGAATCGATCACAGCCGGTCAGCGCCGTGCCGCCCAGCGAGCCTTCCTCTCCGAGGCGGCGGCCCGCGGGATCGCGGTGGTGCACGAGTGCGCGGGCCCCGATGTCTCCAGCCTCGACGATCTCGCCGAACTGCTGGCAGCCGATCACGGCGTCGAGGTGGTCGGTTATTGGGGTCAGGCCGTCAGCACGCCGGCGGAGGCGCGTGAGCTGCTCGCAGCCACCGGGGCGCACGGGCTGGCGGGTGATCTGTTCTGCGACGGGGCGCTCGGTTCGCGGACCGCCGCGTTGCGCATGCCCTACGCCGACGCGCCCAGTACCTGTGGCACGTCCTACCTCGACGTCGCACAGATATCCGCGCATGTTCAGGCTTGCACCCAGGCCGGCATCCAGGCTGGGTTCCATGTGATCGGGGATGCCGCGACCGATGCGGTGATGGCCGGCTTCGAGGCAGCGGCCGCCGCGGTCGGCGCCCCCGCGCTGAGGCAGTGCCACCACCGGCTCGAGCACCTGGAGATGGTGGATCGCGACCAGGCCCGGCAGTTGGCGGCCTGGGGTGTGGTGGCCAGCGTGCAGCCGGCCTTCGACGCTGCCTGGGGCGGCGCGGAGGGGATGTACGCGCTGCGGCTGGGGGTCGATAGAGCTGCGGCGATGAACCCGTTCGCGTTGCTCGAGACGGCCGGTGTCGTGCTGGCGTTCGGCTCCGACGCGCCGGTCACCCCGGGCGACCCCTGGGCCACGGTGCGCGCCGCAGTGGGACATCGCAGCCCCGGCTCGGGGATCGGCCCGATGGAGGCTCTCGCAGCGCACACCTACGGTGGTTACCGTGCTGCCGCTGTAACTGACGCGCTGGCCGGCTCGCTGGTGCCCGGCGCTCCGGCCTCGTACGCGATCTGGGACGGCATAGAGTCCGGCTTTCCTGCAGCCGTGTCACCGTCGTGCCTGCGCACCGTGCACCACGGTCGGGTCCTGTTCGAGCTCGAAGACGCCCTGCTGTGAGCCGGTATGGCCGGCTGGCGCGGGTGGGTACCGCCGCTGGGGCCGGCCTGCTGCTGTACGGCGGCGCACCACCGCGGGAATTGTGGTGGCTCGCGCCGGTGGTTTTCGCGGTGTTATGGGCTGTGTTGCATGGGCGGCCGGCCCGTGCCGGGTTCGGTTACGGGTTTGCTTTCGGGCTCGGCTTCTTCGTGCCGCTGCTGTCCTGGGCGGGGGAGTTCGTGGGCCCGGTGCCGTGGCTGGCGCTGGCCACCGTCGAAGCGCTGGTGCTCGCGCTGGCCGGTGCCGGAGTCGCCCTGGTATCCCAGCTGCCGGCAGCGCCGGTGTGGGCCACGGGGGTGTGGGTGGCGGCCGAGGCGCTGATCGCCCGGGAACCCTTCGGTGGCTTTCCCTGGGGTCGAGTGGCCTTCAGCCAGCCCAGCGGGGTATTCCTGCCGGTGGCGGCCATCGGCGGGGCTCCGCTGCTCACCGCCACCGTCGTGCTGACCGGCTTCGGGGCCGGCGAACTGATCCGCCGCGTAGCGCGGCGCCGTGTCCTGCAGATCTTCCCGTTCGGAGCCGGCCCGCCAGTTCCCGAACTCAACAGCAGAGCTGTTCTAGCCCCCTCGGGCAGCTCTGCTGTTGAGCTCGGGGGGCTGAGAGCACTCCTGGTGCCTGGGCTGCTCGCGGTGATTCCGGTGGTTGCAGGGGTTGCCGCGGCGCCGCTGGTGGGGACGACCACCAGCGATGGGCAGGCAGTCGTGGCGCTCATCCAGGGCAACGTGCCCCGGGCCGGGTTGGACTTCAACGCCCAGCGCCGCGCCGTGTTGGACAACCACGTGGCCCGCACCATCCAACTGGCGGCCGACGTCACAGCCGGCCGCTACCCGCGGCCAGCGCTGGTGATCTGGCCGGAGAACTCCTCTGACATCGATCCCCTGCGCAACCCGGATGCCCGGGCGGTGATCGACCGAGCGGCCCGTGCCGTCGGCGTGCCCATCCTGGTCGGCGCCGTGCTGCGTACCGACGACGGGCACGCCACCAATACCGCCATCGTGTGGGACCCGCGGACCGGGCCGGGCGAGCGCCACGACAAGCGCCCGATGCCCTTCGCGGAGTACATCCCCTACCGGGATTTCTTCCGCCACTTCAGCCCGTATGTCGACCGCGCGGGCGACTTCGTGCCGGGCAACGGCGACAGTGCCGTGCGCCTCGGACCGGCCATGGTCGGGGTCGCCATCTGCTCCGAGGTGATGTTCGACGATCTGGTACAGCAAAGCGTGCGCGCTGGTGCCCAGCTACTCGCGGTGCCCACCAACAACGCCACCTTCGGCTTCACCGAGATGACCTACCAGCAGCAGGCGATCTCACGGGTCCGGGCGGTGGAGCACGGCCGGACCGTGCTGGTGGCTGCCACCAGCGGGGTCAGCGCCGTGATCGCCCCAGACGGCACCGTCGAGCAGCAGACAAAGCTGTTCACGCCGGCCGCGCTGGTGGCGCGGGTCCCGCTGCGTTCCGGTACTACGCTGGCTACCCGGCTCGGCCCCGCGCCAGAGTGGATGCTGGTGGCCCTGGGTCTGTTGGGGGTGGCAGCAGCCCTGGTGGTGCAGAGAGCTAAGGCAGGGGAGCGACGGGGACCTGTGCCCCCCAAGGAGGACGTCGATGGCGGATCAGCGGGACGACGGGGACGGCGAGGGTGCCGGTCTGACGATCGTGGTGATCCCGACCTACAACGAGCGGGCCAGCCTGCCGACGGTGCTGCACCGGCTGCACGAGGCGGTACCTGACGCGCACGCGCTGGTCGTCGACGACAACAGTCCGGACGGCACTGGGGCGTTGGCCGACGAACTCGCCGCCACCGACAGCCGGGTGCATGTCCTGCATCGCGCTGTCAAGGCCGGCCTCGGCGCAGCGTACGTCGCCGGGTTTCGCTGGGTGCTGCAGCGCGGCTATGACGTCGTGGTGGAGATGGACGCCGACGGCTCGCACGCCCCGGAGGATCTTCCCGGGATGCTTGCCGCGCTGGCCGACGGCACCCCGGGCATCGCCGCCGACGTCGTGCTGGGCTCCCGATATGTGCCCGGCGGCCGGGTGGTCAACTGGGCGCGATACCGCGAATGGATCTCCCGCAGCGGCAACTACTACTCGCGGGTGGCGCTGGGAGTAGACCTTCATGACGTCACCGGCGGGTTCCGCGCCTACCGTCGCGGGGTGCTCGAGGGTCTGGACCTGACCACGGTCGCCTCGCAGGGCTACTGCTTCCAGGTGGACCTCGCATGGCGCTCGGTGCGAGGCGGCTTCACCGTCGTGGAGGTGCCGATCACCTTCACCGAGCGCGAGCACGGTGAATCGAAGATGACCAGCGCCATCGTTCTGGAGGCGCTGTGGCGGGTGACCGTCTGGGGTGTGCAGCGCTGCATGTCGAACCTTCGCCGGGCGTCCGACACTGACTCGACAAACAGCACCACCCAGCCCAGCCAGCTCTGACTCGCCCTGCCCGGGCGAGTCTCAGGCAGAACGAGAGCGGCGACCTCGCAGTTCGGTGAGCCGCTCGTCGAGCAGCTCTTCGAGCTGGGGAATGCTTCGCCGTTCCAGCAGCATGTCCCAGTGGGTACGCGGCGGCTTGATCTTCTTCGGCTCCGGCGCGGCGCCGTCAACCAGTCTGGCCTCGTTGCCGTGCAACCGGCACTCCCAGACCATCGGTGAGTCGGCATCGTCGGCGAATGACACGGTGAAGTCGTGGCCCTTGGGGCAGGCGTAGACCACTGATCGGCGAGGAGCAAGATCATGGTCACGGTCGGTCTCATAGCTGACTGTTCCGAGCCGGCTACCACGAAGTACGCGATCGGCCATGGCGTCTCCTCTCTCCGGGCCAGAGACCGTTGGGGATCTCTGGATCCAGCTCACCGGGTGCAACGCCGAAGAAGGCCTCGACGTTCCCGGACCACCGTCGGTCCGGCCGATGACGTCTTCACCATCCAAGCAACAAGCATCCCCCACACAGGTTGAATCGAAGCCGCAATGTGATGTGTTACCTCACGATGAGGTGGCCCAGACTACCCTTTCGGCCTAACCTCTTTGCCGTCCTGGCGGCGGACCCTAGACGACCGCCGGCTCTGAGTTACCCGCCGCGCGAATAGCTCGGCGTACGGGGACGAGCAGCACCAGCACGAACCCGATGAGAAAGAAGGCCACCAAGGACAGGATGGCAGGGCGAAACGAGCCGGTGGCCGCTCCGATGACACCGAAGAGTATCGGCCCCACCGTGGAGGTGGCCTGCTCACCGATCTCGTAGACCGAGAAGTACTCCGCTTCCTTGCCCGCGGGCACCAGCTGGCTGAACAGCGATCGGGACAGCGCGCTCGTGCCGCCCAGCACCAGCCCGATGCCTACGGCCACGCCGTAGAACTGGAGCTCGTTGCCCGCCTGGATGAAGTAGGCCGCGGCGATCACACCGATCCACACCACCAGGCTGCCCAGGATCGTGCGCTTGGCGCCGATCCGCCGGGCTACCCAGCCGTGCAGCAATGCTCCGAAGAACGCCACGAACTGCACCATCAGGATCGTGCTGATCAGGGTGCTGCTCGCCAGCCCCAATTCAAGATCGCCATATTGGCCGGCGACACTGGCCACCGTGCCGATCCCGTCAGCGTAGATCAGGTACGCCGCAAGGAAACCCAATGTCAGCGGGTAGCTCCGCGCGCTACGCAGCGTGCCGGCGAGCTGACGGAAACCGCCGGTCAGCACCGATAGGCCACGCTCGGGGCCCTGCGGAGCCTGGTAGCTGCGCATCCGGGACAACGGGATGAGCGTGAACGCAGCCCACCACAGCCCGGCGGTGACGAAGCAGACCCGTACCGCCGCCGACTCGGACAGTCCCAGCGCATCACGTCCGAGGTACGTCGCCAGATTCACGGCAAGCGCGATGCCGCCACCCAGAAAGCCGAAGGCCCAGCCGCGGGAGGACAGCCCGTCGCGCTCATCAGCTGTGGCTATCTCCGGGAGCACCGAGTAGTAGATGACCACCGATGCGTAGTAGCCGGTGGTCGCGACGATGAACAGCACGACGCCGAGCCGCCAGTTCGTTCCGGTCACCAGCGAGAGCAGCGCGGTCGCGCCCGCCCCGATGAACGCGAAGAAGCCCAGCATCCGCCGTTTGTGCTGGGTGCGGTCAGCGATGGCGCCAGTCAGCGGCAGCACCAGTACCTGCAGCAGGGTCGACGCCGCCAGCAGGTAGTCGAACAGCGACCCCGCCGGGAATCCCAGCCCGAACAGCGAGATGTTGCAGTCGACCAGGGCGTTGCGGGTCAGGCAGGTCTGGCCGGCGGCCAGCGCGTCGTTGCGTGCCACCGTGGTGAGGTAGAGCGAGAGGAACACGGTGATGATCGAGGTGGGGAACACTGAGTTCGCCCAGTCATACCAGCACCAGGCGCGTTGATCACGGCGGCGATCGGCCTGGTCCAGCGGGGCGCTGGGGGAGGGCTGGACCGTCGGCTCGCTCACAGCACCGCCTTCCGTCACCGCGGCGCACTCTACTGGGCCCCGTCACGGAGCCTGAGCGTCTGCTCCCGGCCATACCCCACGGAGGCGCAGCACGTCGCGCAACACGTCCGGCCGATCGGTGATCAGACCGTCGACACCGAGAGCGAGCAAGGCCTGCATCTCGACTGCCCGGTCGACCGTCCATGCGTGCACCTCCAGACCATGGTGATGCGCATAACGCACCAGCGCCCGGTCCACCACCCTCACTGCGCACATGCGCACCGGCAGCTGGGCCAACCTGCCGCGAATCGGCATTCTCTCGGATCTCCGCACACTGTCCCGCGACAACACCCTGTCCCGCGACAACGACACCGACCGCAGTCGCAGCGCGATGGCCGATGCAGCGCCCATCGACGTCAGCAACCGAGGCCCGGCGGCCCTGCGCAACCGCTGCAACCGAGCTTCGGAGAACGACGCGAGGCATACCCGGTCCCACCCGCGAGTGCGACGAAGGAGGTCCAGCACTGGCGCGACCGCCGAGTCCGCCTTCACGTCGATGTTGAGCCGTACCCCTGGAAGCTCTTCAAGCAGATCAGTTAGCAGGCAGATCGGCTCCCGACCACCCACCCGGGCAGTTCTCACCGCCGCCCAGTTCAACTTCTCGATCTCGCCGGAGCTATCGGTGGTGCGGTCCAGCGCCGCGTCGTGAATGACCACGACCACGCCGTCCCGGGTGGCTCGAACATCGGTCTCCAGGTAGTGGTACCCCTCGGCGGCCGCGCGGCGGAACGCGGCCAGCGAGCTCTCCATGCCCGCCAGCTCGCCGAGATGCCAACCGCGGTGCGCGAAGGCCCGGGGAAATGGCCCGTCCAGGAACGGGTGCTGAGACGGGACCATGCCGCCATTCTGTCGGGACGCGCGAGACCAGGTTGAGTAGCATTTCGGACGTGCGACGGTGGGGGGCTATCACGGTAGGCACTGCCTGCGTGCTGCTCGGCGGCCTGTTCTTCCTGCAGGGGATCGGCGTGGTGGGTGGCAGCACCATGACCGGCGAACGGTTGTGGGTCTTCATCGGTCTGGTCATGCTGCTCGCCGGGCTGGCCGTGCTCATCACCGGAGTCCGCGGTCGCGATCGGCGATCCTGAGTTCCCAGCTTGCACTCCATGTCAGGCTAGGCAGGTCTCCTGGAACCGTCAGAAGGATCATCCATGTGACGGTGTGCGGGGCCACGGTAACAGGGGAGTGGGCGATGACGACGCATGACGGCGCGGGGCTCGAGCTGCTGGCTGCGGAGTTCACGGCGTTGCTCGGGTCGGCGGCGGTGATCACCGACCGGCAGCGGCTGCGGACTTACGAGTGTGACGGGTTGGCGCAGTACCGAGTGGTGCCGGGGCTGGTGGTGCTGCCGGAATCCGCCGAGCAGATCGCCGCGGTGGTCCGGGCCTGCGCCGCCGTGGGAGTGCCGTTCGTGGCCCGTGGCTCCGGTACCGGACTGTCCGGCGGCGCGCTGCCCCATGCGCAGGGTGTGCTGATCGTGACCTCCCGGATGCGGCGGATCCTGGAGGTCGACGTCGCCAATGAGCGCGCGATCGTCGAGCCCGGTGTGATCAACCTCGACGTGACGAAGGCTGCCGCGCCACAGGGTTGGTACTTCGCCCCCGACCCGTCCAGCCAGCAGATCTGCTCGGTGGGCGGCAATGTCGCGGAGAACTCCGGCGGGGCGCACTGTCTGAAGTACGGGTTCACCACCCACCACGTGCTGGGTGCTGAGGTCGTCGCCCCGGACGGTGAGCTGGTGTGGCTCGGCGGTACCACTCGCGACGTGCCCGGATACGATCTGCTCGGCGCGTTCGTGGGTAGCGAGGGCACCCTCGGGATCGCGACCAAGATCGTGGTGCGACTGCTACGGAATCCGGAGTCGGTACGCTGCCTGCTCGCCGCCTTCCCGAGCGTGAACGAGGCAGGCACCGCGGTGTCGGAGATCATCGCCGACGGCGTCACTCCGGCAGCCATCGAGATGATGGACGCATTGGCGATCGAGGCCGCCGAGGCCGCTGTGGCCTGCGGTTACCCGGAGGGAGCCGGTGCGGTCCTGATCGTCGAGCTGGACGGCCCGAGCGCCGAGGTCGAACACACCTTCGCTGCCGTGCAACGGCACTGCACCGGCGCGGGCGCATTCGAGATCCGGGTCGCCCGCGACGCGACCCAACGAGCGTTGTTCTGGAAGGGCCGCAAGTCCGCGTTCGCCGCAGTAGGTCGGATCAGCCCCGACTACATCGTCCAAGACGGAGTGATCCCCAGAACGGCGTTGCCGGCAGTGCTGCGCAAGATCGCCGATCTGTCGGACGGCACCGGGATCCGGGTAGCCAACGTCTTCCATGCCGGTGACGGCAACCTGCACCCGCTGGTCCTGTTCGACGAGGCCAAACCCGGCGAGGCGCAGGCCGCGGAGGAGGTTTCGGGAGCAATCCTCGACCTGTGCATCGAATACGGTGGCTCGATCACCGGCGAGCACGGCGTCGGCTCCGACAAGGCTCAATACATGCCGCGGATGTTCACCGCTGAGGACCTGGACACCATGCAGCGGCTGCGCTGCGCCTTCGATCCCGCCGGGGTGTGCAACCCCGGCAAGGTATTTCCCACCCCCCGGCTGTGTGGTGAGGTGCCGGGCAAACACAAAGGTGTGCACCCGCTGCAGGCCGCCGGCCTGGCGGAGCAGTTCTGATGGTCACCTCCACGATCGGCGGGTTGCGGGCGGCCTGCGATGACGTGGCGCAGGCCACCGTCGGCGACACCGTCGATGGAGTGCCGGCGCGCTGGGTCGCCCGGCCGGGTAGCACCGAGGAGGTCTCGGCGGTGCTGCGCGCAGCGGCCGGGCTGGGGCTGCGGGTGGTCGCTCGAGGCGGCGGCAGCCGGCTGGCATGGGGAGTCCCACCAGCCGCTCTGGACTTGATAGTAGACATCAGCCGGATGGACGCGGTACTCGCGCATGCCGCCGGTGACCTGGTCGTCACCGTGCAGGCCGGCCTCCCGATGGGTGCGCTACAGCGGGCGTTGGCCCCGCACCGGCAGCGGCTGGCACTGGACAGTGGCAATCCTGCGGCAACGATCGGGGGCACCATCGCCACCGCCGCGTCGGGCCCGCTGCGCTACCGGTACGGCTCGGTGCGCGATCTGCTCATCGGCATCACCGTGGTGCTCGCCGACGGCACCGTCACCCGTTCGGGGGGAAAGGTGGTGAAGAACGTCGCCGGTTACGACCTGGGCAAGCTTTACACCGGGTCGCTGGGCACCCTGGGTGTGATCACCGAGGCGGTGTTCCGGCTGCATCCGCTGCCCGACGCGAGCCGATGGATCACCGTGCCTGCTGCCGACGCCGCGCGCGCCGCGGGGGCCATCGCCGCGATTCGAGAATCGCAGCACGACCCGGTGGCCATCGAGGTGGACCGCGGTACGCCGGGAGGTCCGGTGACCATGGGGATTGCCATCGAGGGCGTTGCTGGGGGCATCGGTGCCCGCGCCGTCGCCGTCGCGGACCTCCTCGGCTCGGCGGCCGGGACATCGGCGACGGTGAGCGAGCGGCCACCGGACTGGTGGGGCGTTGCGCCGCACGCCCCGCAGGGACCTGCCGCGACGGTCACCTGCGAGCCCACCGGGCTGGCCGACCTGCTCGGCAGCGCCCCGGGCGCGCTGCGCGGCAGCGCCGGCGCTGGAGTTCTCGTCGCCGGCCTGGATGACAGTGACCGGCTGGGTGCCGAGCTGGTGCGGCTGCGCGACATCGGCCGCCGCCACGGCGGCAGCACCGTGCTGCGCTGCGCGCCCCCACACCGCAGGACCGGCCTCGACGTGTGGGGACCGGTTCCCGCGCTAGCGTTGATGCGCCGCTTGAAGGACCAGTTCGACCCGGAGCACCGGCTTTCGCCCGGACGGTTTGTGGGAGGAATCTGACATGACTGCGGGCGCGTTCGACGACCACCACCCGCCGCAGCCCGAACTGATCAAGGACTGCGTGCACTGCGGGTTCTGTCTGCCCGCATGCCCCACCTACGTGCTGTGGGGGCAGGAGATGGATTCGCCGCGTGGACGCATCCATCTGATGAAATCCGGTCTGGAGGGCGAGCCCCTGTCGGCGTCGATGGTGGAACATTTCGACGCTTGCCTCGGGTGCATGGCCTGCGTGACGGCCTGCCCGTCTGGCGTGCAGTACGGCACGCTGATCGCGGACACTCGAGCTCAGGTGCAGCGCCGGTACGAGCGACCCCGTCGGGAGCGGATGCTCCGCGAGGCGATCTTCTGGATGTTCCCCTACCCTCGGCGGCTGCGGGCGTTGCGCGGGCCGCTGGCGCTGTACCAGCGCAGTGGTTTGGCCGGGTTCCTCCGGCGGACCGGGCTGCTGGACCGGTTACCGCCGACGTGGCGCGTGATGGAGTCGCTGGCCCCGACGATGACCCGGCGGCGTCCGTTGCCGGAGCGGGTGCCCGCCTTGGGGCGGCGCCGTGCGGTGGTGGGGATGCTCACCGGCTGCGTGCAGGATGCGCTGTTCCCGGAGGTCAATGCGGCCACCGCCCGGGTACTCGCCGCTGAGGGCTGCGATGTCGTGATCCCCCGAGGGCAGGGCTGCTGCGGGGCGTTGTCGCAACACATGGGACGTGAAGACGAGGCGATCTCATTCGCCCGGGCGCTGATCGCGCGCTTCGAGGCCGCTGGGGTGGATCATGTCGTGGTCAACGCCGCGGGCTGCGGCTCGGCCATGAAGGACTACGCCCACCTGCTGCGCGACGATCCCGACTATGCGCAACGCGCGCAAGCTTTCGTCGAGTGCACCCGCGACGTCTCCGAGCTGCTCGTCGAGCTCGGGACGGTGGCGCCGCGCCACCCACTGGACGTCACGATCGCCTACCACGACGCCTGCCACCTCGGACACGCCCAAGGTATCCGGTCCCAGCCTCGCGAGCTGCTGCGTGCCATACCCGGGTTGAAGCTGACCGAGATCGCCGAAGCGGATCTATGTTGCGGTTCGGCGGGGATCTACAACCTGCTCAACCCCGAGCCGGCCACCGAACTGGGGGACCGCAAAGCGCGAAACGTGCTCGCTACCGCAGCGTCGGTGCTGGTCACCGCCAACCCAGGGTGCCTGATGCAGATCGGGGCCAGCACCCGGCGACTGGGCAGCCACCTGGCGCTGGCGCACACTGTGAGCGTGCTGGATGCCTCGATCCGCGGTGTGCCGCTGTGAGCCGGCCATCCACGCGGGACCTCCCCACTGCGTCACCCGCCCGGCGGCGGCTGTCGTCGAAGGCTAGGCGTGGTGAACTGCTCGACGCGGCGCTGCGGGAGTTCGGCAACCGGGGTTACTACCTGACCCAGATGGAACACGTCGCTGCCACCGCTGGCGTGAGCAAAGCATTGGTGTACCAGCACTTCCCGAGCAAGGAAGAGCTCTTCGCCGCGGTTACCGAGCAAGTGGTGGAGGGTTTCATGAGCCGGCTGCCAGAAGTGTTGAGCAACGCCG
>JALYTS010000111.1 GCA_030854185.1 Actinomycetota bacterium | reverse complement strand
GGGGTGCACGACGCGGTCGCTGCGGGCCGGCTGCCCAAGCCGGGGGGTCGGCCGCTGCGGCTGCGGCTCGCTCGGCTCAACGAGACCGCACTGCTGGTGGCCGACATCCTGGAGGGCACCGACGCCGAGCAGGCCTGGCCGGGCGTGCCCAACCGGACGCTGGCGCTGCGGATCTTCGACGCGGAGCTCACGATGGAACGGCTGGTGGGCGCCGCGGAACACCTCGTGTGCTCCGAGCACCCGGTGGCCCCCGACGAGCGCGCTGCCTTGGTGGCGGCCCTGGCCCGGCTCCGGGACGGCTTGGGAACCGTCGAGGTGCCCGACCCCCTGGCCGGGCGCAACGGCGACTCACCGTCGCGGCGGTTGGCGGCCGCGATCCACCGGGCGAGCCTCGCGATGTGCGACGCCGGCTCCCGCGAGGCGCCAGAACTCGCCGCGATCGAGGAGCCGGGCAGCGACGACGAACCCGACTCCGACGACGACGCCGCCGAGCCCGGCCTGCGCCCCAGCACCCGGCAGGCGATCCAGGTCGGGATGGCGACCAGCCTGGCGATCGTCGCCGGCGAGTTCATCTCCCCCAGCCGCTGGTACTGGGCGGTGATCACCGCGTTCATCGTGTTCACCAACACCACCTCCCGGGGGGAGATCCTGTCCCGCGGCTGGCAGCGGACCGTCGGAACGGTGGCCGGCGTCGTGGCTGGGATCGGGGTCGCGGTGGCGGTCGGCGGCAGCACCGTCGCCTCGCTGGTCACCCTGTTCTGCTGCGTGTTCCTCGGCTTCTACCTCATGCGCGTCTCGCAGGGACTGTTCATGTTCTGGCTCACCGCGGTGCTCGCGCTGCTCTACGGCCTACTCGGCCGGTTCAGCATCGACGTGCTGGTGGTGCGGCTGGAGGAGACCGCTGCCGGTGCGGTGATCGGGATCGCGGTCGCGTCCCTGGTGCTGCCCAACAGCACCCGCGCCACGGTGTCCGGGCACGTCACCGAGTTCCTGTCCGGGCTCGACGAGCTGCTCGACGCCGCCGTGCGTGACCTGGCGGGCGGCGGGGACCCCGGCGCGCAGCGGTTGCTCGCCCAGGCCCGCAAGCTCGACCAGACATTGCTCACGCTGCGCACCGCGTCCCGGCCGCTCACCACCGGCCTGTCGGGCCTGTCCGGTCGGGGCGGGTTCCGCCGCACCATGCGCACGCTGGCGGCCTGCGATCGCTACGCCCGCGGCCTGGCCCGGCTGGCCACCCAGGCATCCGGATCACCAGGGCCCGCGCGGCTGGCGCTGATCCGCGCGGCGGACGCGGTGCGCGCCAATGTGCGCGCGCTGCAGGCCTTGTTCGAGCAACCCCAAGACCGTATTGAGCTCACCGACGCCACCGAGCTGCTCGACGCCGCGGAGGACCTCGCTGCCGACGCCGAGCATGCCACGGCTGTGCGCTTCCTGCGCCGGCTAGACGGCGCGGTCACCGGGCTGGCCGTCGATCGCGGCGCATCCCGGCCCGTCGAGCTCAGGCAGATGGTTGCGGAGTGACGGCCCGGAGATAGGACGGCCCCGCGTAGGACTCGGTCTGGAGTGGTCAGGATCGCCTGACAATTGGTTTCCTTCGGCTGCCGCGACCCGTAACGTCGCTGGTGGTAGCGCGTCTCCGGCCCACGTGGGCCGGTTATAGGGACCGCCGACCGGGTACCAGGGGGAATTGGGGGGTGGTACCCGGTCGGCGTGGTCCGCCAGCGCACCGGCTAGTTTCCTGCCCCACACGACCGCCCAGCGTGTGGAGGAGGGGCCGGTGACCGACGAACCGCTGGTCTTCGTGCCTGCTCATCCCCGGGTGACGGACTACGGCAAGGACATCGGGGTCGAGCTTCGTGGCACCGACCGCGGCGATCTGATCGGCATCGCGTTCTCGAGTCTGCAGCGGCTGGTCGCGGCGTTGGGCGACTACCAGCCGTGGGTGGCGATGGAGCGCGGCAGGTTCACCGCGTTCGTCGGTGCGGCCGGCGCGCCGTTCGTGTGCGTGGACCCAGCGCTCGAGATGGTTCAGCGCTGGAGCGCCGCTGACGTCCAGCGGCTTGCCCTGGAGGACGCGTGAGCGGCGACTTTCAGGTGGTGCTCGATTCGCTCAGCGCGATGAGCGGCAGCTTCCGGACCGAGAGCGACGCCTACGAAGCGATCAAGCCGAAGGTGACACCGCCGATCGCCGACTCCGGAGATGCAAATCTGAACAACATCATCGGAGTCGTCATGGAATGCCTCGACGTGTTGCACACCAAGATGGGTGAGGCCATCGGTGAACACGCCGAGAAACTGCAGGCCAGCCACGACACCTACGCCCGTCACGACATCGACAACCGCGCGTTGTTCGACGATCTCATGCCAGCGGATTAGGGGGCGTGGCGTGCCGGAGAGTTGGGTCGGTGGGGACATCGCGGGGCTGCACACGATGGCCGTCACGACCGCGGCAGCGCCGGCGGCGATGCGCGACGTGGTGCACGCCCTGAGTTCCAAGGTCGACGATCTGGTCGGTGCGGCCGGCTGGTCCGGCGGTGCCGCGGAGGCGTTCCAGAAGCGCTGGACCGCTGACTCGATCTCCGCGGGATCGTTGGCTGATGTGGTCGGGCATGTCGGTGGCGTGCTGGGCGACCTCGCCACCAATCTCGACAAGGTCAACATGGCGCTGTACAACGCCGAGTACGAGGCGACGAAGGCCGGCGCGCCGGTCGGCCCGGACGGCACACCCGGCACGATCGTTTCCTCGGCGGGGACGCCGTCCGGCCCGGCGGTGACGGCCTTGCAGACCTACTGCGACGAGTACGGTGCGGCGATGCAACTGGCCAAGGGCTTCCGGCTCGACGCGGCCACCAAACTGTCCGACATCTACGACCAGATCAGCTACCAGCCTGGCCGTCAGAACAACCCTGACCAGTGGGCCACCCTCGGTGACTACGTGCGCGGCCTGTATGCGATACCCGACGAGAAGGGTCGCGTCACCCGCGGTCGGTTGGCGGGCATGGACGAGAGGATCAAGAGAGCCCGCCAGGACCTCAGGGCCGCGAAACAGGAGTACGCCGCCAAAGGACTCAAACTACCCGACGGTAATGCCGCGAAGGGCGCACACAAAGGGGTTTTCGCCGAGTTCAAGCAGCTCAAAGCCGACCTGGAAAGCGCGGAAAGTCTGGAGCGCAAACTGCCGCTGAGCGCGGAGCTCAACACCAAGCTCAGTGACATCGGCAAAGCGATCCCGGAAATCGGCAAGATCACCTCTAAGCTCCCGGACTTCCTCAAGGAGGTCCCGGTCGTCGACGTCCTGGCCACCGGAGTCGCGGTGGGTTTCCAGGTCAAAGACGACATGGAGAAAGGTTGGTCGGCACAGCACGCCGTCGCCGCGGACGTCACCGCGGGCGCCGTCGGCTTGGGCGCGGGTGCGATCGCGTTTGCGGTTGCGACCGGCCCGGTGAGCTTGGCGGCGGTAGGTGCAGGAGCCGTCGCGGTCGGAGTAGGCGCGTTTGTGTATCAGGGCTTTCACGAGCACTGGAGCGAAGACATCCACGACCACGGAGTGGTCGGGGGAATTCTGACAGGCGGGGAGCATATGGTTGGGCACACCGGTAAGGAGTTCGCCGACATCGGCAAGGGCATCGGCGGGGCTGCCGCCGGCGCCTGGCACTCGGTGTTCGGATGAGCAAGAGCCAGCACCCGCGACGGCGACCCGCCACCGCGAACGGTCACGTAGCTGGCACGCGCACCGTGCCCCGTGCGGCCGGGTCCGCGCTCCCGGTCGCCGCATCGGGCAAGCCACACGCCACCGCCGAATCAGCAAACGTCGATCTGGCCAAACCCTTACGGCTGCGCATCACCTTCGGAGCCGTGACATTTCTTGTGATCGGGCCGATGATCCTTCTTGCGGCGGCGGCACCCGACGAGCCGTGGTGGGAACGGGTGATTTGCGTGATCATCGGGGTCGCCGCCTTCCTGTTCGGCCGGTACGGGATGTTGCGCAGCTGGGGTCGTCGCATCCTGGTAGTCGACGGTGCGGGGGTGCGGGTGCAGTTGCGCCGCCGGTGCCTGTTCGATTTGCCGTGGCAGGACCTGAGCTTCGTCGAAGTGGTGCAGCGCCCCGGCGGCTACAGCCTGTCGATGCCATCAATGGTATGGCTGGACTTCTATCCCGGACCGGACTTCACAACCCGCCACCCCAAACAGGCGCGCTTGTGCAAACGGCACCCCACCGGGCAGGCCTACCGTTTCCAACTCGGCCCGGTCAGCAAGATCATTCCAAAGCTCGACGAAGCATTCCAATCAGTGCACCCGGAGCAGTACCGCGGCGTCCGAGAGCAGTCCTGGTCCCAGACACCCAAGTTCACCTGGCGTCTTCGCTAACGGCGACAGATCAGTCCACCCTGGTCTCGACTCCGTCCGCTGCGAAGCACAGGTAGCCGCGGATTGCCCGCACCCCGTCCAACGGCTCCGAGTAGTACCAGGCCGCATCCGCGATGAATCCCGATACAGTGCGCAGGCTGTAGTAGGACGCGGTGCCCTTGTACGGACAGACGGTGTGCGTGCCGGACGACTCGAGCGCCTTGCTGCGCACATCGTCGATCGGCAGGTAGAAGCGGTTGGGTAGGCCCGTCTCGGACAGCACCACCGCACGCCGGGACTCAGCGACCACCTCGTCACCGGCCATCACCCGCACGAGCCGGCTGGTGGCGCGGACATCGACCCGATGGTAAGGATCACGCAGGTGCCCGGCGACCTCCTCATCCTCGTCGAACCAGGCGTCCATCGACTTCCAGTACACCGCCACATGATCGCGGAGCCAACCCGCCTCGGGCAGCGGATCGAGGTAGGACCACACGGCGTTGTCAGCTATCCGGTCGGTCACCGTGACCGTCCAGTAGCTGGCGTCGCCCTTGAACGGGCAATGCGTGCGGTGCTCGGTGCGGGTGAGCAGGTCGCCACGGATGTCGTCGCGCGGCAGGTAGAGCTGCGGGAGCAGATTGCTCTCGTGCAGCAGCATGCCGCTGGTCGTGTCCAGCACCTTCGCACCGCCGAAGGATGCCCGCACCCGCCGGGGAAAGGGCTCGAACAGCAGCCGGTGCGCGGGGCCGTCGATGCGGTAGTTCACGGTGGCCCGCGGACGGGAGGACAGCGGTCGGTCGCCGAGTGTCAGGCTCATGGCGCCCAGTCTGATACATCAGGCCCCGGAGAGCGCCTAGAGCCGAGCTCTTGGCGCCGAGTATCGAGACCCAGTAGCACGCCGGCGACGATCACGCCGACCAGCCCGCCGGTACCGGCAGCGATGAGCGGCTGTGGGAACACCGTATCGGGCAGCGAATAGGGCGGAGTCAGTATCTGGGCGTTCGTTCCCTGCTGACCGGTGAGGTCGAGCTGATCGATCCGGGCCTGGATCGCCTTCTCCATGGCCAAGGACGCGGTGAGCTGCACCCGCGCATCGTCGAGGGAGGCCTGGGTGGCCTTGCCGGCCAATACTGCCGTGGTGAGTTGCTGCACCTGCGTTTGAAGGCGGGTTGTGTTCGTGTGAGCGTCAGCGAATTGGATGTCGAGGTTGTGGGACGTCCCGGTGGGCTGACTGCTGAGCGTCAGGTACTCGTTCACGACGGCCTGCAGTGTCTGCAGCGCGACCAGCTTGGTGGAGCCGTAGGCGTCGACTTCAATGACCTCGCTGTTGTTCAGGACCTGCGCGCTGACGTCCTTTGCGAGATCGTCGAACTCCCGCCCTTGCTTCTTCGCGACCGGGCCGAGCACCGCCCGGCTGGTCAGGTAGACCAGCTGGGTGGATAGCTCGCGGTCCTGCTTGAGTGGGTCGTTCTGCGGGTCCTGGCTGATCGGGTACAGGATCTCCGCGCTGGCTCCGTAGGTTTTCGGCAACGCCAACGCAGCGGCCAGTCCGGCGGCAACGCCAAGCAGGATGATCGTCAACGCCGCGACTACCTGGCGCGCCATCACCGGGAGTGCCTCTCATTCTGTCGAGGACTTCGGTGTCCGCTGGCCCGAGTGTAGCGGCTGCCGCCGCATTCCAGCCTGCCGTGGCCGACTCCCACTCCCCACCCTGGTGTGCCTACCCGAGCACCACCCGAGACCTCGGGGCCTCGAGGTGGCCCGTTGTGGAATTGGTACATGTCGACGGCGCAGACGGGGCTGTGCGGCGATTCCTGGACAGCAGCCGCGCGCATTTCGCAGTGGTATCCCAGAGTTCCGTGGCCAAGCAGGTCGCTGCGGCAGTGGTGCTGAATGTCCCGCTGAGGAGTTGATGCGACGCCGCTGAGCGCCCGCTGCCGACCGCCCACCGACACGCGCGGCCCTGACGTAGAACCAGCGGTGCCTCAGCCGTCACTCAAGAGACGGCTTCACGTTGGACGCAGTGCACCCCCCGATAGGGCGTCACTCGCCTAAGTATGATATCAACCGCGGTGACCAGAACGGGTCAAACAACTACAGGGAGTAACCATGGAGCGCAGCACGGTCCGTAAGGTGATCAGGACAGCGAGCCTGTCTCTTCTGCTGGCGACGGCAACAGGCGTGGCCGGCTTGGCGATCGTCGGAGCAAGCCCCGCGATGGCCCAGCAGGACACCCCCGGCGGCAGCAACCCGGCCCCAGGGTTCGCAGACCCGAATGACCCGGGGGCGGCGCCCTCGCCCACCGCGACCCCCGCCCCCGGTGGCGGTGGCGGTGGCGGTGGCGGCATTGTTCCCGACCTCGGCAACCCCACCAAAGCCATCGGCAACCTCGGCGCCCCGTAAGGCTCAAGCTGTCGCACCACCGCGTCCGGTGACCATATCCAGTGCGGCCAGGTAGCCGTTCCGGTAGCCCGTTTGGTTGGGGTGATACGGCCCCACAACGGTGGGCACGCTCGGACCGTTGATCCACGGGTCGGGTGAGCAGACCGCGTGGCCGGCGAACTGGCCGCGCACATCGCCGAAGTAGAAGCCGAACCGCTGGCTGACGGACTGGATGACGCCATCGAGTACGTCAGCGCCCTCGTTGAGCTTGGTGCGGCGCGCCACGTTCGGCACCTGCGGGTCGGTGCAGCTCGGCGCGAGATCGAACAGCCGTGGATAGCCGAGCACGACCACTTGGGCGTGTGACGCGGCGCGGCGGATCGCGGCGTAGGTGCGGGACAGTCGGTCCGGCAGCGCTGAGCGTTCGAAGGACTCTGCGGCGTCGACTGCGGCGAAGCACGTGTCGTCGCTGTCGGCGGCCGTGCAGGTCCGCAGCACGGGCCCGAATCCCGCATCGTTGCCGCCGATCGTGATCGTCACGAGGTCAGTGCCCGGCTGCAGCGCCGAGATCTGGCTGGCGAGCACATCGTCGGTCGTGGCCCCGGAGCAGGCGACGAATCCGAAACTGGCCGGATGGTGCTCCACGGTCCACAGCGGTGGATAGGACAACGGGCTTCGGGCACAGGTCCCGCCTGCCGGGTCATAGACGCCCGTGCCGACGCCGGAGGAGTAGGAATCGCCCAGGGCGACGTAGTCCCCCGCGCCGGGGCCCGGTGCCGCGGACGACCGCCCCTCGCCGTCGTAGGCCGCGAGGGTGGAGCGGCTACCTGAGATCGGGGCCTGGATCGTCGCTGCGGTCGAAGGTAGGGCTGTCACCATCCCGACCATGCACGCCAGCAACACTGGGGTCTTCAACACCGTGACCTTCAACACCGGGGTCTTCGCCATGATGCCCTCCCGAGCCTGGGCCTCACCGTTATTCGATCTTGTGGGTGGGCGCAGGATAGACATCGCAGGCTGTGGCTGTCAGTGACCATCGACGGCGAGTCGGTGATTTCCCACGCTTGCAGGTCAGGCTGGAACGCAGGCAGTGGGTACGGCTAGCATGATCGCGTTTTGTGCATCTCACGGTGCGTGGTCAAAAATTCGCCGCCGTGTCAGGGCAGGACACGGAACCGAAGAGTCCGAGGGAGTGGCTGGGTAATGCCGAACGAATCGCGTGTAGATGGTGCTCCCGAGTCGGCCAGTCCTTTTCCTCCGGCGTTTCGTTGGGAGACCTCGACCCAGGAGGCACCCACTCAGGTCACGGGCTCCGTCGGCCGCGACACCGTCTATGACGAGCCTGCGGAGCAGCCCCCGGCCGATCCGCCACTGCCGGTTGGCACTCCCCTCGGCAGGCTCAGCGACAGCTCGGCGCCACCCTGGGCCGAGTTGGAGCCACCGCCCATCGCCGACCAGCAGAGCGAATGGCTGCGCCTGGGCCCCGAGGAGTTCCAGAGCCAGCCGCCGCCGTCGCGGTCCAAGCGAATCATCGGGGTCGTGGTGCTGGCGATCGTGGTGCTGGGCCTTGCGGTAGCCGCGGTGCTGCACTCCCTGACCGGGGGATCGCCGAACCGAACGGGTAACGACCAGAAAGTCACGCCGCCACCGGCGACGGCCCCCAGTGCGCCACCTGTGCCGCCCAGTGCTCCCGCGGCCGCGCCACCGGTAACTCCCGACGCCCCGGTGATTCCTCCCCCGGCACCACCGGCCGCTCTCGAAGCAACCGGGAATCCTGAACCTCTAGTGACCCCCGCGGCACCACCACCCGCCGCACCGCCACCCGTCCTGCTCGCACCGAACCCGCCACAGCACCGATCCGCGGGCACCAACCAGGGACGGGCCGCTAAGGTCCCTGCGCCGCACAACACGGGCAGTCCCGCCCCCGAGGAAGCCCCGGCGCCGCCTCCGGCAGATCCGGCGCCGGCGTCCGCCCCTGATGGATTCACCAGAGTGCCCAATAAGCCGTGGCACCCGCCGTCGCCGGAATAGCCCAGATCGCAGCTTAAGTTGCTGGGGTGACCACTTTGACCGTCCGCCCGGCGACGGTAACGCTCGCGGCTGGAGCCGACGTGCTGGCGGTGCTGGTGTTCGCCGCCGTGGGGCGAAGCTCGCACGCCGAGGTGTTCGATGCGTTGGGCGTGCTGACCACCGCGGCGCCGTTCCTGCTCGGCTCGTGCGTCGGCTGGCTGGTCGGCCGGGTGTGGCGCGCGCCGCTGCGGCTGCCGGTCGGGGTAGCGGTCTGGGTCGGCGCCGTGGTCGTCGGTCTCGGCGTGCGCGCGGCCTTCACTCATCGCCTGCCACTAACGTTTGTGCTGGTCGCCGCCGCGAGCCTGGCGGTGTTGCTGCTCGGCTGGCGTGCCGTGGCCGACCTCATCGCCCGCTCCCGCACGAATCGATGAGACGACTGGTTCAGCTGGCTGGTTGAGGTGGCCTGGACTGTCGAGCCGCGACCCGCCGCATCCGTACCAATAGCGCCGCGGACGGAGTGACCTTGCCGCTCAAGTAGGTGGACAACCGCGACACCGAGGTGCCGATCGCCGAGGCGAAGTCCACCCTGGCCAGCCCGGAAACCGCCTGCAACCGGGTGATCTCAGCGGCCACCGCAGCGCGCTCAGCTTGCTCTGCTCGCCTCCGAGCGGCGACGAGCACGTCAGCCATCACGACACCGACGCCATAGGGCCGTGACACCTCCAGCGCCTCCTCCACCCGCCGGGCGACCGGCCCCCACGGGTCGTCGTCCATCGCCGCGGTGAGCCGCCGCCAGTGCCCCAGGCCGCCCCGCTCCAGCGCGGTGAGGACCGCTTCGGTGGACCAGACCTCGACCGGATCATCCGGCGAGACGTCGATGTTGCGGAACGCCAGGCTCATCGCAGGCCTCCCACCATCGTGGTCGCCAGCCTGCGACAGACCACGACGACCTCGTCCCACTCCTGCCAGCGCGCGGCGAGGTTCTTGTACTGGCGAAGGTTCCTCGTGGTCGAGCGGTCCTTGGGAGCCGGCTCGGCGAGCTGACGGACGAGCTGAGATGCAACCCCGTCCCCGGATCCGTGCTGGTCGGCGTAGTACTGGTCAATACCCGACAGCGTCACGGCCGCATGATCGATCCCCATCCGGTCGGCCAAAGCCGCCACGTCGAGGTAGTCGCGAGTCTGGTTGCGGCGAAGGATGAGGAATGCCTTGACCCGCAACGTCTCCTCGGGGGTCGGTGCGGTGATCGACTCACCCGACGGGAGCGCAATCCGTACGGTCTCCAACGGAATTCGCCGAATCAATTGCCGGATCCCGGTCTCGATTCCGCCGAGCTCCCCAAGAATGATCTTCCCTGGGGTGACGCGGTTGGTCACCCAGCCGTCCTGCGACTCGACCGCGTCGAGGACCGCGTCAAAGCGCTCGGCGAGGTCCGTCAGCACGTGATCATGATCATAGGAATCGCGGTGACCCGCATAGAGTGCGGCCGCCGTGCCACCGACAAGCACAGCGTCGGGAACCAGCTCCTGCAAGCGTGCAGCAGAGCTGCAACACCCGCACCAGGTTGGGGCTGCGCACTCCCGCCGGATCGTCAGCCACAATCTGACTATATCAGATCTGATACCTTGGCAGACTTTGCCGCGGGCAGCCGAAGAGGCGCGGCTGCCCATCTCCACGCTGATCCGCATCTGGGCGATCGACCGGCTGCACGTCGAGTGCGACGGCACTGCCGGAACCGTCGGCGAGCGACTCACCAGACTTGAGCGCGAGGTCTTCAAGGACACTGCGTGATAGTCGCCGGCCGCGCAGTCAGCCTTGCCACTGCCAGGGGTCGAGGAGACACACGCCCGCCCGTTCGACGTCCGCGACGTTGCGCGTCACGAAGACCATTCGCAAACCTGGCCGTCGCGGCCATGAGCGCGCCCTCCGCGGGCACCGGGTCGACGGCGCCCACACCGAGGAATGCCATATCCCGGTTGACCCGAGCCAGCTCGGCGACAAGTTCGCGGTCTTCGCGGATCACCGGGCGCCGTTGTCCATCTCGGTGACGAGCACCGTAGGTGGCATGGCTGCCGCGTGCTGGATGCTGTGCTCGCTGTTGGGCTGCGTCGGCTGGTACTGGCCGTTGCCGTCGCCCTGTCCCTGGTCTTCAGGCTCATGCATGGTGGTCGTTGCCCCAAGCTCTCCGCTCGTCTCACGTGGACGGCACCCAGGGCCGGGGCGAGTCCATCCCTGAACAGCGCGCGGTTCGGGGGCTCGGCGCCTGCCAGTGCTTCGGCCTGCGCTGGAAGACGGAGAGCGCAAAACCAACCGGCGAGGGCACCAACCGTGCGTTGGGGTAGCCCGTGCGTCCCGGCCCTGGGGCCTTAGGGAAGTACAGTGCCCGCCGCCCTGGTAGCAGCCCACCCGGCACAACCGTCATTTCTTGATCGCCCCATGTCCCGACCGCATGGGGAACTTCTGTGCTGAGTTGGGCGGATGGCATGTAGCGAGTAGCGTCGATCTGCCAGTTGCGAAAGCCGCCTACGGAGTAAGGCTGTTCGACGTCGAGGAAGCGCTATGAGTGAGCCACGCAGTCAGAAGCAGCAGCGCGAGCAGCTGGTACATTCGCTGCGCGTCTCTGGCGCGTCATGGGTCGAGGTGGCAGCGGCGCTCCAGCAACGTTACCGGCTGAATGCACGGGTGGCGTTCCGCTATGCCCATGGCTGGAGCCAGCGTCAGGCTGCCGACGAATGGAATCGGCGTTGGCCCGATGAGTTGAAGACGTTCAAGGCATTTTCGTACTGGGAGCTGTGGCCGAGCAGTACCGGTCATGCCCCTTCGTTTGACAACCTCGGCAAGTTGGCAGAGTTGTACGAGTGCGCGGTCAGCGATTTGCTCGGTGACTTGGCTGACTTTCGCCACCTTGATACGACTGCCGGTAGCCCTGGTTTGCCTGACGCGGCGGAGAAACTATTAGCCACCCTTCCCGGCGAGTGTAGACTTGGCAGTGAAGTAGCGGTGTCGGCTCAGCATGACTGCGACGAATGGGGCGCCCTGTCGCCATTGGCCCTGTCGCGGGCGGCCGCCCCGCTTGTGCAGCGGTTACAAGAGGTGGATTTCACGGAACTAGCGCAGGTGATCGTGATGTGGATGCAGCAGCTCAATCCATCCGTGAGCCGTCGTGAGCTGCTGGCCAAGCTGAGTATGGCCTTTACGGTCGCGGCTGTCGCCCCTTTTTTTGATGTGCTCAACTCTGATGAACATGAGCAGGTGATGCGTGCCATGAAGCACCCGGGGGACTTTGACCTGCCAGCGCTGCGCTACTGCGAGCGCATGATCACCAGCCTGCGGCAGCAGGGCGATGTCCTCGGCCCTCAGCTCACCTTGCAAAGCGTCATCGGGCACCGGCAGATGGTGCATCAGTTGGCCCAAGCGGCACCCGTAGAGTTTCAGCAGCGCGCGGTATCCGCCTACGCTGAGTTGACTCAACTCCTCGGTTGGTTGTGCTTCAACATGGGTGACTACCGAAGCGCCCAGCACTACTACGACGATGCCCGCAGCGCCGCCCACGACGTCCAGAATGTCGAACTGGTGACCTACATCCTGTGCACCATGAGCCACCTCGCTACCTGGCAGGGCAAGCCTCGGGTCGGCATTGACCATGCAGTGGCTGCCGCCGTCTGGGCCAACCAGGCGCACAGCCCGCTGGCCCGCGCCTACGCCGCCGACGTGGCTGTCCGGGCATATGTGGTGGACAACCAGCCGGACAAGTGCCGGGAGACCCTTGACCAGGAATACGCCGCGCTCCAAACGGCACGGGCAGACGAACCGCATGCCGCCTGGTGGTACTTCTATGACGAGTCGTTCTATTGGCGGACCGAAGGCGAATGTGCCTTAAAGCTCCAGCGACCCGATGCCGCAATGACCGCGCTCGACAAGTCACTGACGCTGGTAGACCCGGCCAACCTGCACAACTACACCTTCCGGTTGCTGTTCCGGGCCGAGGCGCGCATCCAACAGGCGGAGGTCAATGAAGCCAGCAGCATTGTAGGTGATGTTGCCCGGCTCACGGCTGGAAGCGCCTCACAACGGATTGGTCAGCGTATCGAGAACTTGCGTGGCTTGCTGACCCCGTGGGAGCGAACGAAGCCGGTGCGCGAACTGGACAACCAGTTGGCCGCTTACCGCCCGGCCGTAGGGAGCGGCAACACGAAACGCACATACTCGCGGTAGTACGCACCCGGCTTGCCGGGCACGTTGCCGACCTTCTGCCAGCCCCAATGCTCATACAGCGTGTGCGTGTCAGCGGCTTTGGGGTTGCTGGCGAGCGTCGCCCGCTCCTCAGAGCGCTGCGACAGGAAGGCGTCGTGCACCTCCCGGCCGATGCCTTTGCCTTGCCAGGCACGGCGTACCTCGATCTCGGACAAGACCACCGTGCGCGAGCCGGTCTCCTTGGTGAAACCCTCCGGAGGTGGCGGCTGGAGCCCGTCCCACCAGCCCCGCTCCGGCCGCAAGCTGGAGCCGAAGGCGAAGCCCACCAGCTCATCGCCGACGTGGGCGGTTACGAGCGAGTAGTTGACTCCTTCTAGCGTCGCTGTCGCCCGGTCGCGGAAGGCGCTGGACTTCTCGCGCGGGTCCTCACCTGGTACTGCGCCGTACGCGTCAGCGTAGACCTCGCAAAGATCATCCATGAGCTCGGCCGCTTCGGCGCTGGTGTGATGGGCGAGAGTCAGGTCGTGCGTCGGGGACATGGGCGTGAGCCTAGGCTTTTCGCGGTCTAACGGCGCGCTAACCGCCTCCGCGATCATCAAGGCGAAGGTGGGGTTCGAAATGAGCCCGGGCAGCGACCGTCGATGGTGTGCGGATTCGTCATCAGCTGTCGAGCAACTGACACCACACAATTTCCAAGCGCTGACTTAGGGAAAAATCTAACGCTCGATGCACCGCGCATCGTGGTCGCCTATACCAGAACCACGAAGCTGAGTGCGACGCAGCGCAGAATCGGCATTGGCCCCGTTTGTTTACGTCGTGTTGGCGCATAAGCATAACCACACTCGCAAGCAGTCGCACCGCCTGCTCTTCAAGTGCCGCTGGCGCTATTTGCTCGTTGCTTCGGAGCTGACCAGCGAGCCCCTCAAGCCGTTCAAGCATCAGCCGATGCCGGGTTTGCCAAACGTTGCTCACGGCTCCCGATAGGGCTCTACGGTAAGCCCCGGGAGGGTCAGCGGTCCGTGGGCAAGGACCTCTCCCTCTATGGTCGCTCCAGTCGAGCACCGTAGGTCGCCGCCGTATCGGCCTCGCCCTCGGCCATGAGGGGTCGGAGGCTCTCGGCAGCCTGCATGGCCACCATCTCCGCGCCCTCGGGCTGCCCATCGGCTAGCAGCACCTGGGCCAAGTTCCACCGCGCGACCCCCAGCCGCAACGCATCGTCCGCGATCTCGGCCGCCCGTACTGCCCGGTCCGCCGCGAGCAACGACAGGTCAAATCTGCCGAGCCGCTTGGTTACGGTTCGCACGAGGTTGTAAAGATCAACGGCGGAGCTCTTGGCTTGTCACAAGCCAGACATGGCCTCGGCTTGGTGTGCCTGCACAGCGGATTCAGTATCAACAATGAGCTGCGGCAGTCGGCCCGTAAGCTGACTATAGCGCTGCGGTGACGTTTGCCATGTCCGCCATGCCCGCGCTATCCGCTTGTGCAGCTCCGTCACCGCCAGCGGCTCGGAGGTGGCCGAAATCGGCGGATTGACCAACGCACAGTAGATAGCCTCTCCAGCAGTTGTATGCGATGGCCGTGTGCTTGTCGCGGGTTCCTGGCCCAGTAGCTCAGCCACCGACACCCCGAGTACGTCGGCAAGCTTCGCCAGCACCGTGACAGTCGGCAGCTTCATCCCACGCTCGATCTGATACAGGTAGTCGGCCGTGATGCCGGTAAGCCCAGCCACCACGGTCTTCTTCCGTCTTCCGGCGGTTCGGCGGGCTCGCACACGCTCGCCGATAACCCGCGCCAGACCTTCGTCCATGCCGTCTACCCGTCGTCCGGGGCGTGACCGACAGGGATGCTACGCCGTGATGGCGGCTGGGTTGGCACACTCGCCCCATGGCCGGACAGAACACCGCGAGTCAACCGCCCTGCATCCTCGTGCTGTGGGACATCGACCACACCCTGATCGAGACACGCGGAGTCGGCCGGGCCATCTACGAGCGGGCATTCCCTGCCGTCACCGGCAAGCCCCTCCGGCAGCTGGCCGAGGTCGCCGGTCGGACCGAGCTGGTCATCATGCACGACACACTCCAGCTCCACGACGTCGAACCGAGCGAGCAGATGATGCGCCGCCTGGCCACCGTGCTCGTCCAGAGTCACGAGGAGGCTCGGGCGAAGCTGGCTGCCACCGGTCGCGTCCTCCCCGGTGCTAGCCCGAGTTTCCGGGATAATTCGATCTTGGTTGCCGTTGCTGCTGGTCAGGGATGATGTTGATGTTCGTTGGGTGTATGACCTAAGTGCTGGGTGCGGGGTGTCCAGCGGTGGAGGTCGAAGA
>JALYTS010000110.1 GCA_030854185.1 Actinomycetota bacterium | reverse complement strand
TGACGCTGCTGGTCGGGGTCGCAGTCGCCAGGTTCGGATTCACCTACCTGCGCCGCTACCGCGGTAGCCGGGTCGGCCTGGAAGTCCAGTACGACTTGCGCAACGCCATGCACGACCACCTGCAGACGATGGACCTGGACAACCTCGACCGGATGCCGACCGGCCAACTCGTGGCCCGGGCGAGCTCCGACTCCATGCTGGTACAAGGCCTGCTCAACTACTTACCGATCTTGAGCGGCAACGTCCTGCTCATGGTGCTCTCCGTCGGGGTCATGTTCTACCTGTCCCCGTTGCTGGCCATCGTCAGCCTGATCGTCGCGCCGGCACTTTTCGTGATCTCTTACCGGATGCGCTGGCGGGTCTTCCCGGCAACCTGGGACGGCCAGCAGCGCGAGGGTGACGTCGCACAGATCGTGGCCGAGGACGTCAACGGCGTGCGCGTGGTGAAGGCCTTCGGCCAGGAGGACCGTGAACTCGGCCGCATCGTCGACGCCGCCAAGTCGCTCTACGGGGCACGAATGCGCGCGGTCCGGCTCCAGGCCCGCTACCAGCCGCTGATGGAGGTAGTTCCCTCGGTCGGCCAGGTCGCCATCCTGGCTCTCGGCGGTTGGCTGGCTCTGCACCACGAGATCACCCTCGGCACATTCCTCGCGTTCTCCACCTATGTCGCCCAGTTCGTCGCACCAGCCCGGCAGCTCGCCGGCATCCTGACCATCGCCCAGCAGGCCAGGGCCGGGGTGGAGCGCATCTTCCAGCTGCTCGACCTGCCGCCGGCCATCGCCGACGCCCCGGACGCGGTGGCGCTGCCCGAGCTGCGTGGCGAGGTCACCTTCGCCGACGTGCATTTCGGCTACGGTGCGGGCACCCCGGTGCTCAACGGTTTCAACCTGCATATCGCCGCCGGTGAACGGGTCGCGATCGTCGGGCCGAGCGGCAGCGGGAAGTCGACGGTGGCGGCGCTGGTGTCCCGCTTCCGTGATCCGGACTCCGGCGCTGTTCTCGTCGATGGGCACGACCTGCGCACCGTGACGCTGAAATCCCTGCGCCGCCAGGTCGGCGTGGCCTTCGAAGACAGCTTCCTGTTCTCCGACACGGTGCGGGCGAATATCGGGTACGGCCGCCCGGACGCGACCGACGAAGAGATCGAACACGCCGCCCGAGTCGCCGCGGCACACGGTTTCATCGAGGAGCTGCCGCGCGGCTACCACACGATGATCGGTGAGCGCGGCCTGACTCTGTCCGGCGGGCAGCGCCAACGCATCGCGTTGGCCAGGGCTGTCCTGGCCGATCCGAGGATCCTGATCCTCGACGACGCCACCAGCGCCATCGACGCCAAGATCGAGGAGGCCGTACTCGACGGTCTGCGGGACGTACTGGCGAACCGGACCACGTTGCTGGTCGCGCACCGCCGCTCCACGCTGCATCTGGCCGATCGCATCGTCGTGCTCGACCAGGGGCGGGTCGTGGAGCAGGGCACGCATGAGGAACTCGTCGCCTGCAGCGCCGTCTACCGAACCCTGCTGTCCGGGATTGACGAACAGGTCGGCGACCGGATCGAGGCACTCGCGATGCTGCCGGCCTCCGGCGGCGTCACCGACTCAGCGTGGACCGGCGGCCAGCTCGCCCCGGACCCCAGCCGCAGCGCGGTTCGTACGATCGGCGCGCCCAGCATCGGTCCGGGTCTCGGCGGCGGTAGCGGCTGGCGCCTGCAGCTCGCGGCGACTCCCGAGCTGCTGGCCCGGGTCGCCGCGCTCCCACCGGTACGGGACTTCCCGACCATCGACGTCGACCGGGAGTCGCGGCACGACCGGGGATTCCGGCTGGCCCGGCTGCTGCGGGAGTTTCGCCGGCCGCTGCTGGTCGGCCTGGTGCTGGTGATTCTCGACGCGCTGGCCGGGTTGGCCGGTCCGGTGCTGATCAAGGAGGGTGTCGACAACGGGGTGGCGGCCGGGTCGCAGGCAGTGCTCTTCACCGCCTCCGCGATCTTCCTCATCGTCACCCTGACCGACCTGATCGACCAGGTCGGCGAGACCTTCGTCACCGGCCGCGCCGCCGAGCGGATCATGCTCTCGCTGCGGGTCCGGATCTGGGCCCAGCTGCAACGCCTCTCGCTGGACTACTACGAACGCGAGATGGCCGGCCGGATCATGACCCGGATGACGACCGATGTGGACCAGTTCGAATCGCTCATCGAGAACGGGCTGCTCGCCGCGATGGTCTCGATGGTCACCTTCGTGGGAGTCGGCGTCGCGCTGGTGCTGATCAACACCACCCTCGGCCTGTGCACGCTCACCATCGTGGTCCCGCTCGCCATCGGTACGGTGATTTTCCGCCGCAAGGCGGCCCGCCTCTACGATCTCGCGCGGGAACGGATCGCCATCGTCAACGCGGACTTCCAGGAGAGCCTGTCCGGGGTGCGCGAATCCCAGGCTTTCACCCACGAGAACGAGACCAGCGAACGATTCCACCGGCTCGGCTACGACTATCTCGCAGTCCGCGTCGCCGCGCAGCGGCTCGTTGCCACGTATTTCCCGTTCGTGCAGTTCCTCTCCGCCGGGGCGGACGCGATCGTCCTCGGCGTCGGAGCTGGACTGATCGCCTCCGGGCAGCTCACCACCGGCGCGCTGATCGCCTTCCTGCTCTATATCGACATGTTCTTCTCGCCGATCCAGCAGCTGTCCCAGGTGTTCGACTCCTGGCAACAGACCCGGGTCTCGGTCGGCCGGATCGCCCAACTGATGCGACTGGACACGCTGACACCGTCACCCGAACGACCCGAGCGTGCCGGACGATTCCGTGGCGAGCTCACTCTCGACGGCCTGCGCTTCTCCTATCCCACGGTGGCCAGCGGGCCAGAGGTGGCCAGTGCCAAGCCTCCCGAGGCGCTACGCGGCATCGACCTGCGGATCGCGGCGGGCGAGACAGTGGCGATCGTTGGGGAGACGGGTGCGGGCAAGTCGACGGTGATGAAACTGCTCGCCCGCTTCTACGACCCCGACCAGGGCAGCGTGCGGGTGGACGGGTATGACCTGCGCTCGTTGGACCTCCGCTCGTTTCGCCGCCAACTCGGTTACGTGCCGCAGGAAGGTTTCCTGTTCACCGGGACCATCCGGGACAACATCGCCTACGGTCGGCCCGAGTCCAGCGACGCCGAGGTGGAGGCTTCGGCCCGCGCAGTCGGCGCGCACGAGTTCATCGCCGCCCTGCCCGGCGGTTACCTGCACGAGATAGCCGAGCGCGGCCGGTCGCTGTCGGCCGGGCAGCGGCAGTTGATCGCCCTGGCTAGAGCCGAACTCGTCGATCCCACCGTGCTGCTGCTCGACGAGGCAACGTCCAATCTGGACCTCGTCACCGAGGCGCGGGTGGCGGAAGCGATGCGCCGGGTCGCGCACGACCGCACGACCATCGTCATCGCGCACCGCCTGCAGACCGCGAGATCAGCCGATCGGATCGTGGTCCTGGACCGGGGCCGGATCGCCGAAATCGGGTCCCACGAGCAACTGCTCACGTCCGGCGGGAAGTACGCGTCGATGTGGCAGGCGTTCGAACTCGTCGGCAGCTCCGGCCCGCACTGCGCGCGATGAAGAAATCGCCAGGTTGCTCGAACGGGCCGGGCGCCGCCGCCCTGCCTCCGAGGAGTTGCTTGATCGGCTCGCGGTGGCGCCGGGGTGGAATGTGGGCGACGCCGGATCCGTAGTCGGGGTAGACCGGGAGCCGGCCATGCTGGCCGCCGCCCGCCGGGTGCTCGCCGAACGGGCCTTTAACCGGGTGCGG
Source organism: Actinomycetota bacterium (assembly GCA_030854185.1). Taxonomy (GTDB): domain Bacteria; phylum Actinomycetota; class Actinomycetes; order Mycobacteriales; family Pseudonocardiaceae. The sequence continues at coordinate 11,668 of JALYTS010000110.1, read as the reverse complement.
CTGGTCCAGGCCAGCGCCGCTGCGATGCCGCTGCCCGCCGACTGCTTCGACCTGGTTCATGAGCGGTTGGCGCTGGTCAGCCTGGCCGAGGCACCGGAAGCGATAGCCGAGATGGTCCGCGTGACCCGCCCCGGTGGGTGGGTCACACTGCAGGAGTACGACCATGTCTCGCTGCTCTGCCAACCGCCACGACCGGCCTGGGACGTACTCATGAACGCCTGGCACCGGGTGCGCGCCGAAGCCGGAATGGACATCACGGTCGGCCGCCACCTGCCAGGCCTGCTGCGGGCGGCAGGGCTGGCAGACATCACCGTGGAGGTAGACAGTTCAGTCCGCCGGTCCGGGGCTGGTGGGCACGTGCTGCCGCTGTACATGGCAGCCCTGCACAGGGACCGGATGACCACGGTGGGCGGGTTGACCGCAGCCGAGTTGGACGGGGCGGTCGCCGATCTCACCGCGCACCTCGATGATCCCAACACCATTATGATCAACCCCATGCTGTTCAAGCGTGGGCCCGCAAGTCCGGCTCCCCGCGTTCTGGATGCAGACTGCTGTCATTTGGCTGCGAATAGGCGCAGTCTGCATCCAGAACGCGATGGGGTCTGTGATCCGCCCCGGTGGGTGGCGTTGCTGGTTTACGGCATGCAGGTCGGCGGGCTGCGCCGGGATGCGGACGTTCTTCACCCGGCACATGACCCTGCCAGTGGAGGTGACCGGTGCCGGCGGGCTGCGCACCGCGATGACCTGGCAACGCACCAAGGACGTCAACAAAGTCGTTTCGACCTTCCCGCGGGACTCACCGCAGTTCCAGCTCGTCCCGCAGGTCGCCCCACTGGCCAGCGAAGCGGTCCTGGACAAGATCGCCGTGTCGGCGTTCGTCGGCACCCCGCTGGACTTCGCCGGTACTCACCACCACCCTGCGGTAGTCGGTCGCCCGCCGTTAGGTGATGCTGGTACCGGCTGTGAGTGGCGCGGACGGAAGTCAGGAAGACGGAATGTCGGATGGTGCTGTGGGGGTGCCCGGGGCGGGTGCTGTGGTGGTGACCGGGGCGGCGGGCGCGCTGGGGCGTGCGGTGGTGGCGGAATTCGTGGGCCAGGGTAGGCAGGTGATCGCCCTCGACCGGGCGGGTGAGCAGCTCGACGCATTGGGTGAGGGCGTCCCGAACCGGGTCGTGATCCCGTTCGCGGTGGATCTGGCCGACCGGACCGCGGTGAACGCGGTCTGGCGGCAGGTCGATGAGGTCGCTGCGCCATCAGCGTTGATCGCGGTGGCGGGTGGCTTCGTCGGTGGCCAGCTCGCCGACGTCGATCCGGGGGTGCTGGAGGCGATGCTGCAGTCGAACTTCGTCGCCACGTTGTGGTCGTGCCAAGCGGCCGCGCCACGGCTGGCGACGGCCGGAGGTGGTTCGATCGTCATGGTCGGGTCGAAGACGGCGATCAGTGGGGCGGCCCCCATCGCGTACGCGACGAGCAAGGCGGCCGTCGTGCGCCTGACCCAGTTGCTCGCCGAGGAGCTGCGCCCTGCTGGGGTGCGGGTGAACGCCGTACTGCCATCGGTTATCGATACCCCAGCGAACCGGAGTTGGATGTCGGAGGACCTCACCCTGCGGGCAGTGCCGACCACCGCGATCGCGAAGGTCATCGCGTTCCTGTGCGGCGAAGACGCCTGGCCAATCAGCGGCGCGGCGATCCCCGTCTACGGTCAGTCCTAACGAGACCCGCACACCCTAGCGATGAGGGCGATCGGGCATCACCATAATTCCCCGTCGTTCGGAATTGTCGGAGGTCGTGGGGGTGGAACCCGGCAGGGAGTCCGGCGCTGCGCGGCACGGTCGTCGATGAAGGTGAAATGCTCCCGCAGTCCGGTGGTCTCCAGTGCCCGGTTGGCGGTCTGCGAGTTGCACATCAACCGCAGTTCGCGGCCCTCTCGGGTAGCGAATTCGTTCGCCTCCACCAATGCGCGCAACCCGGCAGAGGATAGGAATCGCACGCCATCGAGGTTCACCGCCACGGCTTGGGCAGCGACCAGCTGCGCGGTCAGAAAGGTGGCAAGTTCAGGCGCGCTCAGCGCGTCGATCTCGCCCACTACGGTGACCACCCGAGCGTCGTGACCATGCTCGGTCACCTGTAGATCCAGGATGTCGGATGACAACGGTCCTGCCCTGCTCAGCGTGCTAGGTAATAGCGCCATCTCCAGCTCCCTTCTACATCTTCGGGTGGCGCCCCGGGGGGACGCCAGATCTGCCCGGACGGTTCGGCGTCCGCTCCGGAAGCCAAGACCGTTGGTCGCGCTCAGTTACCCGGCCGCACCTAGTAGTAAACCTCGGGTTCTCCACAGCGGCAGCAGTGACTGATTCACCGCCAGGCCTGTCTCATCGATCCTCGCGGAAGAAACGGCACTGGTACCCGTAGTTCGCCACCAAGGAACCCACTGGTCAGCGAGCCCGTGACAGCCCGTCGCGGGCGAACGGTACCTACGTCCGGTCGGGGCCGGTGTATCTACGTGGCGCTCGGCGGCTCTATCTATAAGTGGCACCGCGCAAGGTCGACCACAGGTGTCGACTGCACGCGGTACGACGAAGGAAAAGGGCCGGCGTCGGCGCGGAGGAGATCTGGGGTGGGGCACAACGCGGGGGTGACGGCGGAGGATGTTGACTGGCTCGTTGCCCACCTGCGGGCGGTGGTCGTGGCCAGCCCCGCAGTCTGGGCTGGCCGCGGGATGACGCTGTTACAGCTCACCGCACTGCACCTGATCAGCGCGCTGGCACCGGTCACCCTCACCGATCTGGCCCAGGCCCTGGGGACCGGACCGCCAGCCACTTCCGCGATGGTCACCCGGCTGACCCACGCCGGCATGGTGCGCCGCACCCGGGACCCGCACAACCGTCGACGCGTACAGCTGGCCCTCACCGCCGATGCCGAAGCGATCATCGGCGGCACCGACCCAGATACCGCCAGACGCCTGCAGGCAGTGCTCACCAGCATGAGACCGAAGACCCACCACCACCTGATCGACATACTCATCAACACCATACGGCGGTCCACCGAGTAGCCAGGACTGCATTAGCGGCTTCCTCGTGATCGACTAGCACCGCCGCGGGCCCAATCACCGTTCGAAACGAGCAGCCCTCGGGGGCCACTTGGAACCACACGCCTTGCTGATTGCCGAGCAGCTGCGCGGGGACGCCCGGACCGTGCCGCGACCAGGCGGATGTGGCCCGGTCGGTTGGCCAGGTTGCTGCGGGACCCGGCGAGGGTGTTGTGGTTCCGATTGCTGAGCGGGTGTTCGGGCATCGCGACAATGAAACCGTGCCGCGCGAGATGCGCTGCGAGTCTGCGGTAGAGCAGACGCGAGCTGCCGGTGCCGTGGGAGATGACGACCAGCGGATATGCTCCGGCCGCGACGGGCCCTCGGCAGCAGAGATTCATGGAGGGATTGACACAGGGCTTCTCAAGGGCGCGGGTGAAGACCGGCAGGTGGCCGCCAGATCCCACTCTTCGGAGACGAGGACATCGATGAGCTCGTGGCTGTCGGTGGATACCGCGCTTGCTTTGCGTGCTCGGCTAGCGTTGTGGTGGGACGGGGCTATTCGTCGGTTCAGATCTCCCACTGGGCTGGAGTGACGGATAGGACCGCCCGGTTGCGGCCTGTCAGATATGCGGACTGAGGTATCGAAGGCCTGACAGGGATGCCGCACCTGGTACACCGGGATCGCGCGCCGGCCCTACGTTCACGAGCTGGCCCAGTGTGCGCCGACAACCCCTATGCGACTCTCTTGCCGCTATTGGTATATCCTACTAGGACAATCCCGCTACTACGTCTAGGAGAGTTCTGTGGCGCAGGTAACTAAGGTTGAGTTGATCGATGATCTGTCGGGTGACAAGGCTGATGAGACGGTCACGTTCGGGCTCGACGGGGTCGTGTTCGACATCGACCTCTCGGCGAACAACGCGGGGATCTTGCGGGACATCTTCGAAGATTACGTCAACGCTGGTCACAAGGTCAGCAAGCTCACCTCCTCCTCCGCTCGCCGGAACACCACTGCGAGTACCCGGCAGAGTCGTGATCAGACCGCGGCGATCCGTGAATGGGCCCGCAAGGCCGGTCATGTCGTCTCCGACCGTGGCCGGATCTCCGCGACGGTGACGACCGCATTCCAGGAGGCGCACCGCAGTCTGGCTGAAGTGGGGTGACCGAAGACGTTCAGCCGTTCCCTGCCGTACCCGGTCGGGTGGACGTCGAGTTGCCCCGGTCGGTGCGCGGTGGGTATGTCGTGGCCTTCGGAGGTGACGACATGGTGATGGGCTCCCCGGAGTGTCCATCCCGGGCTAGGCTTTAGCGGCCTACCAGGCGCAGAATGTGTACCAGTAGGGCAACGGTGACAGTGATGATAGATGGGTCACCACGCGCGACACATCACTTTCCGTCCAGGCTGAGTTAAGGGTGAGGAGGGGCGGTTCTGTCACTCCGCGCCCGATCTGGGCGTTTCTAGATATGGCCGGATGCTATATTGCGAGCGCGACCGCGGTCCCCGTCCTTTTCGCGGCCCGGTCCCCGTCCCCCTACCGGTGGGCCGGGCCGCCACCCTCGGAACCGCGCGGCATGAAAACACATTGCGCGGCCACGGAGATTGAGGTCGCGCCGCATGGCGTTAGCGATCAGCTCACCACGCTTGACCTCAGATACTCCGTGCCAATGCAGCAACCAACCCCAGGCGGTGGCGCGGACGATGCGAGCCCTCAGAAGGTACTGGCCGAAGGCGGATACCATTGGCCACGCATGCTCGAAAATGACAGCGCCCCGTAGGCGACGGGAAGCTCCGGTAGCGACCGAACGGTATCCCCACCACGACGACCTCGGCATCGTGTGCCGTCTCGGAGACCGCGACCGGGGTGACGGTCGAACCGAGCTGGCGGGCCGTCTCAGCCGGCGACTGCGGACCGCGAGAGTTGGCGTGCAACACGTCGTGTCCGCGCCCGGCGAGCAGTGTCGCCGGCGACCCACCGATCAAGCCGGCCGATGATCCCCACACGCATCAGGAGCCACCCTTCAGAAGGCCGTCCGACCTGGACCATGAGTCCATGTAGGCGGTGCAAACGCGCGGACTGCACTTGGCCTTCCCACGTGCGTGATCGCCATCGCCCGCCAGATTGCCCTGGCAAGATCAGCTGGTGCGGGAGAGCAGTGGCACCGACCGGCCGGTGCTGATGATCCAGTGCTCCCAGACATTCACAGTGATCAGGATGGCGACGGTAACGGTGAGGACGGCGAGGCCGGGCAAGAGGTGGGCCACGGCGACGACGGCGCTCAACAGGAGACCGGCGGTGACCCGGGTGACGCTGGGGCGCCGAACATCCGCCAGCGGGTGTAGCTGAAGGTGAAGGTGAACAACGCGGTGCCGGCGGGCAGCAGGAGCGCGGCCATGCCGTGCGCGGTGCCGATCGGGTCTGCGAGCTCCTCGTCCAGCCCCACCGCAGTCATGATCAGGCCGACGACCAGCGCGAGGTGGCCGTAGCTGAGGACGTCGCGGACCAGCATCGCGGGGATGCGGTGGGTGCGCAGGGCGTGTTCGACAGCCGAGGCTGCGAAGTTGAAGTACATCCACCACAGCCCGGCGCCGATGGCGAAGGCCAGCGTCAGCGCAATCAGCACGACGGGGGTTAGTGGGGCTTGGGCGGCACGGGCGCCGGCGTCGACCACGGTTTCGCCCAGCGCGATGATGATGAACAGGCCGAAGCGTTCAGGCAGGCCGGGTCGAAACCGGCGTCAGTGATCAGCCGCTCGAGCGCCGGCACCGCAGCGTCATCGTCGGTGCCGTAGAACATCACGACCCGGAATCCCCACCGAGATCGACCACTGTCAGCCGGCCATCCAGGCGGCCGAACTGGTTGGTGGTGTCGACCACCAGCCTGCCGACCAGCGCAGGTGACCCACCAGCTTGATCGAGCACCTCGTCGACGACCGCCCAGGGCACCGCCAGCACGACGACCTCGGCGGACGCGCCGTACCCTGCTCCGACCTCCTCGGCCAGCTGCACACCGAACGCCAACGCATCGACACGCAGATCCAGTCCCTGGCCGGCTCGCAACTAATCCCCAACGACGTCATCGCCGCGGTCGTCGTCTACCCAGCAAACGACTCGACACCTCTCCAATGAAGAAATCCGCGGTGTGCGCGGCGAAGTTCAGCTCGGTCCGAGATCCGCCGAGAGCCATCGCTGCGGCCGCAGGTAGATCGCGACCTGCTCGCCTAGCTCTGCCTTGGCGAACTCGATATAGGCCGCAGCCTTCTCCTGCGGTAGATAGCGCGTAGTGATCTCCCACAATAGCTCGTCGGTCCCTGGAATCGTTCGCGTGACCGGCCCCTCCACGGAGACGTATCGGAGAGTCGGTTCGACTCGGTCGACCATCAAACTGAAACGCCCAGTTGCTTCGATGAGTCGAGCCTTCCGCGACCCGGCTGACGTCAACACCCACGCCTCCCCACCAGGTACGTACTGGTACCAAATCGGCACGGTCAATGGGCCCCGACTCTGACCGGCCGACACCGACAGGGCCGCAATGTGCGGCTCGGCCAAGAACTGCTCGCGCTCGTGTGCAGACAACGCCATGGAGCCGAATATAGCTGGAAGCACCGACAATCTCGCCGGACGTCCGGCCGCCTCAGAAGCCTCGTGCCCGACGTCACGGGCCTCGACCGCGACGAGCGGTGCATCGAACTCGCCCGCTCCCGTCCCGACGCCGACGATATCGCCTACGTGCACGACGACTTTCTGACCCGGCCTCTTTCCGAGGGGTCGTTCGACCTCGTCACGTCGGTCGCCGCGCTGCATCACATGGACACCGCGGCGGCGCTGGAGCGCATGAGCGGCCTGTTGCGTCCCGGCGGGGTCCTCGCGGTTATCGGTCTCGCCCGCGGCAGTTCGCTGGTCGACGTCGCCCTCACCGTTCCCGCTGTAATCGGCGGCCGCCTCCACCTTGTCGCGTCGGACTGGCACCGACGCCGCTGTCCCTCGGCCGAGACGTACCAGTCGCCGGTGATCTGGCCGCCACCGGTGACCTACCGGGACATCTGGTCCCTCGCCGGGCGGATCCTGACCCAGGCTCGTTACCGCCGCCACCTCTACTGGCGGTACTCCCTGATCTGGTCAAAGCCAAGCTGAGTAGGTGTCCAGCTGCGGACTCACCACCCCACCGACCGCGACACAGCGCCGATCGAGGATCCGCTTGCGGCAAGCAGGGCTACAGATCGCGGCCAGCGGTGTCGTCGACATGCTCAGGAATAACTCCCTCATGGTGGTCACCCATGGTCGACGTCCCGCTCGGCTCGAACATGAGGATGGAGCCCCCCGGTGAGGACGGCTTGTGGAAGGTTCCTTTCGGCACGACGAAGGTGTCGCCCTTGTGCAACGGGACAATCGTTTCGCGACCGTTCGAGTCGCGAACGGCGACGTCGAACCGCCCGTCTAGGACCAGGAAGAACTCGTCTGTGTCCTCGTGAACATGCCATACGTGTTCGCCTCGGGTATGGGCGATCCGGACGTCGTAGTCGTTCATGCGAGCCACGATCCGCGGGCTGTAGATCTCGTCGAACGACGCCAACGCCTCAGTCAGGTTCACCGGAGGGACAGTCATGCTGCCATCATCCGCCATCGGGCGTCATGTGCCGCTCTGCTTGACCCGCCACCAGGGGCGCTAGGTCGCCGACACCATGAACCGGTTACTGCCGCCGGTAGGTTGCCGCTTACTTCAGTGCGCCGAATTCGACCCCAGGGCTGCTGGATCGGCGGAGGACAACCGCTGTGTCGAACTCGGCGCAGGCACGGCAGTCGAGACCCACGCAGGGACCGCTGCCAGGAGCTGCTAGGCCGCTGTGGGTGGCGAGGTGGTGAAGGCGAAGGTGGCGCAGGCGTGGTGCAGGGAGCGGCTGAGGTCCGCGGCGTGCTGTTCGGCCTGGTTCAGGTGGGCGCCGACGGTGACCCACGGGGCCAGGTGCCGGCGAGTCTGGGTGGCGAGCCGACCGACCAACCGCACGATGGTGGCGAGGTCGGACATTGCGATGATCAGTTCGTCCGCAGTGAGACCCTGTGGAGGGTGGACGCTGGTAGTGGCGAGGGCGTCGACGGCTTGGGCGATGTGGTCGTGTGGGCTGTGATCCATGGATCTCACCTCTCTGGTGACCCGGATCTAATGAGTCGGAGAAAGAGCACGCCAGGGTGTCGTGCGGTCAAGGAGCGGGACGGCGAGCAGCGCCAGGGCGGCGATCTCGACGAGCACGCTGATCAGGGCTTGGGGAGCGGGTTGCAGGCCGTATTCGATGAACCCGAACACCCCGATGGTGCGGGATGCGGCGAAGCCGGCCAGCGCCCCTGCGGCCAGCCCGGCAGCGGCCAGCCGCAGCACCCCCGCGGAGGAGATCAGCAGTAGCAGCGCCACCGCGAAGGAACCGCTGGCCTGCAGCAAGAACGCTGGGCCGATCCCGGGGATGGTGCGGTAGCCGTGCAGATAGAGCTGGGCGTGGATGGCGCCGCTGGCCGCCAGGCAGCCGGCCGCGCCGACCCGCGCCAGCAGGGGCAGGGTCAGGTTCATGCCAGTCTCCGATCCCGGATCGCCAGGGCGTGCTGGCCCGGTTGGTAGGTGACGTCCCGGACGCCCAGAGCGGCGCCCAGCGCTCCGGCGGGCAGCGTGAGCGGGATCGGGCCGGGCCCGACGCCGGGGTGGGGTAGGGGGTAGGCGGTGGTGGTGGCGCTGTAGAAGGTGATGTTGCCGTCGGTCTTGGTGAACAGCTGGTGGACGTGGCCGTTGAGGCAGGTCACCGAGGAGAACCGGCGTAAGTAGCTCAGCGCTTGGGTGGCGTCATCGGTGCCCCATCCCCACGCCGGGTACATCGCGAACAGCGGGATGTGGCTGAACACCACGATCGGCGTGTCATTGGACAGGCCGGCGACGTCCTTGCGGACGAAGTCGAGCTGGTCCGTGCCGAGGTGGCCCAGCTTCTCCAGGGCCAGGGTGTTGACCAGGGCGATGACGTGCACGCCTTTGACGTCGAAGCTGTACCAGCCATCACCGCGGGTGCCGGCTCCGAAGGTGGTCCGGTATTTCTGCCCGTGGTCGTCGACCGAGTCGTGCTCGCCGGGCACGGTGAACACCTGCCCGGTGCGCAGCCCGCTCAGCATTTGCTTGACCTGGTCGAACTGGGCCTGGGTGGACAGATGGGTCAAGTCGCCGGTGTGCATCACGAAGTCCGGGCGGAACCCCAGGGTGTTGACCTGGTTGATCGCCCGGCTGAACGAGCCCGTCACGTCGGTGTTCGCCGGCCCGTGGAAACCCAGGTGGCTGTCGCTGATCTGCACGAACCGCAACGCGTTCGGGTCTTGCGCGAGAGCGGCGGTGGCCGGGGCGGGTGCGCCGCCGATGTGACTGATCACCTCACCGCCAGTGACGGTGAGGACCACCGCCGCGCCGAACCACGCGGTGTGCCGCAGCAACTGGCGGCGGCTCATGCCGCCAGACCCGCCCTCGGGCCCGGCACTGGCGTCGGATGGCGTGCTCATGGGGTCACCACCACGGTGGCGGTCATGAACGGGTGGATGGTGCACAGGTATTCGAAGCGACCCGGGGTGGTGAAGGTGTAGTGGTACGAGTCACCGGTGTTCAACGTCGGCGACTGAAACGGCCCGGACATGGCGGTCGCGGTGTGCGCATCCTGATCGCGGTTGGTCCAGGTGACGGTGGTGCCGGCCTTGACGGTCACGATCGCCGGGGAGAACGCGAAGTTGCTGATCGTCACCGCATTGGTGGCCACCGGCGCGTCCTGACCGGACGCCGCGGCCGGGCTGCCCGCCGGGGGCATCGACATGCCCGGCATGGCCTCGGCCACCACCGGTGGCGGTGCGGCCGCTCCGGCGGCGTTGCTGGGACCCCCACACCCGGCCACGATCGCCATCCCCGCCGCAACCGCTGACATCACAATCCTGGTTCTGAACTGGCTCATAGTGCTCGATCCCTCTCCGCTGGCGAACCCGGTTGATGTGGGTCTCACCAACAGATAGGGACCGGGGTTACGCCCCCGGGCCGGGCGGGGCGTAGACCTGCACCATGCCGTCGACCTCACGGACCTGGAACTGGGGCAACGCCGGTGGCGGCACCCGCAGCTGGTAGCGCAGCAGCTCCCCGCTGACCGCGAACGACGTGTTGTGGCATGGGCAGTCCAGCCGCCGGGCCGGGGCGTCCAGAGCCAACCGGCAGCCCAGGTGCGTGCACACCCCCGACACGGCCCGCAGCGCACCGCTGGTGCGCGCGACGAACCCGACCACCGTGCCCAGGTCGAAACCCTGTACTCCACCCTCGGCCAGATCCGCGCTGGCGCTCACCGTGCGCCACGTACCGGTGGTGGGGATCAGGGTCTGCTCCCCACCCGCCTGGGCTGGACCGGGGTTGGCGAACTTCTGGTTGGCCGACTTCGGGTTGCTCAGCGTGTGATCGGCCACGGCGCCGATCGCCGCGGCGGCCGCGGCGATCGAGCTGGCCGCCACCAACCGTCGCCTGGTGCTGTCCACCACCGGCCCACGCCGCGGCAGTGCCGCCACGTCCTGGTGGGTCGGTTCAGCCGCCAACCGCCGGTGCAGCTCGCTGACGAACTCCTCGCGCGGCGTGGCGCTGCCCGGTTGCGCGGCCCGCAAGGTGATCGCCGCGCGCAACTCGGCGGCATCGGCATCATCAGCGCGAAACGACCGCGGTCGACGACCCCGCAACAGATCCGCGACGAACCGGCGCGCGCCCCGTGCACTCACTGCTTCACCTCCAGCAGCTGCGCGGCCCGCCGCAACGCCCGATGCTGCAACACCTTCGCATACGCCAAACTGACGCCCATCGCGGACGCGGCCTCCCGGACCGAACAGGACTCCAGGAACCGCAGCTCCAGGATGCGCCGGTAGTTCTCGGGAAGCTCCGCCAGGATCACCGCCGCCTGCGCCGCGGCTTCGCCCGACGCCGCGGTGTCGGGCAGCACCGCTTCCAGCGTGTCATCGTCGGTGAGCGTAGTGATCTCACGACCCAGCGTCCGCCGCCAATACCCGGCCAGCACCGTCCGCGCGGTGGCCAACAAGTAGGCCCGCACCTCCGCCACACTGGCCGAGACCCGTAGCGGGCGCAACGCCGCCAGGAACACCTCCGCGGTCAGATCCTCCGCGTCGGGCCGGTTACCGACCTTGGCGCACATCAACCGGTACACCCGGTCAACGTTATCCCGGTACACCGCCTCCCAGTCCGGGTAGAACTCATCGCCGACCACACGCAACTGTGGCGTCTGCGCGGCCCGCGCGTCAGCCCCGCGGCCCGTCCGAGTGGCAGCCCCGAGCCTGGCAGCCGCCCGACCACGCCCGGTCCGTTCCATAACCCGAGCTGCCCTCCACCAGATGCGCCGACCCCCACAAAAAGATAGGCACCGGGGTTACACCTGCCGCGCCCTGGACGGTTCTGATCCCGGATCAGGGAAAAGCGCGATACTCGTCGGCGATACGGCGCAGTTCAACGCGCGCCCCGTCCCCGAAGACGGCAAGCCGCTGGAGGTCAGCCAGCATCGCCACGTACCGGGCGACGTCCGCCGGATCGTTGATGACGAAGGTCGACGGCAGCATCGTCCTGGACCCACACGTCGCCGGCTGCT
>JALYTS010000109.1 GCA_030854185.1 Actinomycetota bacterium | reverse complement strand
CCGCCGGGCCGAGGGCCGGCGGTCGGGGCGCGCCAGACCGGCTAAAGTTGCCAGGAGTGGTTGATGAACTTGTTGTAGCGGCACTTGAAGATCCGGTTCATCAGCCCGCGGCGAGCCAACAGCGCGTCAAGTTCTTCCCGCGGGTAGTCACCACGATTGGCCATGCGCCACATGTTGATGACTCCAGGCCAGCACGGCCAGGTTCAGCGCAGCAATGAGGTAGAGGAACCCTCCGGAGACGACGGTTCCTATGATGATGCCACCAGCGGCGGCGAAGCCCGGAAACGGCCGGCCACCTAGGCGGTGATGGCGATACCCACCAGAGGGTGTTAACGGGTCCGACAGGCGGGCCCGGGAGGATGCCCGGCGACGTCAACCGGCACATGGAAGACCTGGAGCGTGCCCAGCCCCCGCTCCAGCGGTACCGCGGGTGCACCGTTGAGGCCTCGGAGCAGGCCACGGCCCCGGCAGGAGGGGGAGGACTACCGGGGTCGTGGGATACGCCCGCTCGACTGGTGAGCGGGCGGGTCTGGATCAGTCGGGCGGCTCCGGCGCCGCGACAATGACAGTGTCGTTGCCGGGTGAATCCGCTGCTGGTGTGGTCGGCTCTGATGGGGTCAGGTCGGTTCGGAGGCATCGGATGTGGTGGTTGGTTGGTTGGTGGAGAGTTGGGCGTAGCGAGTGTCGAGCTTGCGCAGTTTCCAGTAGAGGACCGCGCCGATCCAGGTGACGAGGAACACGCCGACGATGATTCGGCCGGCGGTGTTGATGTCGATGCTGCCCAGGAAGTCCCAGGGCTGCCCGGTCAGGCCGAGCTGGTCGGACAGCAGCCCGAGCAGCTCGATGCTGCCGATCACGAACGCCACGAAGATCGACAGCCCGGTGGTGGTGATGTTGTAGTAGATCTTGCGCAGCGGTGAGACGAACGCCCAGCCGTAGGCCTTGGACATGAACACCCCATCGAGGGTGTCCATCAGTGACATGCCGGCGGCGAACAGGATAGGCAGGGCGATGATCGCCAACGCGGGGAGTCCGCCGGCGATGGCGCTGGAGCCGGCGATGGCGATCAGACCCACCTGGGTGGCGGTGTCGAAACCCAACCCGAACAGCAATCCCACCGGGTACATCTGCCAGGAGTTGTTGATGAACCTGTTGTAGCGGCCCCTGAAGATGCGGTTCATGAACCCGCGCTTGGCGAGGAGTTCGTTGAGTTCCTCCTCGGAGTATTCGCCCCGCTTGGCTTGGCGCCACGCCTTGATGATCCCCCCGAGCACCGCCAGGTTCAGCGCCGCGATCAGGTAGAGGAACCCCCCGGACACCACGGTGCCGATGATGCCGCCGGTGCCCTGGAAGGACTTCTGGAACGCGGTGGCCTGGGTCGCGACGATGGCGATCGCGGTCACGAAGCTGAACACGATAGTGGAGTGGCCCAGGGAGAAGAAGAACCCCACCCCCAGCGGGCGTTTGCCCTTCTGCAGCAGGTAGCGGGTGGTGTCATCGACCGCGGAGATGTGGTCGGCGTCGAAGGCGTGGCGCAGCCCGAAGGTGTAGGCCAGCGCCCCAGCCCCGGCGTAGACCAGCGTGCCGTCGCTGCCGGTGATGTTGTGCAGGGCGGGGATCGAGTTGTAGTGGACGAACAAGCCCCACCCGATCACGTGTAGCGCGGCGATGAACCCGAACATCCCGGCGAGGCGGGGGATCTCGTCGCGGGTGAAGCGGATCCGCTGCTTGTCGGTCACCTCCGGCTCGCTCGCTGTCGCTGCTGGGGAGCTGCTCGGCAGGGTGGGTGACATCGTGCGCTCCTTGGTTCTCGGCTGGTCCCGGCGCGCGGGCATTCCTGTCGCAATTTAGAGGCAGTAGCATCGAAGGGTAATACCGAGCTACAGGCTAAAGCCACTCAATCGTGGTAAATTGCCTAAAACATCACGTTGGGTGTTCTCAGTACGGCGATGCGTGACCTGATCGGGTGGTAGTCGAGCTGGTCCAGCAGTGGCGTGCTGTAGAAAGTGACGCGACTGCGCCACCCCGCGGCGGGCGGAAGGGCGCCGTGCAGGGAGAAGGGGATGCTGATGAGCCCGGTGTCCGTTGGGGCGACAGCCCTGGATCCTCACGCGCTGGCGCAGCTGCGCAGCCAGGGTTTCCGGTGTACTCCGGGCAGGGTCGCCACCCTGCAAGTGCTGCTCGCCGGTGCCTCCGGGCATCTGACCCTCACCGAGATACACCGGCGGGTCGCCGAGTTGGGCTGGCCTACGGACAACACCGCGGTGCGTCGCACGCTTCGCGCCTTCACCCGCTGCGGACTGACCCACACCCTGGCCGTTCCCGGGCCACCGGCTTACGGCCTGGCCGACCCGCCGCATCACCACGTTCTATGCAGCACCTGCGGCGCCCTCACCGACGTCCCTGCCGCGGCCTTAGCCGCCACCCTCACCGCAGCGCAAGCCGCCACCGGCTACCACCTCACCCACACCGGCCAGACCCTGACCGGCCGCTGCCGCACCTGCCAAAAGACCTCGTCTGCCGCCGGTCACCACCCTGCCTCGCCCCACCCCGGAACGGAATGAGGCGCCTTCGAGCAGGGACACCCGGCTGTGTGTGCGCGCGTGGGCCCGTTGAACTGTGCGTGGAAGCTGTGCGTGGAAGCAGTTCTGCCGGGTTTCCTGTGCGGTTTCCGGCGGCACATCTGACGTTCCGCACTTCTCGGACGTGATATCGACCCCCACCCTGGTTGCTTTGGCGCCGCCCCGGTCCTACTGCACAACCCCACCCGCATCGAGGCCCTGTTCTGCTGCCAGTTCCTCGCGCTGCTCCTCGGCGCACTGATCGAACGCCAGATCCGCACCGCGATGAAGGCCGCTGCTACCAACCACGTCCCGCTCTACCCAGAGCTACGCGCCTGTACCGCGCCCTCCACCGAGCGCATCGTGGAGATCTTCGCCGACCTCACCCGCCACGAACTCCATCAACACCGACACCTCATCCAAAACTTCGAAGTCGAACTCAACCCCCTCCAACGGCAGGTCCTCGAGCTACTCGACGTCCCCACCACCAACTACACACGCTCATGATCTCCAGCCCGTGGGGGGCGATAACGCATTCGAGAAGTGTGGAACGTCAGGTCGACGGGCCGCACGTCGAACCTCCGTTCCAGCAGCGCGAGCCGGCGCAACCGATCGCCCGCACCGCCAGATCGGCCGCCACGGACATCGACGTGCCGCCTGCTCGCTCAACCACCTCACCGACCCGGCGACGCTGAGCTCGCGGGTTGAGGTCCACCGAGTCGATGTGCCCTTCGACAACCTGGGACCTGTCGAAGGGCATATGGCGGCTCGGCGTGACACACACTGCCCGTCGGTCGTGCTGCCAGCAGTCATGACGTGCTTCTCCGATGGTCGGTGCACATCCCAGCATCGGAACGTGGTGACATACCCGGATATCATCTACTATCTCTGTACGTAGATGGTAGACGAAGTTGATGCCGCTGAGGGGGAACCATGCAGTCGCTGCTGTGGGTCCTTGCGGTCCTGGCCTGTCCGGTCGGGATGGGTCTGATGATGTGGATGATGGTGCGCGGCCAGCGCACGGGTGCCGGTGACACCAGCGAGCGGCAGGTCACGCAGCTGCGCGCGGAGATCGGCCAGTTGAAGGCCGAACGCGTGAAGGGTGCGCAGTGATGTCCACCTGGGTCGCCTGGCGTCGGGTGGGCACTGGCCCGCGCCGCACTGACGAGCACCGTGGCAACCGGCAATGACCATCAGGATGGCGACGCCATGATAGTGCGACGGCGATCATGCGGTGCGCAGAGCACACCAACCGGAGGGCACCCGGCATGTCATCGCGACGGCAACGTCGCCGCCCGCGCTCGGACCAGCGCGTGGGCACCTGCCACTGGCCTTCCCCCACTCGACGTGTTGTTCATCGACGAGCCCGCACCCGGCCTCGATGAGCTCGCGATGGACCGTGGCCGACCCGTGGTGATCATATTTGGCGCCAACGACTGCGTTGTGCCCCAGATCAGCGGCGCGCAACTCGTGCGGTGCGCGGAGTCAGTACTGGCCGCGCGTTACGCGATGACGACCAGCGCCGGCCGGGTTGGCCCCGGCTACGCCGTGATCGACGCTGCCGGGCAGTTACGCTACCTGACCCACGACTTTGCTCCCGGCGAACGCAGCGAACGGATCCAGCACCTTATCAACGCCCTGGACAAGCCTGGGTGAGCGCGACGCCCTGCCAGGGCCGGCGCCCCTGTCCGGGGCCTGTCCGCCACACCCATTTAAGTACCCCCGAAACCGAGCCCTCCGCACGCCTCGGGCGCCAAGACGCGGATCGGCTGACACCCCACCCCTTTGGACGGAGCAGATGGCTGATCACATTGTGGTTGGTGGTGGGCACAACGGTTTGGTCGCTGCCTGTTACCTGGCCCGCGCGGGTCTGAAGGTGCTGGTCTTGGAGCAGTCGGCCAAGCTCGGTGGTGGCTCGCGCACCGAGGAGCTGGTACCGGGTTACCGGTTCAACACGCACTCGGCTGCCCACAACATCATCAACGCCACCGGCATCGTCGAGGAGCTCGGGCTGCGCGCGGTCGGGTTGGACTACCGGGAGATGGACCCGTTCTCCATCGCGGTACACCGGGACGGCTCGATCGTGCGGTTTCACCGCAGCGTGGAGCAGACCGTCGAGTCGATCCGCGAGGTCGCCCCTGCCGACGCGGACCGGTACCGGGCCTGGGTGGCAGACACCATGCCGATCATCACCTCGATGCGCGCTGGGCTGGAGGCTGGAGCCGACCGCGCCCGCCCTGTGCACCAGCTGCCCGCCAGGGCGTGGGCTGCTGGGCAGGCGCTGGCCCGCAACGGCGGCCCGTTGGGGCTGGCGCAGCTGCTGCTGTCGCCCTATGGGCGGGTGTTGGAGCAGCGCCTGACCTGTGATCGGGTCCGCGGCCCGGTCTCGGCGTTCGCCGCGCACGCGTCGGCGTCGCCCACCGCGCCGGGCAGCGCGATCTACGGGTTGTGGCAGGCCTTCTACCACCAGGTCGGCCAGTGGCATGCCGTTGGTGGCGCACAGGGACTGATCGACGCGCTCGTCCGCCGGTTGGAGTCCTACGGCGGTCAGTGGCGGACCGAGGCGGCGGTGGCCCGAGTGACCCGCGACCGGCAGCGGGTTACCGGAGTCGAGCTGGAATCCGGCGAGCATATCCCCAGCTCCTGCGTCGTGACCGCGATCGATCCGCAGACCGCGCTGCTGGAGTTGCTCGACCCGCCGCTGTCCGGGATTCGCGGGGCGGAGCTGCGGGCCACCCACCGCAGCAACGCCGTGCAGATGCTGGTGCTGCTGGCGACGACGGCCCTGCCCGCCTATGCCCATGGACGGTCGGGGGACTGGAACGGGTTGCAGTCCTACGTCGACACCCTCGGCTCACTGGCGGACGGTTTCGCGCAAGCCGAGGCCCAGCGACTGCCTGATGACCCGATACCGACCTACGCCTTCACGCCCAGTGCGCTGGATGACTCCCTCGCTCCGCCTGACCACCACACCGTCTACCTCGCGTGCCCGACGGCGCCGTTTCGGGTTCGTGGTGGCTGGGACGAGGCCAAGGAGGAATTCGCCGAGCGGATGATCGACACCGTGGAGGTGCGGGCGCCGGGCTTTCGCTCCACCATTGTGGGGCGAGCCGTCCGGACGCCCCAGGACATGGCTGACGAGCTGCGCTGGCCGGGGGCGCACCCGATGTCCCTGGACGTCAGCCTGGATCAACTGGGCTGGATGCGTCCCACCCGAGCGCTGTCGGGGCACGACACGCCAGTAGCGGGCTTGTTCATCACCGGGGCCGGCACCGCGCCCGTCGGTGGCATCGCCGGCTCACCCGGCCGCGCCGCGGCCAAAGCGGTCCTCACCTGGCGCCGCCAGGGCGGCCGCTGACACGCGGTTACCGCCACCTGATCAACGCGGCGGCGGCAACGCCGTCACCACCGGCTTCCTCGGACCCAGAGCTACCCGTCAGTAAGTTTGCTCCTGGGTAGCTACTCAAGCACCGGGCGGTGGTGTCAAGTCCTCGCGGACGGTGGGCGGACTGTCAGGCAGCTCGCGCGTTGCGTGCCGATGCCCGGGATACGACGAGCAGGTAGAGGCCCAATGCGGTGAGGAACACCAGGTACCAGGTGAGGTTGCGGCCCGGCACGAAGTGGGTGCTGATGTGGCCGAGGAAGGCATCCATCCACCAGTAGTGGGCGATGCCGGCGGTGAACAGGAAGTCGGGGAACATCGCCACCAGGTGTGCGGCGACCGGCCAGATCAGTGGGTAGGGCACGGGGCGGCGGCGTCGCCACGCGATCACCGACATCACCACGAGCGCGGCGGCGGAGCCGACGAAGAAGTGGGTGAACCAGTGGAAGCGGGCGTCGTGGAAGCGGTAGGAGAAGTAGAGCCCGATCTCGACGACCACCGCGAGCAGGCACCACAGGCACAGCCGCAGTGCCGAGCCCGTCGGTTGTGGTCCCCTCATAGCGCCGCCAGGATCGTGGTGACCTCGGGTAGCTCGGCCGCGACGGTGGGGTCGAGTGTGCGGTAGCGGATCCGGCCCTGGCCATCGACGACGGCGTAGCCGACGGGAGGACCCTCGTCGGCTGGGGAGCGCATGCCGTAGGCCTCGGCGAGGCTGCCATCGGAGTCCTCGACCACGGGGAGGACTCCGCATCCAGCGCCCCCGGTCGGGGTGACGATCACCACGACCGGGTTCGTCGCGAGCCGAGTGCCGGCCAGCGCCTGGCACAGGCCGGGCAGCAGGCCGGGTCGGTCGAAGAACACCACCGCAGACCGACCGTGCCGCGGGATGTTCTCGGTGACGGCGGGCGCGGGGACCGGCAAGACCCCGAGGTCGAGGATCCCGGGTCGCTGGTAGGCCGGGTCGGGGTCATCCAGCGGACTGCGGGTGAGCTGCGCGGTCACCAGTAGCCCGCCCAGTACGACGGCGGCGAGCAGCCACATCGCCAGCAGGCCGCGGCCGGTCAGCGGCCCTTCGCTTCTCGTCGTCACCACCCTGTTGGCCCCGATGACGATCAGGTCTCCGGAGACGGTGGTCGCAGCGCCCGGGTCGGACGCGGCGCTGCCTGATCAGCCTCGCCGGCCCCCCGCGGTCCCGGCGCGTGGATCGGGTAGGCCGCCCAGTTCGATGCGCAACGCCCCGACGGCAAAGGTGCCCGACCGCGAGTGGTCCACCGGTGCGGGCGGCGGGCTGTTCTAGCGGCACGCCAGCACCTGACTCGCGCGGTTCACCACAACTCGACCCGCCGCCGCCGGTATTCCTCCTCCTCGATCTCCCCGCGGGCATACCGCTCATCGAGGATCAGCCGGGCCGGCGACGAGCCGGGCAGTGACGAGGGCACACGTCCCCGCGGGCGCCGTGCAACCAGGTAACCCACCATCAGCAGACCCAGCAGAATCAGAACGGGCCAGATCCAGATCCAGCCCGACGCCCATCCACACATCACGGCCTCACTGACACATCGAACGGGGCGCCCCGGATGGGGTGGCCAGCGCCGTCAACGCGGCCGCACCCCGGGCGGTCACACTGTGCGCAGCCGGCGGTCAATCTTTTCCGTGAGCCGCCGGTCACCTCGTCACCCGGGTGGCGTGCTGGCGAACCCGATGGGCGGGAAAACGGCCGCCTCCGAGGGTGACCACGACGGATGGTGTCCGGCTCCTTCGCCATCATCGCCGGCGTCCAGACGGGAGTCACCCACCGGCGGGGGGTATCGGCTTGCTGCTCGGTACTCGGCCGCTGTCGAGGGCGTCTTGGGCCCGTAATGCGCGGAGTTCCTCGCGTAGCTCGGCGACCTGCCGGTCCACCTCGGTGTCCGGCATCGAGTCCCCTGTCGTGGCGCAATGTCCGCGTCCGCGCAGCATGGGCCGCACACAGAAGAAGTAGGTCGCGGTGATCGCGGCGACCGCGATGAGCGTGGCGAGCCAGCTGGCCATCACTGCCCGCCGTTGGTGCGCTGGGTGGCCCGCTCGGCCTTGAGCTGGTCGATCTCGCTACGCAATTGCTCGAGCTGGGCCTGCCCCTGGCCGCCGGTGTCACCAGCGTTCTTATTCCCGCCGCGCATCATCATCCACATCATGGCGCCCATACCAACCGGGCACGCCAAGGCGGCAAGCCCCACTAACAGCGTTTGCATGATTCCTCCTGGTCGGCTGCGAGCATCCCGTACCCTTACCTACTGTCTACGTACGGATATAGTAAATTAGTTCGGTGTGTGACGCATCTGCCACGGCGTGACGGCCGTGCCCAGACACCAGTGAGGAGGGGGCGTGCTTCCGGTCCTGTTCACCGTCTTCGGGTTCCCGGTGGGGTCCTACGGACTGAGCAAGGCGGTGGCCGCCCTCGTCGCGGGGCTCGTGCTCGCGCGGGCGTTCCAGCGCCGGGGACTGCCCTCCGCCGCCGCGTGGTCACTGGTGGTGCCCGCCGTGCTGTGGGGGTTCCTCGGAGCCAAGCTCTACTACCTCGCTGAGCACGCAAGCTCCCTGACCTGGCACGACTTCGGCGGCACGGGATTCACCTGGTACGGCGGGATGATCGCCGCCACGATCGCCGTGCTGGTGGTCATCCACCGCCACCGGCTCCCCCTGGGACTGGTCAGCGGCCTGATCGCGGTGCCACTGTCGCTGGCCTATGGGATCGGGCGGCTGGGATGCCTGCTGGCCGGCGACGGCACCTACGGCCGACCCACTGACCTGCCGTGGGGGATGGCGTTCCCGCACGGGACGGTACCGACCACGGTGGCGGTGCATCCGACCCCGCTGTACGAGGCGCTGGCGGCATTCGCGATCGCCGCCTGTTGGCGTGGCTGGGTCCGCGCCTCGCCCCGCCCGCGGTGTTCGGCACCTACCTGGTCCTGTCCGGCACGGCCCGGTTTCTCGTCGAGTTCCTGCGGCTCAACACCCACGCTTTGTTCGGGTTGACCCAGGCCCAGCTGTGGTCGCTGCTGGTCGTCGTCATCGGCGCGACGATCCTGCTCGGCCACCGGCGGCTGGCCGGCCTCCTGCCACATCGGGCCGCGGTCCCCGCTCAGTGACCCCGACAGTGCAGGCCACGTCATGACTACCCGCGGTAACACCGATCAGCCGCGGCCGCGGACGCACCGGCGGGTGGTCTGGCGATACTCGCTCGTGCTGCTCGCGGCCGCCGTCGCCGCAACGGTGGCGCTGTGGCCACGCACCAACGACACGCCACGGCGGCCAGCCGTCTCCTCGGGCGTCTCTTCGGGCGCTACCCAGCGCCCCGCGGCCGACGTCGCCGCGGCCCGGGTCCGGGCCCAGCTCAGTCCCTGCCCTGCACCTGGACGCAACGGACAGGGTCCCGGTTGGTTGCGCGGCGTGCGGGCGGACTGTCTCAGCGACGCCACGAGCATCGACCTCGGCGCGGTGCTCGCCGGGCGGAGCGCGCTGATCAACGTGTGGGCCAGCTGGTGCGAGGTGTGCCGCAAAGAACTCCCGGTGCTCGACACCTACGCCCGCTCACCCGGCGCGGTGCAGGTCCTGGGCGTGCAGATACTCAGCGATCCAGCCGAGGGCCTGGACATGCTGGCCTCCCTCGGCGTGCACCTCCCGTCGGTCAACGACACCGACGGCACCGTGACCAGGGCTCTTCACGCACCCGCCTACCTGCCGGTGAGCTATGTGGTCACCAGCCAGGGCACCATCCGCCAGGTCATCCCACCGACACCGTTCTCCACTCCCGACCAAATCGAGCGGACCGTGCAGGCCATGACCTCGGGAACGAACTGACATGCCGAGCGCTGCCGCACCCACCGCCGCCGCACTCGCGACCAGCGATCTGGGAAAGGCACGGTCGAACACCGTCAAGCGGATCGCGCCGTGGCCCAGCCCCGGTCACCGGAGGGCCCGGATGAGGCGACCGCAGAGGGTTGTGCAGAGAACGGCGAAGAACTCGGCGATCTGTCACCACGCTCTTCTCATAGCTGTCATAGCGCTGTCGGGCCGGCGCAGCCTGGTCGGCAGGGGTGACCGTTTCTCGACAGTCTCCAAGGACCGGTTCACCAACGAAAGACGACAGAAGATAGCATCGCGCGATGACGATGACAACGCCAGATGCCGGGTCCGGTTCGGGTGGGGTTCACGCCGATGCGCTCGCCGCCGCGACCGGCAGCGCGGTGACGCTGCGCCCGACCTGCGGTGGTGTGGGCAGCGGGCAGCAATGGTGAGCACACCGCGATCCGGCGCCGAGCTGGTCCAGCGCAGCCGCGAGCACCCTGGCCGCGCTGGACTTTCCCCCGGCCGGCGTGAGGTGCGCCGATGATCGCCTCGATCCCGCCCCGGGCGGTGCCCGGCTGGTCTACCGCGCTGCTGGGTCTGGTGCTGCTCGCTGCTGGTTGTACCTCAGCGGGCCAGAGGGCCCCCGCAGGCCAAGGGTCCTCGGCTGCCCAGAGCGGTCAGAGCCTGCCGCCTGACTGCACCCACACCGTCACCAGAGCTGACGACGTGCCGGCGGCCCTGAACGCCGCCTCCCCGGGGAACACGGTGTGCTTTTCCGGTGGCGACCTCGCCGGTGCCGACGTGACGATGACCAGATCGGGCACCGCTGTGGCGCCGATCAGGCTGGTGGCCGACGGGGCCACGGTGCACAGCGTCCAGATCACCGCCGATCACGTCATCCTGGAGGGCTTCACGGTCGCAGACGGCGACGGGGTGATGCTCAAAGGGGCCGGGATCACCGCCCGGCACAACACCGTCCACGACACCCAACAGGGCGGGATCACCTGCCAGCCCTGCACCGACTCGACCATCGAGTCCAACACCATGACCCATGTCATCACCGCCGGCATCTGGATCACCGGGCAACGGATCACCGTGCACGCCAACACCATCAGCGCCACGGTGCCCCGGGGCAACGGTGACGCCGATGGCATGCGCTTTTTCGGCGACGGTCACCGGATCACCGACAACACCACCTTCGACATCTCCGACGAGGGCTACGCCGATCCCCCGCACCCGGACTGTTTCCAGACCTACGACCACGACAGTCCACCCACCTTCGACGTCGTCATCTCGGGCAACACCTGCCGCAACGTCGGCGCGCAATGTCTGATCGCCACCGGGGACCAAAACCACAACGGTGACGCCCCCGCCGGAATCCCGTCGATCACCTTCGTGGGCAACACCTGCGCGAACAACGGTGCCCAGGCGATCAACCTGCGGCGCTGGCCCAACGTCGTAATACGCCAGAACACGTTCTCCGGCCCGAACGTGACGCGTTCGGTATTGATCATCGACGGTTCCACTGGCGCCACCGTGGTCGCCAACACCACCACCGGAGGTCGCCCCACCGCCGACATCGACGGCTCCTCCCGGCCGGGTTCCCACGTCGAAGACAACCGCCCCTCCTGACCACCCGCCCCGCCCGGCTACGACCACAGCGGTGCGGTCGTTTCCCCTCAGCTGCCTCGACGGTGCTGGACACGGAGCGAGCGAACTGACCCCGCTGTCACAGAGTTACTGGGTCTCTGGTAGTGACCACCTGGCGCCGGTGGGAGGGCTGCCATGGCCAGCGGCGCTGGTTCGTAGCCGCATGTAGCCGGACAGCATTCGTCGGCGACAGCGATAGCGATCACAGTGTTTGCCGCGTATCGCGACGCCCTGGGAGGACTGGGTCACGGGTTGACGAGAGGCGGTAGCATCGGTATATGACGATGACAACGTCTGGCGCTAAGTCGGCTCGGGTGGGGCTGGTGCCGGCGGCGGCGCTGTTTCGGTCGTTGGGTGATCCGGCGCGGTTGGCGATCGTGCGCCGGCTCGCGCTAGGGCAGGCTCGGGTGGTGGACCTGGTCGCCGAGTGTGGGCTGGCGCAGTCCACGGTGTCGGCGCACTTGGCCTGTCTGCGCGAGTGCGGGCTGGTGGAGTCCCGGCCGGTGGGGCGCGCCTCGGTGTTCACCTTGACCCAACCGGCGCTGATCGACGTGCTCGTCGCCGCCGAGACAGTGCTGGAGGCGACGGGCAGGGCGGTCGCGCTGTGCCCGACCTACGGCAAGCCAGGTGGGCAGCCGCGATGAGTACGCCCGAGACCGGCGGGACGCAGGCGACGCAGGCCGGTGCGCCGAGCGGCTGCGGCCAGGCCTGCGCCACCAACGCGGGCACGAAGCGGGACGCGGCCTGGCATCGGGCGGCGTCCCGCGCCCGGCTGCTGTCCTGGCTGTCGCTGGCCTACATGACCGCCGAGGGCGCCATCGCGATCGTGGCCGCGGTGCTGGCCGGTTCGGTGGCACTGCTGGGCTTCGGCCTGGACTCAGCCATCGAGGGCTTGGCCAGCGTCATCATCATCTGGCGGTTCACCGGCACCCGCACGCTGTCTCCGACCGCCGAGGCACGCGCGCTAAGGGCCGTGGCGGTCACGTTCTTCCTACTTGCCCCCTACATCGCCTACGACGCCGTCACCACCCTGCTCGCCCACGACCACGCCCGGACCAGCTGGTTGGGTATCGGCCTGTCGATCTCCTCGCTGATCGTCATGCCAATCCTGGGCGTAGCCAAAAAACGCCTCGGCACCCAGCTCGCTTCGGCAGCCACCGCAGGTGAAGGCAGCCAAAATCTGCTGTGCGCCTACCTCGCCGCAGCGGTGCTGGTCGGTCTGCTTGCCAATACTGCACTGGGCTGGTGGTGGCTGGATCCGGTCGTCGGGCTGAGCATCGCCGCCCTCGCCATCCGGGAAGGCGGCCAGGCCTGGCGCGGGCAGGACTGCTGCTGAGGACGTGACCCTTCTCGCACAACCAGCAATAACATTCATGTATGCGCATGTGGCAAGCAATGAGTCGTGAGGACCGCGGCCGTGAGCGACACTGCTGGGCACGGGCATGGGCAATAGGGTCGGCGAGGGCACTGACCGGTGATGGTTGAGCATTATCCTCGGCGCCGAAGAGCAGGTCGGTGAACCCGGCGGTGTCGGTGGCGTGCTCGGTGCTGGCCCACTCGCCATCCCAATCCCGCAGCGCGAAGAATTCATCCAAGGGCAAACAGTCCCTCCCGCACCCGAGGTGCCGGTAAACCTTGCGGGGTCAACAATTGGGACAATTGGGTCTGGGAGGGCGGTAGTTCCCACCCCCGCTAGGGGAGTGGAAAGCCACCGCCGACCAACCGCGGACGGCTACTTACATTTACATGTCTTGGTGCAGCAGGCGCACCGGCCGCACCTGTGGTCGCAGCCGCCCCGGCGCTCGCAGCCTCTGTGGTTCCCACCACCCCGGTGCTCCCGGTGGTAGCCACCTTCGTGATCGCCGTTGTGGCGATCGTGGCCAAGACTGAAGATTTCCGTGACCCTCATATCCCCCTCCTTCTTCCCAGGAACTTCTTCCCCAAAGAATAGACGCCAACCCTCCACCCGATAGGCGTCTTGTTCTTGCTTGCTGGCGGAAGCGCGAGACCAGGCACGGTGCAACATCCTCGTACGGGGAGGAACACATCCCGGAGCCGGGCCAGTTCCTCCTCGGTCATCTCCCCCACGAGGTGGGAGTCCTTGCCGGTGCTCGAAGCGTCTTGCGCGTCAGGCCGGGGGTGTGCTCGGCGTGGCTGACCACGGCCCGGTACCGGTGGGCCTTGCCCATCTGTTCCCGCGGGAGGTGGCCCTTGCGGCAAAGGTTGTCCATCGTGGACAACACGGTGGTGTAGGCGATCTTCCGGTCGGCCTGCAGCCGCTCCAGTACCTCGCGGACGGTACCTGAACCGCCCCAGTGACCACGCCCGGTCCATCACGACCGACTCCAGTTCTGCGATCCCGCGCACACGCTGCGCCATCTCCTGAAATCTCGCTCGTTCCCAGCGTGGGCGCGCAACCGCGCACGTGTCGGGATCCGCGGCGACACCCAGCCCAGGTCCCAGCGCAGAGGTACTATCTCCGTACGGAGGCAGTAGATGTCGGGCTGCGGCTGTTACTGCGCAGGCTTGGCGGGGACCCGGGGGCGGTGGTCGGCGAGGCGAGTGCTCCGCTCATGACGGCCCATCTCCTCGGCGAAGACGAGCTGTGGGCAGGGAGTCCACGACGGTGATGGATGGATGGATGGTGACCGGTATGGGACTCGGGGGTCACTTGCTGGTCCTGACGTTGGTCGCCGTCCTGGTCGTGACCGTTGTCGGCAGCGTGTGGTCAGTCCTCAGGCTCAGAGCGGGCGATGCCGACACCGAGTCCGTGCGCGGGGCGCTGCACAGGCTGCGCCAGCGCTACGCGGCCAGCGAGATCGACGACGAGGAGTACCAGCGGCGGCTCGCGGCGCTCACCTGACGGTGACCCGGTCACCCGCGTTCCAGCGAGCCTGGCTGCGTGGGCCCATCGGCGGTTTCACCACTCCATCTAGCACGGGGCAACACCAAGGTATCGGGAGGCGATCGTGGCGCCGGTGATCCTCGTCGTCGACGACGAGATAAAGATCCGTCAACTGGTGCGGGCCTACCTGGAGCGGGAGGGCTACACCGTGGTCGAGGCCGGGACCGGGGCCGCGGCGTTGGAGCGGGCCGCGGCGGTCGACCTGATGATCCTGGACCTGGGGTTGCCCGACCGGGCGGGGCACGATGTCGCGCGCCAGCTGCGGCGGTCGGTGGACGTCCCGATCATCATGCTCACCGCCCGCGCTGGTGAGGCCGAGCGGATCGCCGGGCTGCGGCTGGGCGCCGACGACTACGTGACCAAACCATTTAGCCCCGGTGAGCTGGTCGCGCGGGTGGCCGCGGTGCTGCGCCGCAGCACCGGTGACAGCACCGCCACCGGTGCGCGCTCCTTCGGCCGGGGTGCGCTGCGCATCGACACTGCGCGCCGCGAGGTCAGCCTCGATGACCGGCCCGTCGCGTTGACCCGCTCGGAGTTCGACCTACTCACCGCGCTCGCCGCGCGGCCGGGGCGGGTCTGGTCACGCCGCGAGCTGGCGAGCAGGGTGCGCGGCGAGCGCGACGGCGACGCCGACGAGCGCGCCATCGACGCCCACGTGAAGAACTTGCGCCGCAAGCTGGGTGATCCGCCGGCGGCGGCGCGGCTGGTGGCCACCGTGGCCGGGGTCGGCTACAAGCTGGGGGTCGACCGCGATGGCTAGCCTGGGGTGGTGGGTGCGGGGCCGGGTGGCCCGTCGCCTCGGGCTGGCCTTCACCGCGACGGCGGTGGCCGCGGCCGCGCTCACCGCGATCGTGGTCAACGTGGCCTTCGGCGCCCGGTTCGAGGGCTACCTCGACACCCAGCAGCAGGCCCGCGCGCAGCAGATCGTCACCATGCTCACCGTCGACTACCGGACGCGGGGGGGCTGGCGGGTCGAGTCGCTGGACCGGTTGGCTCCGGGACTGGTGATGTCGGGTTCCACGGTTGAGGTGCTGGGCTCCGACGGCCGCCGCGTCTGGTCTGTGGCCGACGCCGGTGGCGATCCGGCGATGACCGTCATGCACCGCGAGATGATGGGAGTTCCCGACCTCGGCCCCCGCATCCGGGTCCCGGTGATGGTCGATGGGCGCCACGTCGGGGCGGCGCTGCTGCAGGTGCCGCGGGCCGCCGCGCCGGTCGCGGACCGGGAATTCCGCGACGCCGTGAACCGGCTGCTGCTGCTCGC
>JALYTS010000108.1 GCA_030854185.1 Actinomycetota bacterium | reverse complement strand
GCCGTCGGGGTGGGGCTGTCACAGCCACCGGCAGCAACGCCGAGGACCAGTACCGGCACAATGCCACCGACGATCCATGGCGACCTGCGCCGGGGCCGCTTGTTGACCATGGTGGTCTTCCTCCGAGGGTGGGGGCGGGTGGGATTGTCACTCGCGGATCGCTGAGCGTGCCACTGGTGTTACGGACTGTCGCCAAACTCACGGCGAACCACCACACGACGCGACCACGCACGGCGTCCCCAGTTCACACCCGGCACAGACGACTCGACATGTCCTGAGGACCGTTGGGATAGGGCGGTTGCGCCGACACCGATTGACCTACCCTCCGGACGTGCCAGCGACGGGAGCCGTTCACACGGACGATCACCACGCCCGGCGACTGGCACCGCGCGGCAGGGTCGCAACGGCGGCCGCCGGCCCTCGCCACAGCGGTTGTGGTGGCTGCATGCGGCTCCCCGGTCACCGTGCAGGACTCGCTGGCAGCGCCGACGGTCCAGCCGCCGGCACGTGGTGGGGCCGGGGACCGCGAGGCGCTCGACACCCGGTCGGGCTGCGGCACCGAACGCTGGGCTATTAAGACCCGCGCTGACCCCGACGTCGGTCTGATCAACCTCAGCGCGCCGACGACCCTGACGACGGTGGGCGGTCTGACCTCGCTGACCCCGTCGAACCCGATCCCATCCACCGACCGGGTCCGACCGGTCGAAGCCACCGTCTACACGCTCAGCAGCGTGCTGGTCGCCGTCAAGCTCGAAGCCGACAGCGACTATCACCTCGTGGTCGCCGACGGCGACCGCACCATGACCGTGGAGATTCCGCTACCGACGTGCGTGGGCCCTGGCTCGGACCCGCTGCGGGCTGGCATCGCCAACGCCCGTCAGCAGTTCGACTCCCGCTACCTCCCCGGGCCGAGCATCCAGCACGTCAACGTTGCCGTCACGGTCACCGGCGTCGGCTTCTTCGACTTCCTACTATGGTCAATTCGGCGTCGCGCCCAACGGGATCGAGCTGCACCCGGTTCTCAACATCACCTTCGGATAGGGCGGTTGTGCCCGACGCAGCCGGATCGCAGATGAAAGTTTCCGCCACGAGTTTCCGGCGGCGTCTCGACGAGTCAGCGCGGTGACGCAGGCCAGTCAGGATGACCGTGACCAGGCGGCGGGCCGCGACCTTGGACGCCACGGCGCGGGCGGCTGCGAGGGCGTGCAGGCAGTAGCTGGCTGACTCGTCGAGCCGTCGCCGGAAACTGGGTTCTGTCCCGCCACGACGGGAGACTGCGGCTTCGAAACCACGAACCCGTCTGAGAGACGGGCGCCGCTGGGGTGAACTGGGTTGGCTGTGGCTTATCGGTGGTGGGCGATGCCGGCGTGCTGGGCCCGGCCTAGGGGCCCGCTAGGGCTGACGTGCACGGTGACCTCGACTAGGCGCGGCACGTCGTGCAGCAGCCGGTGGTGGGCGTCGACGGCGATCGCGTGGGCCGCGACGAGCCCCAACTGGGAGTCCACGACCAACCCGGTCTCGGCGCGGATGGTGTGCCCGACCCAGCGCAGCCGCAGGCTCTCGACATCTTCCACGCCGGGAACTGCCCGCAGGCTGGCCTCGGCCGCGTCGACCAGCTCTGGCTCGACCGCGTCCATCAGTCGCCGGTAGATGTCGCGTGCGGCACCTCGCAGGACGAACAGGATCGCCACAGTGATCAGCAGTCCGATGATGGGGTCGGCCAATGGGAATCCGGCCAGCACCCCGATCGCGCCGATCACCACGGCGAGGGAGGTGAACCCGTCGGTGCGGGCGTGCAGCCCGTCGGCGACCAGCGCGGCGGAGCCGATCTTGCGTCCGACCCGGATGCGGTAAACCGCGACCAGCTCGTTGCCGGCGAACCCGATCAGCCCGGCGG
The DNA here is from genome assembly GCA_030854185.1 of Actinomycetota bacterium. Lineage (GTDB taxonomy): Bacteria > Actinomycetota > Actinomycetes > Mycobacteriales > Pseudonocardiaceae. The sequence goes on along the minus strand of JALYTS010000108.1, from coordinate 13,797 downwards.
CGATGAGCGCCCCGATGTTGCTGATCGGATGCGGGTCGATCAGCCGCCCAATCGACTCATAACCGGCCACGAGAGAGGACAGGGCGATCATGACCACGATGAACACCCCGGCCAGATCCTCCGAGCGGCCGTAGCCGTAGGTATAGCGGCGCGTCGCCACTCGACGGCCCAGCACGAACGCGATCCACAACGGCACGGCGGTCAGCGCATCGGAGAAGTTGTGGATAGTGTCGGCGAGCAGCGCCACCGATCCGGTGAACCAGACCACCACCGCCTGCGCGAGCGCGGTCACCAACAACGCGACCAAGCTGATCTTCAACGCGCGGACGCCCTCCGCGCTGGCCTCCAGCTCGGAGTCGATCGAGTCCGCCGCGTCGTGGCTGTGCGGCGTGACGATCGAGGCCACGAACCCGCGCACACCCCCCCACATACCCATGCCCGTGGCCAGCGGAGGGCGCGCCGTGAGCGTGGTTGTCATGGGGGTCGTTGTCATGGGGGTCGTTGTCATGGGGGTCGTTGTCATCGGGGTGGTGGCCGTGGGGGTGGCCGTGTTCACCGGCCGGACTGTCGTGGTCTGGTTCGGGGACGACAGCGTCCACGTCGTGGGCATCGTGGTGCGCGGCACCGGTGTGTGGGTGCGAGTGGGGGTCGGTGCTGCTCATCGCGTCTGGGTCCCGGGGTGAGAGGTCATGTCGGTCACCGCGGGAGCGCCGCGGTGGTTGTTGCTGCTGCTAGATCGCGTCTGGGTGCGGGTGGCGCGGCACCAGGCGGCGTGGCGGAGCAGGCGCAACCCGTTGAGCCCGACGATGACGGTGGAGCCTTCGTGCCCGGCAACGCCCAGGGGAAGCGGGAGGTGCCCGACGAGGTCCCAGATGATCAGACCGGTGATGAACGTGGCGGCGATGATCAGATTGGCGGTGACGACGCGGCGGGCCCGCCGCGAGAGGGCGATGACGGCGGGGATGGTGGTCAGGTCGTCGCGGATCACGACGGCGTCGGCCGTTTGCAGGGTGAGGTCGGAGCCGGCGCCACCCATCGCGATGCCGGTGTGCGCGGCGGCCAGGGCGGGGGCGTCGTTGATGCCATCGCCCACCACGGTCACCCGCTGCCCCCCGGCCTCGAGTTCGCGCACGGCGCTGACCTTGTCCTCGGGCAGCAGCCCGGCCCGCACGTCGGTGATGCCAACTGCTGTGGCCAGGCCGATTGCGGTGGCGTGATTATCACCGGTGAGCAGCACCGGGGCGGTGCCAGTGAGCTGGGTGACGGCCGCGACCGCGGCGGCGGCTTCGGGCCGCACCTGGTCGGCGATGCCCAGCACCCCGACCGGACGATCGTCGCGAAGCACCACGACGGCCGTATGCCCACGGTTTTGCAACGCGTCGACGGCGGCCGTGCCCGCCGCGCTCCGCGCTGTCCCGTCCGCCGGGGGCAGCAGCCTGGCCGGGGACCCGACCTGGATGACCACGCCCTCGACCCGGGCGGCGACCCCGCGCCCAGGTGCGGCGGAGAAGTCCTCGACCTCGGGCAGATGCAGGTGGCGCTGGCGGGCGGCGCGCACGATCGCCGCGGCCAGGGGGTGCTCGCTGGCGTGCTCGACCGAGGCGGCCAGGCGCAGCACGTCAACTTCGGCCACGCCGGTGCCGGGCAAGACCCGGACCTCAGCCACGGTAGGACTGCCGCGAGTCAGTGTGCCGGTCTTGTCGAACGCGACCTGGGTGGTGGCGCCGAGTTGTTCCATCACCACAGCGGATTTGACCAGCACGCCGTGGCGTCCGGCGTTGGCGATCGCCGCCAGCAACGGCGGCATCGTGGCCAGCACCACCGCACACGGCGAAGCGACGATCATGAACGTCATCGCGCGCAGCAGCGCTTCCTGGAGCGGCTGGCCCCACAGCAGCGGGATCACGAACACCGCGAGCGTGGCGGTAACCATGCCGATCGAGTAGCGCTGCTCGACCTTCTCAATGAACAGCTGCGTCTTGGCCTTGGTCTGGCTGGCCTGCTCCACCAGCGTCGCGATCCGCGCCACCACCGAGTCCCCAGCGCGGCGATCCACCCGGATTCGCAGCGACCCGGTGCCGTTCAGCGTCCCGGCGAACACCTCGTCACCGGTGGTCTTGTCCACCGGCAGCGGCTCCCCGGTGATCGTGGCCTGGTCCACCTCGCTCGCCCCAGCCACCACCGCGCCATCCGCCGCGATCTGGTCACCCGGCCGAATCAGGATCACGTCCCCGATCTCCAGGTCAGCGGCCTTCACCGGCTCCTCGCCACCATCGGGGTTCAGACGGGTCGCGGTGTCCGGGGTCAGATCCAGCAGCCCACGCACCGAGTCCTCGGTCCGCGCCGTGGCCAACGCTTCCAGCGCCCCAGAGCTGGCGAAGATCACGATCAGCAGCGCGCCGTCGGTGACCTGCCCGATCGCCGCCGCACCGAGCGCGGCGACCACCATCAGCAGGTCCACATCCAGCGTCTTGTCCCGCAACGCGCGTAGCCCCGCCAGCCCGGGCTCCCAACCGCCGGCCGCGTAGCAGGCCAGATACAGCGTCCACCACAGCCACGACGGCCCACCCGGTAGCTGGATAGCTAACCCGGCCAAAAACAGGGCCACCGCCGCGGTTGCCCACCGCATCTCCGGCAAGGTCAGTAGCCGGGTCCGTCGAACCGGCACCACAGCTGGCGCCGACGTCATGCGCGGCGGCGTAGCGGGTGGGGCGGTGGAAAACGAAGCCACAGGTCACCTCTCAAGACATCCGGGGACGGCGAGTCGACCCCTAGACCATAACAAAATTTATGAAGATGTCTTCATGAGTGCCGGTGCGGGTATGCTCCCGTCATGGGACACGGGGTCGAGGGCCGAGATCGGCCAGCCGCACGCCTCGACGCTGAGACCGCCGCGCATGTGGCGACCACCCTGCAGGCCCTGGCCACCCCAAGCCGGCTACTGATCCTCACCGAACTGCGCCACGGACCCCGCCCGGTCACCGAGCTGGCCGAGGCAGTGGGGATGGAACAGTCAGCGGTCTCGCATCAGCTGCGGCTGCTGCGCAACCTCCACCTGGTCACCGGCACCAGGACCGGACGCAACATCATCTACAGCCTCCACGACAACCACGTCGCCCAACTCCTCGACGAGGCCGTCTACCACAGCGAACACCTGCGCCTAGGCCTAGCAGACCGACCCGAAGCGGCCGGCTGACCCGCATCAACCCATCCCGGCACGCGAGCGGCTTCGTTGCCGCCGACGCTAGAACCGAACTGGTCTTGCCGGTGAGATCGCGCAGTGCGATTTCTGGTCCCCGACTATCACGCTGCCGGTGGGATCCGGCCAGGTCCGCACAGCCACGGCGTGTGCCGCCTTCGACGGCACCGCACCGATCGAGGTATCCCCCGGTGACGTTGTCCGTCAACGGCTCCGGCGCCGGGACCGCCAACTCAACTCCTGCCTGCACATCATGGCCATCACCCAGATCCGACACGACACCCCCGGACACGCCTACTACCAGCGCAAACGCGCCGCTGGGAAGAGCCACCGGGAAGCGCTGCGATGCCTGAAGCGCCAGCTGTCCGACGCCGTCTACCCCCGGACCCGCCGACACCAGATCTACTTGGCACAGGCGGCGTTGATCAGACAGTCCCTCGGGGACACACCGACTCCGCCATTCCGGGGCGGGAATGGCGGAGTCGGTGTGTCCTGGTGGGTTGCCGGGGTGTGGGTTAGATGCCCAGGTGGTCGTGGCTGAGTACGTCGTTGACGTTGACCAGGCCCTCTTGGTGGACGTGGTTGTCTTCGATTGTCTTGTGGTTGTAGGAGTCGTCGACGGAGTTGTCTGGGTGGTAGTTGAGGTCGGTGGTGTTGCCGGAGTCGGACACGGAGTTGTCTGGGTGGTAGTTGACGTCGGTGGTGTTGCCCGAGTCGATGGCGGTGGTGGTGTGGTGGGTGGACTGGTCGATCCCGCTGCCGTCGGTGGCGGTGGTGCTCTGGTAGGGCTGGGTGACGTTGCCGTGGGCGCCGTCGCCGGCGACGCCACCGTTGTCGGCGTTGTTGGTGCTGTTGAACGAGCCGTGGATCGAGTGGTCTTGGCTGTTGTCGGTGTTGCCGACCTTGGTGTTGTCGCCGACGACGTTGTCGTTGCCGTTGGCGACGTCACCGTTGATGTTGTGTCCGGCGGCGACGGAGTGGTCGGTGGCGGTGACGGAGTTGTCGGTGAAGCTCTGGGACAGGTCGCCCTTGTTCCAGATGTTCTGGTTCACTGACTTGTCGATCATCGTGTCGTGGCTGTCGGCGTAGGAGTAGTTGTTGGTGATGTATTCCAACTGCTGCACCGCGGTGGCGTGCGGATCGGGCTGGTATCTGACAGGCTCGTAGCTGTCGGGCCGGTAGCCGTCGTCAGGTCGGTGGTCGCCGTCGTGGTGGGAACCGCGGGTGTTGCCGACGTTGTACTCCCCGTCGCCGACGTAGGACACCGGGTGGTACTCGGCCACATAGGACATCGCATCGGACACGTCCCCACTGAGCACATCGCTCAGACCGGCATCAGCCAGCGCCTGGTCGGGGTTGGCGGCGAAGGCGGCTTTGGCGTCACCGTCGCGCATCAGGTTGAGGATGAAGTCCAGCAGACTCTGCGTCGTGCTCATGGCTGTCGAGCTCCTTAGTAGTAGTACGGGGCCGGGCCTGGGGTTGGCCTGTCCGGCGGTGAGGGGCCAAAGCTAGGTGCCCCGTGGCACCCGGTCATCGGGGATCGTCCCCTAACACGGCAGACCGAATTAGGGGATTGACAGCAACCCCCGATTGGGGGATGGATCTTGCCGGGAGACCTCGCCACCAGCGGGGCACTGGTTGAAGATTCGCTGATGCTTCACCCGGGTAGCTGCGGCCCAGAATTGGTGCGGTGACTTCCACCGCCAGCCGGCCCCGTAGCGGCCGCTGGGGGTTGGCCGTCCTGCTCACCGGCATTGGGGCTCTGTGGACTGCTTGCCGACCTGCTGTTCGTCGCGGTCTTCCCAACCAACGTGAAGATTGCCATCGACAGGTCGGATCGGCCAGCCTGGATGCGGGCACTGGCCTACGGACGACTGCCGCTGCAGTCCCGCCGGTGATGTGGGCGCTTTCGGGGGTACCGCCGTAACCCGGTCGGAACCAGCCTGTAACGCGCGGCGCATCCCACCGCTCATCGTCGGCCAGCACGGCGCCCTGACCGCTCGACGAGTCAGTGCCTGACCGCTCGGCGCGCCGGCTCCTGCATCGGGCGCATGCGACACAGCATCGCCATTACAGGGTTTGCCCCAGTCGTGGCCTTACCGCTACTTTCCGGCGGTCGCAGATCATGATCTGGTCGCGAGCAGGATCGTTCCCGTTGCCCCCGAACCTGGGACGACTCCTGTCTGGCCCCTGCACCAGGTCCCCGGCTCGGAAGGACCGACCGTTGGCGCGTCACCGCTCCCCTCGCGGTCGCCGACCCCATCCCGAGCGTGTATTTCCCCCTACGCCCGACCCCAAACCTCGCGGCACGCATCGCATGCCCCGGCCAGGCCCCGTGCTGCGCGGTCGGGCGGTGACCGCGGCGGTCGCGGCTGGTGCCCTGGCCGTCGCCGGTCATACGATGCAGGCCACGACAGCGGGACAATACAAGCAGGTGGCCGAGGTCGCGCCGGCCGCACTGACCGGTCCGTCGTTGGCATCCGAGGTTCTGCAGCTGGACCTTACCCGTGATGCCCCAACCGGAGTGGCCGCTCTGCGCCGTGCTGTCGAGCGGGCGGACCGGGCGGCGGCTTACCAGGAGGCCCTAGGAACCCGTCTCGGGCGGCCCTACCAAGCCGGCAATAGCCATAGCTTGGACGGCTGGATCGCCAAAGCGCTCGGGATAATGGGCCTACCCCAGGCCCTCCTCCCCGGGGTCAAGCAAATCATCATGCACGAATCGGGCGGCATCCCGAACGCGATCAACAACTGGGACAGCAACGCGAAGGCGGGCATCCCGTCGCAGGGTCTCATGCAGACCATCCCGAGCACCTTCAGAGCCTGCGTGCTGCCCAGCCTTGCCGACCGCCCGATCACCGATCCGGTGGCCAACATCACCGCTGGGATCCGCAGCATGGTTGCCCACCATGGCCTCAGCACCGTTATGAACGGCGGACGGCGGGACGCCAACGGCAACTACATCGGCTACGGCGGCGCCGGCTGCCCCTCCTATAACCTCAACGACTACGCGTCCCAGCTACGCGACCTATGGAAAGACGAGCCGCTGCCCGCCCTGTAGAGGCAGCGGCTCTTTCCCGTTCAGGTCGAGCCGCCGTTGGCCCGGAAGTATCATCTGGGCCGGTACAGGCCTGGCCGGCCACGGTTTGGGTTCCTGGCTGGATGTTCGGCGTCGCCGCATGCACCGACGGAAAGCGAGCGAGAGGATGCTGCCGGACCCTACGGTGGCGTGCACGACCCCGAGACCGATCGGCGGGTCCTTGCCGCGGTGGGTGCCGCAGTGTTTCTGATCTCCACATCCGACGTCTCCGCCCTCGTCGGCCGGGCATTGCTGATCATAGAGGCGAGCATCTGAGTGGCCACGATAATCGGCCAGGCGTTCTCCCTGGCAACCTGCACAGCCCGCTTCTGTACCAACGCAACATTCTCCAAAGGCAGCTCGACCCGTGATTCCCCGGGGCAAGATCAGCCCGTCGAAGGCCAGCACGATCGTCTGGGGCGCTGGTATGACCGACCCGGTGCGCCATCCGCCTCACCTACCTGTGCGCGCAAGCCGCGCTAGAGCTTGCACAGCCTGCTTGGCGGCGTTGTGACACTTCATTTCGGCAGCTGCGGTAGGCAGTCTCTCGAAGTAGTATGCGTGCACGGGAACCTCCCGCGCTCCAAAAGTACTCTTGAATCTCCTCAGCTCTTCCGTTTGGTATAGGCCGAAATCGTAGCTCTGTCGGCCATCAGCGCATGCGGCCTCGATCGCGCAACGGTGCAGGAGTTCGTTCGCGCAGGTGCCACGCGCCCGTTCCTTGTCCATCGCCCCCCGCCAGTAGGTAACCCGCGGACCCTTCGTGAGGACGAAAATGCCGGCGAGGGGTTCACCTCCCCGCCACGCTATCCACACGGTGCAGCGATCGCCCATCCTCCGTGCCACTGTCGCGAGCTTGGTCTGCGGCTCGCGGCGCTGCGCGAGCCAGCGCATCAATGGTAACGGATTACCCCGCTCCTGAGCCCACCTGTCGACCGAGCTTCGATACAGCGCGTCGAACACGGGAACGAGTCGTCCAGTATTGTCCGACTCCACAACAACGCCGCGTCGTTCCGCTTTCCGCGCATTAGATCGTACCTTACTCGTGAACCGTTCCGACCACACCGTAGAAAAGCCACCGCGGAGATCGAGCACCTGCGCAGTCCGGGTCGTGGAATATGTTGTTCCTGGCACCACTGACGCCCATGCTACGGCGTCGTCCCCACCCACCATGACGCGGGTGCGCAGACCGGGATGGCCTTTTATCTCCTGGATCAGGGCCCGGGTCTGCTCAGACGACGCCGGACCTCCTTCGCTGAGGAAACGCTGTGGAGTGATCGGCCGAAGGGGCGGGCTGGAGCCGACGGGACCAAGCCATGCCGGCGACCCCAAGGGCAACCCCCAGCAGGAGCGACACCCCGACCGGCAACCACCGACCTCGCGGCGAGAACTAACGAGATATGTTTCCGCTGCTCAACTGTTGTTTTCCGGTAGATCGCCAGGTCGGCCCGGGTCAGGTAAGAGATCATCGAGATCTACCCAGGTCCAACGCCCCCGAGCGCGACCACCGTCAGCCTGAGGGAAGGACGGGCGAGTGCTGTTGTCCGCGGACGATCCTCGGGCGGCCGTAGTAGAAACGGTAATAAGGACGCTGTGGGCAACGGTCGGTCATGCTGGACGAGGCGGGACGCTATGGACGATCGGCCCTGGCTACGCAGGACGCCGCAGGACCCAATGAGAGGCTGGGACGGGTTCCGTTCGACTCACAACCCAGAGGTCCGTAGGTTCGAATCCTACCCCCACTACCAGGGCAAACAGGGCCGGCCGCTATGGGAGACCGGGCCCATTTTTGTGCACCGCGCAACGCCTGCGAGCCCATCGGCGCGATGGATCTCGTGCCGATCTCGGGCGGCCCGGTATAAACCCCTGTTTCGGGCTTCGAGCTACACGCCAGACCTGAGCCGGGCTGGACGCGCACCTGTGCCTCCTCGTTGGCCGAAGATCTTTGGTCAGGGAGAAATCGACGCGGAGGCTGCGCCTGCGTGGTGTTGGCACAGACGCTACCTCAACGCCGCACTTTGACCGGCTCTGCGAGCAGCTGTGCCCAATGCGTGCCAAAGTTTCGGGCACAACACCCTCGGCGCAACCCGGCCTCACGATGCCGGTCGCGCGGTGAGCGGCGAGGTCACCATCCGGACCGGGGTCGGATCGTGACGGAGTCCACAGTAGGTACCAGAGAGTCGCCGGCTGTGTGGAACCCGCCGGTGACCCGAAGTGACCGCTGATTCCAGGATGTGATACTGCGGGAGTTGGCATGCCAGCTAAAATAGCTGGCCCCTGATCGCTCCCTCTTTGTGCGCGGTCGTGTGGACGTTGAGGTAGTAATTGGACGGACCGTTGATAATGTCCAGGATCTTACCTCGAGGACTATGGACGCAGCCCGAGATCGCCTTTCGCTTCCCGTCGAGCTGCTGGTCGTTGAAGAAGTCAACCCAATGCGGGCCGTCATTTCGACGAGGGGCGGCGTGGAGGTGGAAGGCGGTCACCACACCGCCGAGTCCCGTCCAGGTGAGGGCGTAACAGGCCGTCTCCTTTTCTGGGTCGAGGTCGAGTCGAGCCATGCCCCACCCTTTGGGGTCTCCACCATCGCGGAGCTCCTTGCCCGCTAAGTAGACGGAGAGGTGACGATCTCCGTGTTGGTACACTGGGTCAGTCTCCTGCGCCGCCGCCGAGGTCGCGTCGGCGAGGATGAGGATCGACGAGGCGAAGGCCAGGCACGTTCCCGCCCACCCCATTTTCCAGATTCCTCCGCGGTGCTGCATCGGGAACCTTTCTTGTCGTTGTAGGCCTCGCCGAGTTCCCTTCTGGAGGGTTCGGCCGGATGGACCAGATCTCTAGTCGCACCACAATTCTGGGTACCCGCCACACCCAGGCGTGTGAGAAGGTGGGAACCGAGACCGTAGGGGCGACTGTTCCCCGACCGGCGTCCAGTTTAGCCCACCCCTCTTCCGACTGGAGTGGGTATTTCACACTCGTGAATGGGTAAATTCACACCTGTTGACGTGCTGTTTGTAGACGTGTCCTGGACCTTGTTCGAACTCCACCGGTCCACCGACCGGTCCACCCCGATACGCCACCGGCACCGGTGGGGCATGCGCCAGGAGCTTAGGGTGGGTGCGCAGCAGCTGGGATGTGGAGTCGGAAACATCAGCGTCGCCTGTTCGATGCGATGCTGATGCGGCAGCGGCGAGGATCCCCGCGGCTAACACGCCGTGTTGCCCAGGTGATCGTAGCCGCCGCAGGCCACCAGGCGGTCTGAGCCACGGACCGCAGAGACGTCAGCGGCCAACTATCCGTGCAGGTGACCGGGTCCGCTGGCACGATAGCCAGATTCCAAGCTCCACGGAGGCGATGTTGCTTCGTGCCCCTCGCGTGCCCGTTCACACGGGGGCATACGGGGAACCACCGGCGATAGCGGAGAGAATCTCACTGACAGTGCATTGGACCGCACTCTGGTCACGGAGCATTACAGTCCGCACCTTAGCGCGGCGGTACTCTAGCCTCGTCAGGTCGTGCGATCCGATCAGAGACCTGCATGCTGTCAATCGCACACCCGCTGTCTTCTTCGCGGTCATGCCAACCCACGACTGCGGCTCCTACTGGCGCACGCATCCCGGGCTCCGCCCGGACCCGGCACCGCTTCGGAGATGCGGTCGGGACGGCGGTGACCTCCTCACGGCCCGCCGAGTCGGCCCGGCAGGGAGGACCTGCGCTGCGAGGAGACCACCACCGAGCTCGCACCACGCGAAGGAACGACAGAAAAGATCCCAGAGCCGGTCGGTGATCTCGCTCACGGCATTGCGGGAGATCACCAGCTCTCCGGTGGTGTCCCGGAACGTCTTCGAGGACCTGCCGAGTGATCACAGACCGGGCTATCCTTCGCATTGGCCTGCCCCTTCACATCGGTCCTTCGAAACACCCGACATGATTGAACACGCCGCCCTCATTTACAGGAACGGTAGGACGTCACCGTGGATGGACACGGGATACGGCGTGGGCGGCCGGCTGGAATACGGGACGCGATGCTCCCCTGGCCTGCCGCCTGACGTTCCGTAGAGCGATTACCATCGTCGGTATGGCGGGAAATAACCCCGGTCGCACTACGGGTCAAAGCGGCGAGTCCGTGACGATGGCTACGTAGACAATAACGAACGGATCGTCCCATGGCCCATAACAACCGGGTATGTATTTGAACACCGTAAGTTGACGTGGAATGTGAGACAGCCAACAGATCCTAGTCTCCGGTGTCGCATTCACGACGCACCATCCGGGTCAGTGGACGCTGGCTGTGTCCAAACCAATACCCACATGGTCGCGTAGATGACGAGGTAGCAGGCCGCTGCTACGGACCCGCATTTGATGGCGAGCCACGCCAGTTCCGTCGCGGTCATCACGACTTCACCGTCTGGTCAAGGTGGTGGTCATCTCGCCAGCCGTAGGTGCCACCGAGGTCGGGTTTGTCGATGCGGACCCCGATGTGGTCCATCTTGTGACCGTCCGCGAGGACGCAGCGGTAGCGCCATTCGCCCCACGCGCCGTACTCCGCCCCGATGTCGGCGCGGAGGGAAACGGTATCAGCCGTGCACTGCGGCTCCCCTCAATCCCGCAAAGCGAGCACAGTGGGCCGGTGAACTCAAGCGGTGGGATCTGTGGCGCGTTCATGACCTGCTCCCGTCCATGTTGGGCGCCTCGACGTGGAAGTCCTTTCCGAGCGGTTCCGGGGCCTCGATGGCCGGTTGCCACGGGTGATCGTGCACGTGAACGCCGCGAGTGGCGTCCGCGCAGGCCGGCGGCGCACAGGAGACACCACACGCGCTTGCCGCGAGCCGCCCAGCCGCGCACGACCAGCTCGGTCCAGACTCGGCGCACGCCGGGGTTGCCGTGCAGGTCGTTGACCGCGCGGATCTCGGCGGTGAGCTCGACGTCAGTGATCGCCCCGTACTTCACGGCTGTTCCTTCGCGAACCAGGCGCCTGTACTCATGCCCGCATACCGGGGCGATCCGCACGGTGGCCTCGTGGGGCAAGTCCTTGATCTGCAGTTGGTCGTCGACTGACGGCGCCGGCAGCTGATTGGACATAGCGGGCTCCTTTGTGGGTGATTCCTCACCAAGATCGTCAGCCTTTGCGACGTGTGGGGCTGCAGGCCAGGTTGGTCAACGAGGCCTTCAGCCGCTGCTGCAGGAAGGTGAACAGGTTGTTCGCCGCCGCCGGGTCCGGGGAGGGAACCTGGATGGTGAACGGTCGATCGAGGCGCAGTCGCCTCGGAGCAATCGTGGCGAGGTTGCGGCAGTACTTCTTCGCCGCGGTGTTGACCGCAGAATCTAGCGGCGGCATGTTCACACCGGCTCGGTACAGGTTGACCTTGGTCACGCTCGGTTTCCCGTTGACCTGCGCCATCGGATCATTGGGCGGGATGAATGCCATCGGCGGCGCCTGCGCGGCCGCGGCCTGCAATTCGTTCAGCGCCAACGACGGTGCGGGTGCGCCGCCTGCGGTGACGTCCGGGGCCTTGAACGGCTGGCAGCCCAGCGCCGGGTCGATGAAGGTGCTCAGCAGTCCGTTGTCGCTGGCGTTTTTGAGGACGGTAGTTGCCGGCAGCGCCGTGGCGTTCGCCGCGTCGTTCTGCACGGTGCGCCCGTTGCGCAGCGCTAGGTAGCTGGTGGTGAGGTTGTCGCTCTGATCCTGATCGACGACCGTGAAGTCGCGGGTGCTCGGGCAGGGTTGGCCGTCGCGGCCCGTACCTAACGGGGGCACCTTCAGCTTGCCAGCGCTGATCGCGGCGTTGGCCGCACGGAAGAACTCTGGGGCACCGCAGTAGGCGAACTGCCCAAACGGCGAGCCGGGCAACCCGTTGACACAGCCGTCGGTGGCACCGCGCAGGGTCAAAGTGGTGCCCTGGAAACCGAACCACAGCCCGACCACAGAGCCCGTGGGCAGTTTCGGCACGACCGGCGGGGCCGCCGGCTGGGTGCCCCGGTCGATGACCAGCGGCCGGTAGATCGACAATGCGCCCGTCGCTGGATCGATGATCGTGGCTTCGACGAACGCCGACTGCTTGGCGTTGACCTCGTGGCACGCCCCGTTGCGGCGATTTGTCGCCACCAACTGGTAGGGCGTGGCCAAGCCCTGCGCTGTCAGTGGCGCATCTGGGACGATCAGCGTGCAGTTCGGGTTGGGCGCTTTACCTCGCCCACCATCAGGCGCGGCCTGCCGGTTGCGGTGGCGCTCGTTGTTCCGCTCTCGGCCAGCTGGATTTGGGTCTGGCTCGGGCTCGGGGTCGGGGTCGGCGGCTAAGACCGGGATTTGGCCGTTCGTCAGAGTGACAGGAGCGTCGCTGGTCGAGTCTGTGGCGCTTCCCGGTGCCGCCGTCTCGGGGCTGGCCTGGGCCTGCCAGGGCGCAATGATCGCGATCGGCAGCGCGGCCGCGACGGCGAACAGTCTCCATCCGACGAAGCGTGGTGTGCGGGGAGGCACCAACGCCACCTCTCTCGAGTCAGTGAGCGGGGCAGTAGCCACCGCTTCGCCAGTCGGCACACGCCCGTGCGCAGGGCGCTGGGTGCGGGCAGGCCGAACGGGGGGTGTACTGCCGGGACGTACCTGGCCGGGACCGTCGCTGCTGCGGCTGGAGCCATCGCCGCGGCGCACACTATGACGCGTAGTAGCCCGCTGGTCGGGACCTGAGAACTCTGGGCACTCGACGGCGCTCAGAGGTCCTTCCCGGCGCCGAAGAGCCGCGTCTTAGCCCAAAAGGCCGCGGCCTGCCGCCGTTTGCCAGGAGCCGTCCTCAGGCGAGCCACCACGGCCCGGAACTCCCGAACGTGTCGGGGGCGTCGCCTCTCGCCCCGGTTGTCTGAGCTGACGATCACGCGCCAAGATGGCGTGTGAATCACCGCCGACACCCGTGACTCCTTCACATGGAGAGCCTGACGAACACCACTTGCCGCACCCATGGCATTGGCACGACTATTGCTGCATAGCGATGATCGGTCGACAAGGCAGACTCAGTGGACAGCGGTTACGAGGTGTACTGCATCGCGGATCCGTTGTTTTACTATTCGGTGTCCGGGGCCAACCGGTTGGAGCCATTCGATTCGGTGACAGTCCGGTGCCCGATGGGCGGGAACGGCGGTTTCTCGAGAATTGGGTGATCATGAACCCGACGGGCGCTCGGTGCCGTGACCACCGTGATCCGGCTCGACGCCGGGAAGCCGGAAGACTTCGCCGAGGTCACCGCCGAACATTTCCCGATGCCGCCTGATTTTCCTGGCTTAGGCGGTACGCACGATCACAGGAACCAGCGGTACTGGCGAGGATGCCGACGGCGCGCCCGAGCCCTGCCATCGTACGCGTCGACATACCATCATCCGCTTCGACATACGGAGGGAGGTGAAAATAATGGTTCTTCTCGACCTGCAGGCTATGGAGCCGGCTGGCGGTTACGACGACTGCCACGACCGCCACCGTCGCGACCACGAGGGCGGAAGTGACATCAGCCTGCTGCTCTGCGGCTGAGTTTCATTG